>NZ_JBSXOH010000084.1:0-312994 GCF_056859355.1 Cyclobacterium sp. L-R
GCTGTTTTCAATTTCACCATAGCGGAGCTATGCTAAAATCTCCAAACAGCCTGATTTTCTTGCGATTGCAACACTTCCCGTAAACACGGGACAGGCTTCACCCCTGACTATTGTCAGGACGGAGAAATCCTATTACATAATCCAGGTTAAATGAAGATTTATGGGAGGGACTGTTTTTCAATAATACAGGATGGCGAAAAGCACCTAAGGGATGGGGTTATTATGACTTCAAATCCTTCAGAATCAATGGGGAAGTGATTTTAGAATACAATGGATTCCCATTTTTGGGTTTAACTATTCAAGTGTATAGGAGATGCTTTCTTTTTTTCCATTTTTGCTTATTTCCAAAGTAACCTTTTTGCTTCCAATTTTAGTTTTAGAGGCTACTTTAACAACCACATCAGAAGGGCTTGATCCTTTAAATGGTTCAAGACTTGTAACGAACCTCATGCCTTTCCCCTTACCATTCCATTCTTTCTGAAAAGAAAATGCTGGCCTTGGCTCTTTCTTGGTATAAATAAAGGATACCTGGCCTTCCATAGGGGTTAGGTTAAGGTCTTCGGTCTCATGTGCTTTGATTGAAAGGTTATAGCCCTCATCGAATAAGGTTTTAACAGCAAGCTGATTCTCATCCATGTCTACCTTTCCTGGGGCAAGTTGAAAATTCAGATCGAGTACTCCTTCTGCATCTCCTAAAGCTTCATCGATAATGATAAAGAAGGATTTGTCATAAAAGATCACCGCTCTTCGATGGGTCATTCCCTCATAATTCTGATTTTCCACGACAACAATATCATGTTCATCTCCTGGCTGCCAGAGAAGGACTTTGGGAGCATAGGCTATGTTTTCACCATTTAGCGTGAGCGTTTGGTGAACTTTACTTTGTCTAAACCAAGCTCTCCCTTCAGGATCACCACTATAAATGAAACTTCCTGAATCTGGGGTAAGGTTTCTTCCACCTGCATACAGTTCAAAAGTGCCATTGTCAGGTTGGCTGTGCCCACCACCATCTGGCCCACATTTTAATACCAAGGAAATAGCTGAAGGATCCCAAGCGCTACGCATGGAGTACAAACCACTCTGAGGGTAGGCAAAAGCTGTTTGACTAGGTTTTACTCCTTTTTCACCTTCAGTTCCCACATACATAAAATCAGGTCTGTTAAAAAGTGATGCCCAAGTTTGTAGCTTAGAATAATGCTGTCCCGGAATACCCGTCCATGCATCTCCGAATTGAGGGGATGTGCCATCAGGAAATGCAAGTTTCATTGGCACTTCTGCCATTTTTTCGATCATGGTAAGGTAATCTTCGGAAAACCGATTTCCCATACCATTCATTTGTGCAAGCTCATAAGTTCTTAAAAACCAACTAATGCTTCCCATATGATAACCAAATGCAAGTTCTCTTTGGTGACCATCAGGATAGACTTGTTCATGTATCTCAATGTTAAATCGTCTGATTGCCTCATCCAACCATTGGTCTGATACCTTAAATTCAGGGAAAGTCATGGCAATAAAAGCCATTCCCTCAGCTTCCATTAAAGCCCAGTTGCTTCCAGAGCTGTATTTAGTCATTAAATATTCGCTATGGTCATAAGCACTGCTTAAAAAGAAAACCAGTGCTTCGGGACTGAAATTTGGTGAATGAAGAAAATTGTTAAATACATGGGTCCACCTGTTACCTCGAATACCTGCTTCAATGGATCGCCATGCAAGAGGGTGATCTTTGTCCCTAGGGTTTTTAATCACCCAATCCATAACCTGTTTGTTCCATTCTATGGCAATTTCCTCATTGCGATCCTCTTTGTAAACCTTGCCCATACTTTGCCAGAAAACCATTCTGTTTAGTTGCCATACCCATTCTTTGTCTTTTACTGGTTGGCTTTCCCAATTGATGTCCCAGCCTACAAATTGTGACGGATAAGCAGGCTGACCAACCATGACATGTTTCATGGCATTATTGGTGTGCATACGGTCTTTATCAGAAGCTTGTCCTGTATAGTGATGCTTGTCTGAGGGGTGGTGTACACCGGTTCTTTGCTGGAAGTAATTAAGTAAATACCGTGCTGCTAATAAAGGATTATCGGCCTTGTCCTTTACTTCATCAGGTAAATTAATATGTTGAGCAACCTTATTCCAGTGTTCAATAAATAGATCGTTTGGTACTGTGTTTGCAATGCTTCTTTTGTTGTGTTGTATTAAATTATAAGCCCATGTTTCTTGGATATCTTTCGGATAGTTAATACCCATAGCTCCATTATTACGGATGGTGTTGTTGTCAATTGTTAAATTAATATTGCCAATGTTCAATTGTTCTAAATACAGCCCATTTCTATCATTGCCCTCCAAAAGATTATCTATAATTGCAATTCCTTGTGATTCATTGATTTGAATCCCATCCAATTTGTTTCTGCTGCTTTCATTGTTTGCTATACTTAGTTCTGAACATAAACTGGCCATGACTCCTGAACCCCAAGGGGAATTGCTAAACCTACTGTCACTAATACTAACCTGTTTTGATCGGAATAGGTGCAAATTATGATGCAGCCCTTTTCCTGGGACCACGTTTGAGCCATTGTCACTAAAATCACAATGTGTAATTTTCACATTGGCTACACCTCTTAGTGATACACCATTTTTCGTGAAATTTCTAACCGTAAGGTTTTCGAGGTGAATGTTTCGGATTTTGTTTGGTAAATCAGCTGCTAAAACCAGGCCTTCTCTTCGAGGAGCTGATTGCCTTGCTCGTGCCCTTCTTCCCTGGTTGGGGTCATATTCAGGTTTGGCACTTTCCCTTCCTTCAATTACAAAATTCTTTAATGTAATATTTTCAGCCATAGGGTTTAGGTTACCCACGGTAAGGCCACTTACTTTCTCCTCAAGTAAAAGGATGGTTCCTAGACCTAAACCTTCCAAATGGGTATTGCTCGGTAATTTTAAGGTTTCCTTTAACAGGTGTTGGCCTTTTGCCAGTAAGATCTTTTTCCCAATTTTGCTTCCATTATCAATTGCTTTTTGGATGGATTGTCCAGGGTTTACCTTTATGTATTCATCTTCATTTAATTGATTTAGACCTTTCCTTGCACCAGTTTGTTCTCGGGCATTTTCCAGAGGATCATTGAAGTTTTCGGACATTGCTGATTGTTGAACCGGAGCTCTTTGGGCTTCTAAAAATCCCCAAGTGGAGTTTGGCCTTGTTAAAGCAACAGCTTCTTTGGTAAAGGGCATAGCTATTTTTTTTACATTAGCGTAATGCGAAAAAACGGACTCATAGATGTCTCTGAATTCACCTCTGCCTCTAGTAGAAATGTCTCCGTAAACAGGTACTTCCTCACCAAGCATATACTTTGCCGTGTATTCAAAACCCAGAGCAAGGCGGTTGTCCGCCACTCCATAAAAATCTACCCCTTGGGTCCATGCAATTTGTGCTGCTTTTGCAAACTCACCTAAGCCCAATTGAACATGTGGCCAGTCTCTGGTGGTTTCCTGGATTTGGCCATTGGGGTATATGTATTTGGTAATTCCTCCATTATTAGGTCCCCAGAAATAACGATCGACGGCCCTTTTAAATATATCTGGTCGGTCTGTGAAAATACCTATTCCTAGCATGGTATTGATCATGGCAGCATCCCAGTTTCCATTGGCTTCTGTGAAAAAGTCTTTGATATATGGATAGAATACGGTAAGCATTAATTCCTCAAACTTTTCAATCTCTTTTTGTTCCCAGCCTGAATTACTGTATCGCAGTATCTCTGCGGCATTTAGAAAGTATTGGCCTGTTAGTGCGGCTATCAGTTTGGCATCATTGTCATCAAAGTCCCATAATCGTTCAGACCATGCATTGATGATACCAATGGCATTTTCCGCATGAGACACTTCACCTTTCACGTACCAAAGTAAGGCTTGTCTATAAGCCTCTTTTGCGCTTACTGAAAGCTCTTTATGCCCTTGCCCTTGGCGTCCATAAGAACCTCTGACAACATGAGTGAACGCTTGAACTTCAAAATTGGAATTTGCCTCTTTTTGAAGATTTATAAAGGCTGTTTTCCAAGGTTCTTCTCCTTTTAGGATTTGTGATTTCATATAATCCAAATCTGCTTGGTTCTGAAGAATTCCCGGATGAACGAAGGAGCTGGGGTAAACCAAATCGGAATTGGATTCAATTTGTTGTGCCAGAATGAAAAAACTGGTAAATATTAAAATAGAAAATAAGGTAATAGAAAGATGGATCGGTCTCATGGGTTAATTGGCGCTTTGTTCAAGAAATGAAAATATACGGGTATACATTCAAAAATGAAAGCATTATTGTAATGTCCGATGTAGGCCAATGCACTTTAATAATGATACATGAGAAGGAAGACATTGTTAGAGGGGTGTTTCATTGGTTAAACCCGAAATAGGCAATAGACAATCTATTACGTGTTTAAATCGCTTCAAAATCAGCCACTTCGTTGCTGTTTTCAATTTCACCATAGCGTTGCTATGCTAAAATCTCCAAACAGCCTGATTTTCTTGCGATTGAAACACTTCCCGTAAACACGGGACAGGCTTCACCCCTGACTATTGTCAGGACGGAGAAATCCTATTACATAATCCGGGTTAAACATTATTGAGTTTATTCAACTGATTACCAAATAGATGTTAATTGTCTAAAGCTTAGATCTCATTCTATTTGAATTTGGTCTAAGCTTTAGCTTATTTAAAAATTGAAGCATTGATTTAGTAAGAATGGTTTTGGGCTTTGTGAAATAAAGGCTTGCCAGTTGGTGAATAGATAAAATAAGTAGTGATTTTTTATTGTAATTTAAGGTGAAAATTTGTTTTAAATAATAGAATTTAATACATTTTATGGTTGTTATTAAGTTTTAATTATCCATATGTAAATTGGTTTTACATTAAATTTTCATAAACGGTTAAAATCTTATATATGTGATGACTTATTCCTGATGATTGTCATTATTTACTATCCAAACACTTGAATTTATTTATTCTTAAACCTCAAATCAATGAAGAAATTATTACTTGTTAGAAGTAGGGTTTATTTACCCTATACCAGATGGGCTTTTTCTAGCCTTATTGTTTTGCTAATATTTCTGTTTTCACCCGTTTTCGGGTACGGTAACACCAATTCGATTAAACCTGTTTATGTAAACGATTGGAGAGCAGAGATATCTGGGACTGTAGTAGATGCAAATGGAGAGCCCATTCCAGGAGTCACAGTTTCGGTACCCGGTACTGGCATTGGTACAGCCACAGATTTAGATGGGAAATATACCTTAAATGTAGATGAGGGTGCCACAATTGTATTTTCATTTATTGGATTTGTTTCCCAAAGGATCCAGATTTCCGACCAAAGCATTGTTAACATTACTTTACTAGAAGATACCTCTTCTCTAGATGAGGTGGTGGTAGTAGGTTATGGCACCCAAAAAAGAGAAAACTTAACGGGTGCAGTTTCTTCAGTTAACTTTGATGAGGAGCTTCAGAACAGGCCAATTACCAATGCTTCTCAGGCATTAAGTGGACAGGTGCCGGGTGTTTGGATAAGTCAAAACTCAGGAAAACCCGGGAGTGATGGTGCTCAAATTCGTGTTAGAGGATGGGGTACATTAAACAATTCAAATCCATTGATACTTGTAGATGGCGTAGAGGCTTCCATAAATGAAATCAATCCTAATGATATCGAAAGTATGACGGTATTGAAGGATGCTGCTAGTTCTGCCATTTATGGATCTAGAGCAGCAAATGGAGTGGTTTTAATTACTCTTAAATCGGGGAAATTTGGAGAAAGGACCAGTGTGAATATAGGTAGTTATGTTGGGCAGCAAAGTCTTGGAAGGCGCTATAATATTATAGAAAATAGTGCGGAATATATGGGGATGTGGAACCAGGCCTTAGCCAATCAAGGAGGTAGCGCATTGTTTCCTGAGTCAGTGATAAACGATTTTAAAAACGGAAGTGATCCATACGTTTATCCCAATACCAATTTCTTTGATGAAGTGTTTAGAAAGGCTCCCATTACAGAACACAATGTATCTGTAAAAGGTGGCTCTGAGCAGACCAAGTTTTATGTATCCATGAACTACCTTAATCAGGATGGGATTATGCTTAATTCCAATTCAAGTAGATACGGACTTACTTTAAATCTGGAATCGAAATTAAAAGACTGGTTAACCATCGGTGGTCGTATTAATGGTATCAAAAAATCATCTGAAGAACCATTTAACATAGGACGAATGATGTATATTTTCGCCAATGGTGGCTATCCTTTTACAGCGCCATATACTGAAGACGGTAGATTTGGATCTGTCCAGGCAATTAACAGCAGTGGAAATACAATTGTAGGCAATAGAAATCCATTAATAGAAACAGCCAATGGGCTTTCTCTTACAGAAAACAATTTCTTCAAAATGAATGTTTTTGCAGACATTGATTTCACTGATTACTTGACTTTGAAGGCCAATTTTACTTCACAGTACAATAGTAATTTGAGAGACCGACACAACAATTTGGTTTATGGATATACCAATACAGGGGTAGAAGGAAAAAACCTGGATTACCTTACCATTTTGGAGGCTAGTAGAGAGAACGTTCAAAGCAATTATAACACCTTATTCTCTACCTTGAACTTTAACAAAACCTTTAATGAAATTCATAATATCTCTGCCATTGCTGGTATTCAAATAGAGAGTACTGTAATCAAAGACGTATATGGTAGAAGGTCAGACCCACCAAAAGAGGGGATGATTCAGGTAGATGCTGGAACCGCAGGTTTTCAAGCCAATGGAAACATGAGTGAACTCAGAATGATGTCTTATTTTGGTCGTGTAAATTATGCTTTATCAGACAAGTACCTTTTTGAAATGAACCTTAGAGCGGATGGTAGTTCTAGGTTTAAAGAAGACTATCGATGGGGTGTGTTTCCAGCATTTTCAGCAGGTTGGAGACTTGGCGAAGAAGCCTTTATGAAAAGCCAAAATTTAATATCAGACCTTAAAATACGCGCATCCTGGGGGCAACTGGGAAATCAGAATATCAATTCCTACTGGCCATACCTAGCTGTAGTAAATCAAACCAATGGACTTAGCTACAATTTTTCAGGAAGTTTTGCGCCTGGAGCGGGCATTACTGCTCTTGTGGATGAGAGCATTGGATGGGAAACTTCGGTTACAACAGATTTGGGAGTTGAATTTGGTTTGTTAGACAATAGGATTTTTGTAGAAGCAGATTACTTCATGAAAACGACGAACGATATCATAGTTCAATTGCCTATACCATCAATTCTCGGGGGGGTAAGTGCACCTTTTGAAAACGTAGGAGAAATGACCAACAATGGTTTTGAATTTAATATCAACTACTCAAAGTTGGCTAAAGATAGAGATGATGTAGGTTATAATATAGGTGTTAACATGACTTATATCGTAAACCAGGTAACCAAATTCAGAGAAAATTCCCCCGATCAATTGTACTTGATTCGCGAAGGGTACTCTTATCGTGAGTTGTATGGATATAAGGCCATAGGGATTTATCAAACTGATCAGGAAGCCTCAGAACACATGTCTGCCAATGGGTATATTCCACAGGCAGGTGAATTGAAATATGAGGATGTAAATAATGATGGTCGTCTAGGTTTTGAAGATAAAATGGCTTTGGGGAATACCATCCCTAAATATACCTTTGGTATTACGCCAAGTGTTAATTATAAAGGTTTTGATTTAAGTACTGTGATCATGGGAATAGCTGGGGCAAATGTTTATACCCAGAATGCTTGGACCCAACCTTTGGGGATTTCCGGAGGAACAATCACTGAAAAATGGAGAGATGCTTGGACGGTTGACAATAAAAGTACAACAGTACCAAGGATTTCAATAAGTGATACATGGAGAAGTGAAGCATCTTCATATTGGGTTAGCGATATTTCATTTGTTAAGCTCAGAAATATCCAGTTGGGTTATACTTTCTCTTCTGCTTTAACAGAAAGACTTGGACTTCAAAAACTATATGTTTATGGGAATGCCCAGAATATAGGTTCGTTAGTGTCCAAAGACTATGAGGGATTTGACCCCGAAAGAAACACCTTTGATTCGGGGGATAATTTTTATCCTTTACCAAAAATTCTTTCTCTTGGTGTCAATATTAATCTATAAGCATTATGAAAACGATAAAGATATTTAAAATAAATTTTGTAGTCCTGGGCATGCTTCTTTTTAGTAGCTGTGGTGAGGAATTTCTTGCAGTATATCCTACAGACAGGATTACAACGGTTTCATTTTGGCAGAATGAAAATGATGTTAAATTGGCCTTAAATGGTATCTATAGTGTTTTGAAACATAGAGGAGTATATGGTTCAGGGCCGACTTTTGATGCCATCACACCCTATGCTTATCAGTGGGCACATTGGAATGGTTTGGAAAAGCAAATTGGAAACGGTTCAATTACCGCAAGTACTACAGGAGGTTTAGTAGATGAGCGATGGACAATGTGCTATAGGATCATTAATTTCTCCAATGATTTTATTGCCAATTTAGAAAATGTTGATCTTCCTGCAGATAAAAAAGCCACCTATTTGGGAGAGGTACATTTTCTCAGAGGGATTGCTTATGCCCTATTAGCGGATGCTTATGGTGGTGTACCCATCATATTAACCAAGTTAAATACTCAGGAAGTAACCGAACTAAGTAGAAATACCCTGGAGGAAACATGGGCGCAGGCCATTTCAGATTATGATATAGCGATTCAAAATTCAGAACCTGTAAGCTATGAATTGGGTAGGGTTACCAAAGGTGCCGCTTTGGGTATGAAAATGAGGGCTTATTTGTATCAAAATAAATACACTGAAGTCTTGCAAATGGTCGAGCAAATTGATGCCTTGGGAATGTATGATTTATTTCCAAGCTATGAAGGACTCTTTAAGCTGGACAATGAGAACAATGAAGAGGTTTTATTTGATATTCAGTACATAGCTGGTGAACAAGGCCAGGGAAATTTCTTTGCATGGCTGGCCCTTCCAGGTGGTGTGGCTGCCGCAGGAGCGAGTGATCCTGCTCCTACGCAACATATTATAGACGAATATGAAATGATCGATGGTTCAGCCGTTGATCCTAACAATGAGTTTGAGGGAAGGGATCCAAGATTGGATTTTACGATATTAAGGCCTGGAGCAACTTTTGAGGGTAGGTTATATCCTTCAGAAGTTCCTAATCATACAGGACAAAGGGTAGGGTTTGGATTACGAAAAAATGTTGGAGAAGGAATTCCTTTACTTAGTCCTAGGGTTTCACCATTGAATTTTATCGTATTACGATATGCTGATGTGTTGCTGGCAAAAGCTGAGGCGCTTATTGAAACCAATCAAAATATACCTGAAGCCATTGGCATTATTAATAGAATAAGAACGGAACGAACCGATGTTACAATTACTTCTTTGCCAACTGATCTTTCTCAAGAGGCTGCTAGAGAGAAGTTAAGACATGAGCGCGTTGTGGAGTTTTTTGGAGAAGGAATTTTATGGGCTGATATTAAAAGATGGAAAATTGGTCAAGACCTTTATCCTGTCGATATTAAGGCTGCTGATGGAGGTTTGATTGAGGTGAAATTTCCAAATGGATACGAAGATAGACACAACCTATTGCCTATTCCAGACAATGAAATTTCTTTCAATAAAAATTTAGAACAAAATCCAGGTTGGTAAATATTTAGCCGCTTGGATTTATACCCCTTAAGTATTAAGATCGATTATTTGCTTATCGGATAACAATTGTCATGACCGGAAGTTTTGTGCATTGTCCTTACAAACACAAATACTTCAGGTCATGACATTTTCATTAAATAATATAAAGGCAATTCGTATATTAGATTGAATAATTTTGCCAATCGTGTCAAAAATGAACAAAGGTCTTTTATTAAAAATAGCTATTCTATTAACCATTTTTTTGGTTGTTATTTGGGTTGTCCCTTTTAATCAGCCCATTGAGTTTTCGGAGGAAGTGGAAGAACAATTACCAGAAATGGTGGATTTCAACTTGCACATTAAACCCATTTTGTCTGACCGGTGTTTTGCCTGCCATGGGCCGGATGTCAACAAAAGAGAGGCCAATTTAAGATTGGATGTGGAAGCTGATGCACTTGACTTAATTGGGGAGAACAAAGACCATTATGCTTTAGTGCCTGGAAATCCTATGAAAAGTGGTGTCTACCTACGGATAGTTTCAGAAGAGGCAGACCTGAAAATGCCACCTGCTGAATCTAACTTAAAACTTTCTGAAACGGAGATCGCACTAATTACTCGATGGATCGAACAAGGTGCCAAATACAAGCCCCACTGGTCCTTTATTCCCCCTCAAAAAATAAATGCCCCCACCCTGGATGATAAAGCTTTGTCATGGGCTGAAAATGAAATAGACCATTTTGTCTATGCTAAAATGCTTACAAAAGGACTGGAACCATCAGAAAAAGCGAGCAAGGAAACCCTGATCAGAAGACTTTCTTTCGACCTTACTGGTTTGCCACCCTCCATGGAAGAAGTGGAGAGTTTTTTAAACGATAACTCCAAAGAAGCTTACCTAAAGTTGGTGGATAAATACTTACAATCCCCACATTATGGCGAAAGGTTGGCCTCTAAATGGTTGGACCTGGCCAGGTATGCAGATTCTAATGGGTATCAAGATGATGGAATGAGGAATATGTGGCCTTGGAGAGATTGGGTAATAAAAGCATTCAACGAAAACTTATCCTATGATGATTTCATTCTCTGGCAATTGGCCGGAGACCTATTGCCAAACCCGACCTACGACCAAATTCTCGCAACAGGATTTAACCGCAACCATCCACAGAGTCAGGAAGGAGGGATTATTCCAGAGGAGTATCGTGTAGAATATGTCGCTGACCGTACCAATACTCTTGGCAAAGCATTTTTAGGATTGTCTACAGAGTGTGCTAGATGTCATGACCACAAATATGACCCCATATCCCAAAAGGAATATTTCCAGTTATATGCATTTTTTAATAATATCAATGAAACAGGTCAAGTGCCTTATGTAGGTGATGCTAGTCCTACCTTGATCCTGAAAGACGATGAAGAAGTAGAGAAAAAAATTGCCTATATCAATGGAGAAATTCGGAAAAAAGAAACAACTATTGATAGTGTTAAAAATCAGGCTTCAAAATCCTTTGAAAATTGGTTGGCTAATCTGAATGCTCAATCAAATTCTCAATTTACAATAAAAGGTCAAATCGGGCATTATCCACTTGATAAACCAATGGATAATAAATTTAAAAACCTAGCCAATAAGAACAAGCCGGCAGACATGGTGGTTATTCAAAAAGACAAAGAGATTTTAACTGTGGAGGGGAAATTTGGCAAAGGAATACAATTGGTAGGGGATAGTTATGTTGACTTAGGTCCAGATATAGCTTATTTTGAAAGGAGCGACCCTTTTTCTATAAGTTTATGGTACAAAGCAATAGAGGACAGTTTAAATGGACCGATTTTTTCCAAGACTGGAGGTTTTGCAAATGGTTTTAGAGGTTACGAATTGTTGATTAGAGAAGATGGAAGTTTGGCCGCCTTGATGAGCCATACTTGGCCAGCAAATGCCATTGAAGTTCATACCGAGGAAAAAGTGCCTGTTGGGGAATGGGTGCACCTTGTTATGACTTATGATGGATCAAGTAAGGCTGCTGGTTTGCAGATTTATATGAATGGGAAACGTTTAGGACGTAAGGTTCTTACCGACCATTTGAAGCAAAGCATTTTGGCCTATGGCAAAGAAAAAAGGGGTATTGGTCATTCTGGGAATTTACAGATTGGAAAACGAGGGACCAATTTTGCAGAAACATTAGACCATTCCCTTGTGGATGAAATCCGGGTTTTCGACCGAAAACTAACAGCTATTGAAACCCAAATGTTGGCAGGAATCCAAGACCCAATTTTGAGCAATTTAAAGGAGGGAAACAATTCAGCTTTACAGGACTATTATTTTTCTGTGGTAAATCAACATTACCAAAATCAAACACAATCCTTGCACAAACTTCGGAAAAAAGAAAACGAATTAATAAGCGCTAAGCCTGAAGTCATGGTTATGAGGGAGAGGAGTGAAGAAAGAAAGACTTTTATTCTAGACAGAGGGGTTTATGATGCCCCTACTGAACAGGTTTTTCCCCATACTCCAGCTGTATTGTTTGCTTTTCCTGAAGAGCTTCCTAAAAATAGATTGGGATTGGCCAAATGGCTTCTTCATAAAGAAAATCCATTAACTGCCAGGGTAGTGGTCAATCAATACTGGGAAATGATATTTGGAAGAGGGATTGTAGCAACACCTGATGACTTTGGAAACCAAGGTGAGTTTCCTTCTCATCCTGAATTATTAGATTGGCTTGCAGTGAATTTCATGGAGACAGGATGGGATCTTAAGCAATTACTAAAATTGATGGTAAGTTCAGCTACTTATCAGCAATCTTCTATTTTAAAGGAGAATGTTAGGGAAAAAGATCCTTCAAATATATGGCTTTCAAGAGCCAATGCCTCCCGTCTTCCCGCGGAAATGGTTCGGGATCAGGCTTTGGCTTCAAGTGGTTTATTAGTTCCAAAAATTGGTGGAGAAAGTGTGAAACCTTATCAACCCAAGGGACTATGGAGGGAGTTGACTGCTGAATATGCAAATGAATACATTGAAGATACAGGAGATAATTTGTACAGAAGAAGCCTTTATACCATTTGGAAACGAAGTGCACCTCCTCCTTCGATGATTAATTTTGACGCTTCCGATAAATATGTGTGTATCATCAAGAGGCAAAATACCAATACCCCACTGCAGGCGCTGGTGCTTATGAATGATCCCCAATACATAGAAGCCTCCAGGGTCCTCGCAGAAAAGATGTTAATAGATGGAGGAGTTGAGACTTCAGATCAGTTAAAATATGGTTTTAGAGCAATCACAAGTAGGAACCCTGAACCTAAGGAATTGATGATTTTGGAGGAATTGTACCAAAATGAGCTTGCCGAATTTCAACGCGCTCCTCATGAGGCCGATAGTTTGCTTCAAGTTGGGGAATATGGTAGAGATAAAAGCCTACCCAAGGAAAAATTGGCAGCCTTTACGCTGGTTAATTCCACTTTAATGAATTACGATGAAGCCATCTATAAACGATAAGCGGATTTTAACGAGTGGAGACACTATCTTGTAAATGCATAGGGTTTAGAAATAATAAATTAAGGATATGAGTTTATTACATGATCCAAATATGGATCGCCGTCAGTTTTTAACTAAAACTAGCCTAGGTTTAGGAAGTGTGGCCCTGTCTTCCTTATTGGATCCTGGAAATCTTTTGGCCAATATTGGAGCTGATAAACAGGCTGGCTTAGGCAGGCTTCCTTTAGTGCCGAAAGCCAAGCGGGTTATCTTTCTTTTTCAAAGTGGAGGTCCCTCTCAAATGGAACTGTTTGATTATAAACCATTGCTTAATGAGCGTTTTGGTCAGGAGTTGCCTGCATCAATAAGGGCTGGGCAACGGTTAACAGGTATGACATCAAGTCAAAATTCATTTCCTCTAGCCGGCTCAGTGTTTGATTTTGCTCAATATGGACAAAGTGGTGCCTGGGTAAGTGAATTGATGCCACATACAGCAAAAATTGTAGATGAATTGTGTTTTGTGAAATCTATGCACACGGACGCAATAAACCATGATCCTGCCATTACCTTTTTTCAAACTGGATCACAGTTAAGTGGTAGACCTTCTATGGGCTCCTGGATAAGTTATGGTTTGGGTAGTGACAATAAGAATCTTCCTGAATTTTGTGTTTTACTTTCGAGAGGCAAGGCTGGGGGCCAACCGCTATATGCAAAATTATGGGGGAGTGGGTTTTTACCATCTTTGCATCAGGGAGTGCAGTTTAGGTCTGGAAAAGACCCTGTGCTTTATCTGAATAATCCCAATGGGTTAAGCGCTAAGAGCCGTAGAAGGATGCTAGATGCACTGAAGGACCTTCATGATATAAAGTATGACAAAGTGATGGATCCGGAAATCAATTCCAGAATTTCTCAATATGAAATGGCTTACAGGATGCAGTCCTCTGTACCTGACACAATGAATATATCAAATGAGCCGGATTATATTTACGACATGTATGGTCCAGATTCCAGAAAACCTGGAACATTTGCTGCCAACTGCCTTTTGGCCAGAAGGTTGGCAGAAAAAGATGTCAAGTTTATTCAACTCTACCACCAGGGTTGGGATCAACATGGGAACTTACCACGTGACATTAAAATCATGAGTAAAAGTGTAGACCAGGCAGGCGCTGCTTTGGTGATGGATTTAAAACAAAGAGGATTGCTAGAAGATACTCTAGTGGTATGGGGTGGTGAATTCGGTCGAACCAATTATTCTCAAGGAAAATTAACATTAGACAATTATGGAAGAGATCATCATCCAAGGTGTTTTACCATGTGGATGGCTGGTGGTGGTGTAAAAAAAGGGTACACTCACGGAGAAACATGCGAATTTGGGTACAATATTGTGAAAAATCCGGTTCATGTGCATGATTTTCAGGCAACATTGCTCCACTTGTTGGGCGTGGACCATGAAAAATTAATTTTCAAACACCAGGGGAGGCGATTTAGGCTTACAGATGTAAGTGGGCATGTCGTTCATGATATTATCAGTTAAAATCTAGATTTTTACAAAAACAAGATAAACAAACCACCAAATGACGAAAATAGAAAGAAGGTCTTTTATCAAAGGCGCGGCAGCAGTATCTGCCATTACAATTTTGAAACCAAGTACGGTTTTTGGCACAAAAGCCAATTCAGCAATTCAGCTTGGTATAATCGGTTGTGGAAATAGAGGGACATCTGTAATCACTGCAATGTCAAAACATACAAATGTTAATATCATGGCGATGGCTGATCTGTTTGATGACCAGCTTAAAGTGGCCAAAGAAAAACTGGACGGACTAAATAAGGACAAGGGATTTGGGGAAATTGATCCAAAAAACATTTACCAAGGGTCGAAAGCTTATATGGAGCTTTTAAACAATAATGATGTGGAAGCGGTATTAATCTCGTCACCAGCCTATACCCATCCTGAATTTGTAGAAGCTGCTATTGCAGCAGGAAAACACATTTACTGTGAAAAACCTGTAGCTATAGATGTAGAAGGGGTAAAGCGAATAGAGAAAGCTGGAAGTACCATTAACGGGAAATTGAGTATGGTCGTGGGTTTCCAAATCCGACATGCCACTGCCTACCAAGAGATGGTTAAGAGAGTCCAGGAGGGGGCTATAGGAGATGTGGTAACGGCTCAATTGTATTACCTTGCTTCAGGACTTCCACTTAAACCTATAGACAATATGTCTAAATCAGAGGCAATGATTCGTAACCAGTTTCATTTTAGATCCCTGTCTGGAGGGATTCTATTGGACCAAGGAATCCATATGCTTGATGTTTGTAGTTGGGCCTTGCAAAGAAAACCTATTATGGCCATGGGTTCTGGAGGTAGAGATCACAACGATGCCTTTGGTGATGCTTGGAACAATTATCAAGTGATTTATAAATATCCAGACAATATCAGGGTGAGTTTTCATTCAACGCAGTTGGGACCTACTTTTGGAGATGTTTGCGCTCGTTTTATTGGTAGCAAAGGAATAGCAACGGCCCATTATAGCGGAGGTGTATTTATAGATGGAGAGCAGGCTTGGGATTCTGGAGTGATTCGACATGAAAGTGCCAACGAAGATCGAAGCCAACGTGCGGCTGGAGTTTTTACTTCCTCTTTGCATGATTCCAATGAAAATAAAGTCAAAAGTTTCATAGGAAGTATAAATTCAGGTAAATTCTTAAATGAATCAGCCTCAGGCGCGACTTCTACCTATACCGCAATTTTGGGCAGGATGGCCGCTGAAAAAGGTGAGCCCGTTTCTTGGCAGTCTATGCAAAACTCTAATGAAAGTATAAATCCAAATCTAAATTTGCCTCAATTTGGTTGAGTTTAACCCGAAACATGGAATAGTTTTCTTTTGCATGTTTCGGGTTACTTTTTATAATCACCGAAGTTTGATTTAAAATGATTGTAAAATTTACTAAATGGAAATTTTCCCAATTTTTCCGCATGTGTGAAGGTAGGGTCTAGGTTTCGTGGGTTTAGCTTTTTAGGGGAGTAAGACTTTTTATTGCTGGATGTATTTCTTAAACCCGGATTATGTAATAGGATTTCTCCGCCCTGACAAGGTCAGGGGTGATGCCTGTCCCGTGTTTACGGATAGTGTTGCAATCGCAAGAAAATCAGGCTATATGAAGATTTTAGCATAGCACCGCTATGGTGAAATTGAAAACAGCAACGAAGTGGCTGATTTTGAAGCGATTTCAGCACGTAATAGATTGTCTATTGCCTATTTCGGGTTAAACCCACTCGTTTGTGCGTTTTTATGAAATTTGACCTAACTCGGGTTAATAATAGTACCGACTAAAGTTTATTAAATCTTTAAGGCAAGCTTTCACCATTCTCCATTGATATAACATCTTCGCCAAAAAATTGACAAGGAAAAGCTTTCATTTATCGGGTTTTGTCAAAAATACCTTAATTTTGAAATGGTCAACAGCAACGAGTTTATCCGTTTTATTTTTAGTTTAAACGATTATAATTATTCACACATAATTATTTAATAAATAATTGAGGTAAGATTTAAAGCATGAAAAAATTTAATTCAAGTCAGGTAAATTGGGGAGTAATCGGTGCCGGAAGTGTATGCGAGAAAAAAAGCGCTCCTGCCATGAATAAAGTAAGCGATTCATCAGTAGTAGCAGTGATGCGAAGAAATGCAGACAAGGCAAAAGATTATGCTGAAAGACATGGTATAGCCAAATGGTATGATGATGCCGATGCACTGATAAATGACAAAGAAGTTAATGCTGTTTATATTGCAACGCCACCTAGCTCTCATTTAGAGCTTACCAGAAAGGCTGCTAATGCTGGTAAACCTGTCTATGTAGAAAAGCCAATGGCTAGAAATCATGCGGAATGTTTAGAAATGATTAAAATATGTGAAGATGCTGGGGTACCACTTTTTGTTGCTTATTACCGTAGAACGCTTCCCAATTTTTTAAAAGTTAAGCGTTTAATTGAAGAAGGAGAAATCGGAGAGCCTAGGTATGTTAGTATTACAATAAACCAAGCCAAACACCCAGATGTTTTAACAGATGCATCCAATTGGAGGATAGATCCGGATGTTGCAGGAGGTGGTTATTTTTATGATTTAGGTTCTCATCAACTGGATTATTTCGATTTTCTTTTTGGTCCCATAAAAGAGGTTAACGGTATTGCTACCAATCAATCTGGTCAATACCCTGCAGAGGATATTGTCTTGGGCAATTTCTCTTTTGAAAGCGGTGTATTAGGCACTGGAAACTGGTGTTATTCTACAAGTAATACATCCCAAAAGGATGAGATCGTCATTATTGGGAGTAAAGGTGAAATAAGATTCCCTTGTTTTTGGGGTACCCATGTCACCTTGAAAAGAGATGGTAAAGAGGATGAGGTTTTCCAATTTGAAATGCCGGAAAATATTCAATTTTACCTTATCCAATCAATTGTAAATGAGTTGCTAGGTAAAGGTGAGGAATGCCCAAGTACTGGCATTTCTGCGGCTAGGACCAACTGGGTCATGGAACAAATGGTAAAGAATTTTTATTAATTTAAAATATAGCATAAAATGACAAAGCATAAACCATTAGGGTTTGGAATAATAGGAACTGGAGCAATAGCAGGAATGCATGCAGCTGCCATCAACGCCAGTGAAGAAACTGAATTGGTTGCAGTATTAAGCTCTACTGAAGCCCGTGCAAAGTTGGCAGAAGAAAAATTCAATGTCCCTGCAGATCACGATATAGATCAGTTTTTAAGTAGGAAAGACATCGATGTTGTATGTATATGCACACACAGCGGAAACCACTTGGAACCAGCCATAGCAGCAGCTAATGCGGGAAAACATATTTTGTTAGAAAAACCAATTGAAGTAAGTACTGAACGCGCTGATGAATTGATCAATTCTTGTGAAAAAGCTGGAGTTAAATTAGGGGTTATTTTTCAAAATAGGCTTAAACCTGGTTACCTTAAACTAAAAGAGGCTGTACAGTCAGGTAAAATTGGGAAACTCCTCATGGGAACTGCGGCTATAAACTGGTACAGAGACCCCTCTTATTATAGCAGTAGTAGTTGGAAAGGAACAAAAGATGGAGATGGTGGTGCCGCACTCATCAACCAAGGGGTTCATACTATTGATTTGCTCTTAGACATTATGGGAGATGCAGAGGCTGTATATGGCCAGGTTAAAACCATGGTGCATAAAATTGAGGGAGAAGA
The DNA here is from genome assembly GCF_056859355.1 of Cyclobacterium sp. L-R. Lineage (NCBI taxonomy): Bacteria > Pseudomonadati > Bacteroidota > Cytophagia > Cytophagales > Cyclobacteriaceae > Cyclobacterium > Cyclobacterium sp. L-R. Next base: position 18,352 of record NZ_JBSXOH010000084.1, read on the forward strand.
CCTAGCTACTGCTATCGTTAATTTTAAAAATGGTGCCTTAGGTACGATCACAGGAGGAACCTCTTTGTACCCAGGTAATCCGGAACGGTTGGAGATTTACGGTGAAAAAGGAAATATTATACTTGAAGGAGGTAAAATTGTAGCTTGGAATATAAAAGACGAAGAGAGTGAGGTCAATGCAGGTACAGATATTGGAGGAAGTGGTGCCTCTGATCCCATGGCCATAGATTTTAGGTTACATCAAATACAGATTGAAGATATGGTTGAGGCCATTAGAAATAATAGTAAACCAGTTGTTACTGGACAGGATGCTAAAAGATCACTTGCTTTGATTCTTGGGATTTACCAGTCTTCAATGGAGAACAAGAAGGTTAACTTAAAATAGAATTATTCTATTTTATATCGAAAACGAAATTGATGAAGGTACTGAGATTATTATATAAAGGTTCAAATAAGTAACTGCATCAATTTCGTTTTAATTTTTTTTTATTTTAAAACCGTATTTTTTGTTAAATATTAGTAGCTTATAAACTGTTAATCGTATTCAACTATACAGACGATTAAAAGTTAAATCTTCGAAAAGTTCTAAAAGGCGTGTTTTATTTATAAACAAAAACTTTCCAATGCGATAGGAAATGCAATTGAACACTATTAGGGAGTCAAGGTTTATATATTTTAGTAGTTATCGTAATTTCAGTTTATTTAACTCGGGTTATGTAATAGGATTCCTGGTGGCTGTTGCAATCGTAAGCAAATCAGACTGTTTGGTGATTTGGGCATAGCACCGCTATGGTGAAATTGAATACAGCAACGAAGTAGCTGATTCTGAAGCGATTTTAGTACTTAATAGATTGTCTAATTCCTATTTCGGGTTTAACCCATAGCAGCTTAAACTCATGTTTTATTTTTTGATTTTATAAGAAGTTGTCTTATTAATAGAAAAGTTGTCTTTTTATTGAAGGGGGCATAGTCCTCAAATTTAATTTAAAGCCATTAATGAAGTGCAGTTTAGTTTTAATCAGATAGGGTAAATGGTGCGTTTGGGCATATTTGGTATCGAATTAAGATAAGTTTAATTTTATTTGATTATTTTTAGAAAGTACCTAAGGTTACGAAGGTGATGTACTAAGTATTTTGAATACTATGGATGTAGGCAACAAAATGGAAGATAGTGAATTAAGGGAAAGGGGTATTGATACTGAATTAGATGCTATTACTAGCCTGCTAGGTATTTTAACAGGAGCTCCATTAAACTTGATATTTAAGATCGATAAGGGAGATGCATTTATTATTTCCAGTACTGGTTTAGATGCAAAGAACACCTTCAATGCATCCTATTTAACTGATTTTGTCACAAGTGCTTCTCAGGAAATACTGGTTATTAAAGATAGCAGCAAAGAAGCTAAGCTTTCCAAAAATCCATTGGTTAATTCTTCCCCAGGAATTGTCTTCTACATTGGAGTTCCATTGAAAACTTCCAATGGTGAAATTTGGGGCATGCTTTGTTCTATTGATTTTGTTACAAAGGAATTGGATGAAAAGACAATCAAAGGGCTTAAAATTTTAGGTGGGCAAACCACCAAACTTCTTGAATTAGAGAAAAGTTATGCTGATTTGGCCTTAACAAAAAAGCATTTAAATTCAGAAACAAGCAGATTAAATAATATCTTGGAGGCCACTCAGTTGGGGACCTGGGAGTGGGATATTGTAAAAAATGAGGTCGTTATTAATGAGCAGTTTGCAATAATGATAGGGTATAATTTCGACGAATTATCACCCTTTACAATGGATAAATGGTATAAAATTTTACACCCTGAAGATAGATTTGTTTCTGATAATGTCCTAAATGCCTGTTTTAACAAAGAATTAGATTATTACAATATAGAATGCCGGTTACTCCATAAAAAAGGTCATGAAGTTTGGGTAAATGACAGGGGAAGAGTTACCAAATGGTCTTCAACTGGAAAACCTTTACAGATGTCCGGCACTCATTCCGACATTACAAAAAGAAAAATTAACGAAATCCAATTCCAAACTGTATCAGATAATATTCCTGGAGTAGTATATCGATATAAAAGAACTTTTAGCGGCAAGGACATTTTTGAATTGGTAAGTAATGGAGCCAATCAAATTTGGGGATTTACCTCCAAGCAGGTAATGGAAAACAGCGACCTGGTAGGGGACCGATGTCATAAGGATGACCTACAAGGACTTATTACATCAATAGATGAATCAGCCAAAACCTTAACTTTTTGGTCTTGGAAGTACAGGTACCAACATCCTGATGGTTCTATCCGCTGGCATAAAGGGGCAGGAAGTCCTCGAAAATTAGATGATGGCAGTGTGATCTGGGACTCGGTAATTATAGATGTTACCAAAAGAAAAGAGACAGAAGAAAAACTTGAAATTACGCTGTCTTCCCTTCAGAAAAGAATCAAAGAACAAGACTGTATTTATAAAATCAGTAGGCTTGATTTTTCCTGGAGCCAAATTGACGGTTTATTTCAAAGTGCTGCTGATATTTTACCTACTGCATGGAGTAACCCGGGAAAAATATCTTCCAAAATTACTTTTGAAAACAAAGAATATTATAGCTCTGCTTTTAAGCCTTATGAATTCTCACTTACTGAAAAATACGAGGTAAAAGAACGTGGAGCTTTATTGCTGGAAATATTTATTGAAAAGGACCCTGGTAGATTTTTAGAAATTGGGGAGGTAGATAACGATAGCCGGCTTGTAAATACCTTAGTTTATCATTTGGGGACATATATAGATCAATTAAGTAGTCAGGAAGCCCTAAACGTTTCAAACAGGAAAATTAATTCAATTATAGAATCCAACCCAGGTATTTTTTGGGAATCACATCCGAAGACATTTCAGGTAAATTATATAAGCCCTCAAGTAAAAAATGTTTTAGGTTATTCTGTTGAGGAATGGAAGAAGAAATCCCATTTTTGGGAGGATCATATTCATGAGGATGATAAAGAACCTATTCTAAAATTGATTTCGGAAAAATCAAAATCGGACAACGATTTCACCATTGAATATCGCTTTTTAGACAAAAATGGTAATATAAAATGGATAAGTGATTTTATCAAAGTAATTAAGGAACCTGGTAAGGAACCACTTTATCGTGGGTTAATGGTGGATATTACCAAAAGGAAAGAAGCTGAAATTGCTTTAAGAGAGAATGAAAAAAGGTTCAAGGCATTGATAGAAAATGGCCAAGATGCTATTGTTGTTTTCGATGCTGATGGTGTTCCAAAGTACATTTCTTCTTCAATAATTTCTGTTTTAGGGTATACTGAGGAAGAGGCTTTTCAATTAAAACTAAATGAATCAGTTCATCCTGATGACTTAGAGTTGTCATTGGAGAAATTCGAGAAGTCAAAGACTTCTCCTGGAGTCCCAATTGAAGGCTATGTTATTAGAAGCAAGCATAAAGATGGCTCCTGGAGATGGATGGAGTCAACGATAACCAATTTTTTAGATGATCCGGACATTAAAGGCATAGTTGATAATTTCAGAGATATAACAGAAACAGTAGAACTTAATGAAAAGTTAGCAAAGAGTGAAAAAAGATTTAAGGCCCTTGTCCAAGAGGGGTCTGATCTTACTGCTATTCTTTCAATAGATTCCAATTACATCTATGTAAGTCCTAGTTACTTTCATATTTTGGGGTATGAAGAATCAGAGATGATTGGTGAAAGCGCTATATCAAAAATTCATCCGGATGATTTGGAAAAAGCGGTAACTGAATTAAAAGGTATTGTTTCTCAACATAGAATGAAATGCAGTCCATTTAGGTATAAGCGAAAAAATGGAACATGGTGTTGGTTATTGAGTACAGCCACCAATTTATTAGATGATCCGGCTATAGGGGGATTGGTATTCAATAGTGTAGATATAACGGAATTAATCGAGGCCCAAGAAAAATTAGTGACGAGTGAAGCAAGGTATAAAGGGTTTTTTGAATCCCAGACCACTTTTGTCATTCGTACAGACCTTGATGGAGTTATCACTTTTGCCAATACCAAATATATGGAAACATTCGACTGGTTGTTTCCAGGGAATTCCTATGAAGGTATAAATGTTGTCACAACAATACTTGAAGAAGAAAAAAGTAAAATAAGAGAGGTTATTAAAAAGTGCTTAGAATTTCCAGAAAAAGTACATAAAGTAGAACTACGTAAGTTGAAGAAAGAAAATGGCTTTTATACAACTCTATGGGATTTTGTGGGGATTTTAGGGGCTGATGGTCAACCGAAAGAAATTCAGTGCAATGGAATTGATATTTCGGAGCGAATAGCTTTTGAAGAAGAGTTGAAAAAGAGCAATGAGCGTTTTGAGCTAGTAATGCAGACAGACTCAGGCAGCATTTGGGATTTGGATCCATATACAGGTGAAATGTTCTTAGGGGAAGGTTTTCGTAAAAACTTTGGTTTAGAAATTCAGACTCTTTCTAAAAATTATAATGTTTTTTGTGACAGTATTTATGATAAAGACCGCAAGCTTTACCAGAAAAGAGTTCAACAAATAATTTACAGTAGCTCAGATACCCAATGGGAAATAGAATACAGGCTAATTAAATCAAATGGAGAATGTGCTTATGTCAAGGAGAAAGCAGTTATTCTAAGAGAAGATAATGGCAATGCCTATAGGATAGTAGGTGCTATCAAAGACAAAACCTTAGAATACTTTTATGGCAAATTAGAAGGCTTAGAAAAGGATATAATGGAAGGAAGCATGAATCAGAAAGCAAAACTCTCTGATTTATTAACTAACTATCTGACCCATTTGGAAATTCTTTTTCCTAAAGTTAAAACGGCTGTTTTTAAAGTATATGGAAACCGTCTGAGGAATTTGGCTACACCTTCACTGCTTGGTCAAGATCATTTAGCACTTAAAGATTTTGAAATAAATTTAAATGAGGAAAATAATTTAGAATTCACCACAAACGATGTCTTTATTTCAAATATAAATAAGGATAAAAAATGTACAGAGTTGAAGTTCTTTGCAAATAAAATTGGGCTGAACTCATGCTGGTCATTACCAATTTTAAATTCAGATGGGAAGCTTATCGCAGTGTTCTTAAACTTATTTGAAGGCCCGAATAAATTAGGAGACTGGGAATCTTATGCCATTCAAAAAAGTCAAAGACTATTGTCCTTGGTTTTGACCAAGTATGAATACCTTGAAAACATATACAGGAGCAATGAACGTTTCAACTACGTGAATATGGCAACCAATGATGTGATATTTGATTGGGATTGTAATTTGGATGAATTTCATTGGGGAGAAGGCTTTTATAGAATATTTGGATATAGTAAAGGAGAAGAAATAAGTAAAATTTCTGAATGGGCCTCCTTCATGCACCCCGTAGATGCAAAGGTAACTGATGCAATATGGGATGATTTTGTTAATGACCCCTCAGAAAATGGCTGGAATAAAGAATACCGGTTTCTTCATAAGTCAGGACCATATCTACACGTAGAGGAAAGTAGCTATATGATAAGGGATGCAGATGGCAAGCCTTTGAGAATGATAGGTGTATTAAGGGACATTTCTGGTATTAAAGAAGATTTGTATCAAAAGGAAATGCAACAAGAAATTGGTAACCATTTTAAGAATGAAGCTGATCTCAATAAAACACTGCAAGGTGTTTTATCCTATTTAGTAGATTTTTCGGGACTATTTGGTGGAAATATTTGGTTGTTGGGTAAAAAGGGAGTTGAAATTAATTTAATTCAAAATAATTTTCCCTCTGAAACGCCTAATTGGTTGGCTGATGCTATTTACGAAATAGGAATAAAGCTTGCAAACCATGTAATGAAAGAAGGAGTTTATTTTGAGGCTAAAATTCTTAATGAGGATCCAAGGTTCAATGGAGTTAACCCAAAGATTTATGACCATATAAAATCTATCATAGGTATTCCTTTATACCAAAACAACAATTTAATAGGTGTATTGCTTTTGTATATTGATTCAAATTCTACTTTACCACAGGATTGTAAGTCGTTTTTTGAGCCCATTGGTGTTTTGTTAGGGGGAGAGGTCAAACGTAAGCAGCAGGAAGAAGAAATGATGCTGCTTTTTGAAAGTGCTCCAGAAGTGCTGACAATAATTGATCCTAATGGTTACTTTGTAAAGGTGAACCCTTCCTTTTGCAGTGTCTTCGGTTATGAAGAAGAGGAAATGTTATCCAAGAAGTTTGTGGATCTTATTCACCCTGAAGACAGAGATTTTTCGATTCAGAAATTTTCTATCAAAGAAGGTATTCAAGCAAAAAATCTTATCAATCGATACCAGACTAAATCTGGTCAATACCGATGGATCTCATGGAATTCTTCGTATGAATTTGGTGAAGAGGGATTGGTCTTTTCTTTTGGTCATGACATTACAGAATTGGTGGCATTACAAACTTTATTGGATAATGCTTCCAAACTTTCTAGAGTGGGAAGTTGGGAGATTGACCTATTGAATAACGAACTTTATTTATCTGCCACCACTAGAGAAATTTACGAGTTACCACCGGAAAGTTTGCCTACTGTAGAAGATCTTTTAAAAAACTTTGAGGGAGATTCGAATAAGTTTATTAAAGAGGCATTGTACGATGCTATTAATGAAGGAAAATCTTGGGACTATGAGGCTCCTGTAACCCTCCCAGATGGGAAGCAAAGATGGGTTCGGAGTATTGCCCAGTCAGAATTCAATAATGGTAGGTGTGTTCGTATTTCCGGTTCCCTTCAGGACATTCACGAACAGAAAATAAATGAAATTGAACTAGCTAAAAATAACCAACTATTAGAAGTAATCTCTAAGGTTGTCGAAAAGTTTCTTTTGGTGGAAGACTGGAGGGAAGTAATTAATGATGTCTTTTTGCTTACGAGTCAAACTGTATTTCTTGATAGAATTTACTTCTTCGAAAATCATTGGGACGAAAGGCTTGATGAAGTGCTTTGCAGCAAGAAAATTGATTGGTACCAGTCGAAATTAAAAAAATTCAATGAAAACGATCAGTTTCAAAATATTTCCTTAAAGGATTATCCAGAAATGACTAGGGTTTTAGAGAATGGCGAAGTTTTCATTGCGAATGCCAAAGAATTACCTAATTGTAAATTGAAAAATACCCTTGAAGAGGGGGGGATTTACTCTACACTCATAATACCAATTATGATCCATAATAAATTCTTTGGATTTATAGGGTTTGATGATTGTACTTCAGAGCGAATTTGGACAGAGAGTGAAATTTCTTTTTTATTAGCCCTTACTTCCAACTTGTCGGCAGCTATTCAGCGAACAAATAGTCAATTGGCCTTAGAGCGCTCTTTTCAGGAGAAAAATACAATATTAGAAAGCATAGGTGAAGCTTTTTATGCAGTGGATAATGATTTTAAAGTGCTTTACTGGAATCAAAGAGCTGAAGATATCATAGGTGTCAGTAGGAGCGAAACCTTGGGGAATTTATTGTGGGATGCAGTTCCAAGACTTGTTAATTCCTATACCCAGGAACAACTATTTTATGCCTTAGAGAGCCAATCAAATATTCATTATGAAATGTTTTCTGAGGTTAGAAAGATATGGCTAGTGGTTAATCTTTATCCATCTACTGAAGGAATTAGTGTGTTTATAAAAGACATTACAAGTGAGAAACTTACTTCGGAAAAAATTCAACTTTCTAATGAAAGATTTGAAAAAATTGCAGAAGCAACAAATGATGCCATTTATGACTATGATACGGAAAATGATTTATTGTTTCGTGGCATCGGTTTTAATACACTATTTGGATATGACTTACAAAGTCAAGAATCAGGAGTGGAAAGCTTAAGGTCATTGATCCACCCTGAAGATAAAGAAAGGGTAAGTCTAAAATTTATGGAGTTTATTAAGAGTAATGAATTAACAAATTGGTTTGAAGAATATCGGTTATTGTGTAAAGATGGTAATTATGCATTCGTTATGGACAGGGCAATTTTTATTAGAGATAAAAATAAGAAAGTGACGCGAGTGGTAGGCGCCATAACCGATATTACTTATAGGAGGGAATATGAAGAATCTTTGCAAACTCTAAATGAGCAGATGGCCCAACATGCTAAAGAATTGGAAAGGTCCAATTCTGAGCTTGAACAATTTGCTTATGTAGCCTCTCATGATTTACAAGAGCCATTAAGGATGGTAAGTAACTTTATGGGACTTCTAGAACGAAAATACAGTGATAAGCTTGACGATAAAGCCCATCAATATATAAACTTCGCAGTGGATGGGGCCATGCGTATGCGTCGGATTATTCTGGACCTTTTAGAGTTTTCGAGAATCGGTAAACATGAGGATAAATTAAAGATTCTTAATTTCATGGATTTAGTAGATGAAGTTTGTGTACTTCAGAAAAAACGAATTCGAGAGTCCAATGCAATTATAAAATACAATAATCTGCCTACAGTTATTTCCTATAGGACACCTTTGTTTCAAATACTTTATAACCTGATAGGTAATGCCTTGAAATATAAAAATGAAAAGGAAACTCCTGTTGTAGAAATTAAGGCTGAAATAATAGGCGAATTTTGGCAGTTTTCAGTTATCGATAATGGTATAGGTATTGCACCTGAAAATCATGAACGAATTTTTACCATTTTTAATCGCTTGCATACCAAAGAAAAGTATGAAGGAACAGGCATGGGGCTAGCCATTGTTAAGAAAATAATAGATAACCTTGGAGGTGAAGTTTGGGTGAAATCACAAGTAGGAGATGGGGCTACATTTTACTTCACTTTACCTAGATTGGACTTAGAATTGGAAGTTAAGGACTAGGTATTTTACTTATCCCCTTGGCTTATGATATTATTAGTGCCTGTAAGCGCTATTTCAAGCAGAATTTTGATTGATACCAGTTACTTATCAAGACATCATTCATGATAGGTTACATTAATGCAATAAATATAAAAGCCCTGAAATAATGAAATTTCAGGGCTTTTTATCATTCAATTGTTTTGTGATTTAAACTTTAGGTAATTCAAATCCTGCTCTGTATTCTTTAGATACAAACTGATTAGCAGGTTCAAAATTGGTGACTTTCATGTTCTCACCATCCCACATTAATTTAATACCTCTTCCAGGATAATCAAATCCTTTACCATCAGCTTTAGGCGTTCTAAAATCATGGCTCTTAATAGCCAAATTACCCATCAAAACAGATTCAGTCAATGGACCGGCTATTGAAAAAGGTGAACTCAACTCATTGAATTCTTTGCTACCATGACCAGCAATACAAGCATTAACCCACTGTGCATAGTGACCTCCTGCGCCTCCTTCTACTCGCGGTAAGGTAGGAGCTACGTTTACGCTGTCGTTAATAGAGGATGGCAACAATTTAGGATTAAGACCATAAGTGGAACACATCATTTTACCTCTTGTTCCTTCTATTATCACTCCATTTCCTCCATCACCCATTTCTTCATTAGGTCCAAGTTCTTCAGGCCTGCTTGGTTGGATACCACCATCCATCCAATGAAACTCAAGGTTACCGCCATTAGGCTTGTCAAAACCTAGGGTAATGTGTGAAGATGGAGGGCAACTCTCAGGGAAATAACCCTTGGTGAATTCTCCAGTATATACAGAACCGACACTACATTCGGCCCCCGTTGGGTATCCCAAATCCAAGGTACGGAAGGCAGGCTCCATAAGGTGACAAGCCATATCTCCAAGAGCTCCTGTACCAAATTCCCACCATCCTCTCCAATTAAAAGGATGTAGGTTTTCTACATAACCCATTTGTTTGGCAGTACCTAACCAAAGGTCCCAATCGAGGTTTTTAGGTGCTTTTTTACCTGTTTCTCCAGGCCATGGAACACCTTGAGGCCAGACTGGGCGGTTGGTCCAAACTTCTACTTTTGTCGCTTCACCTATTAGTCCTGCAGCATACCATTCGCGCATTTTTCTAACACCATCCCCAGAAGAACCTTGGTTACCCATTTGGGTTACTAATTTGTATTTTTCTGCAGCTTGAGTTAGTATTCTGGCTTCATGGATGGTATGTGTCAATGGTTTTTGAACATATACATGTTTCCCTAATTTCATTGCTGTTAGTGCTTGAACAGCATGGTTGTGATCAGGTGTAGACACTGATACTGCATCTATATTATTGCCCTCTTTATCGAGCATTTCTCGGTAATCAGTATAAAATTTTGCCTTAGGAAAAGCTTTAATACTTCCTGCAGCTCTTTTTGGATCAACATCACACAATACAACTATATCTGCATTTCCACTTTCATGAAAATTTCTAATATCGCTGCCGCCTTTACCTCCTGCACCTATACCGGCTATTCGAAGTTTATCACTAGGGGCTTTGAATCCCGGACCACCTAATACATGTCTAGGTACTATGTAAAAACCTGCAACAGCAGTGGTAGAGGCTTTAATAAAATTCCTCCTGGAATTGTTTTTGGTGGATTTATTGATGTCTTTCATTAGTAATTTTTTAAATTAATTATAATGGTCTAAAATATTAAAAATAGATGAAACTCTATGGCTTTTTTATATAAAAGTAATTATTCGTTTGTAGACATTACTTTTTGGTTTTTAGTGGTTGTGGAACTAAGAATTGTGGCGAACAACCCTTGTTATTTCATTAAAAATCTAAATAAGGCTAAAAATTACTGAGGTTTTTCTTTGTTTTTTTGTTTCCTGGAAACCTTAGTTCTGCTTTTCAAATGCTCAGATTTGAGCTCAGGTAAAAGATAGTTCGCCTGAATTTCAGGGCTATTAAGGTAGCATACAGGAGAATAGTTTTCTTTCTGAGTATTTTTATATTTCGCCTTCCTATTCTCCTTCATCTCTAGCTTGTTTTTTCCTTTACCAAATCAGAAATAAATGTAATATTGTCACTAATAGCAGCTGGGTTTTTGTCTATAATTGCCAAACCTAAATCACCTAAAGCGCCTATGAAATCAAAAGCCTTTTGAATATCTATCAAAGAGGTAATGCTATTTTTTATTTCATTATTAATATGTTCTAATTTTAATATTGCCGTTGCGGTTTCTTCTCCTACTATCAAGGTGGACAACAGTTTCATTTCCCTTGCCGTTTTCATCAATTGAGTTGATTTTTTGCCCATTTCCAAAAAGGTTTCATGGCTGATTTTCTGTTGACTGATCTTTTCAAATCGGTAATCATTGAATTTTTTCGCTATCTCTAAAAATTCATCAGCCAAATGGCTAATAAACTCACTGTCCAATCTTTCTTTCATTTTTTCAGTTGCTCAAAAGCATAATGTAATGTATGTAAGTCTCTAGATACTTTGCCAATTTCCGCTTTGAAATTGACACTATTTAATTGATCTCCTGACTCAATTAATTGATGGTGTTTTTCGGCTATTAAACCAATAATTTCAGTCAACACCTTGATTTGATTGTTACGGAGTCTGTTTTTTTCTAATAAATTGTAATAATCTTCAGCCGCTGAAGCTTTATCTACTGTGTTTAATGCTGGATCATAACTCATTGTTTTATAATAGGAATACCAGCCCTCTTCCTGAATGGCCATTAAGCCTGAAAGGTTTTCTTTCAGAACAAAAATCAGCTTATCACTGATTATCTGTTGGTGATTATCCGCTTCCACCATGTAAGTTTTTATTTTATTTCTACGGTATTTGCCTGTGACTGCATTTAAGCTTAATTCTGATAATTTTTGAAAAGCCATTAAATGCTTCTCATTTAACTGGATTAAATTAGAAGCACCTAGGACAGCCATAGGTCTGTTTAAATTGTATTGGTTGATATCCATGGAGGAAAGCTGGTATAAGCCCTCCCAGTAATCAATTAAGGCCAGATACATTTGGTATACCTGATCGTCAGCAGATTGGTATGACTCGCAAGGGCAATCCAATTCCCTTTCAATCTCAAATTGACTGGTCTTGTTAAAGGTACAGTCTTCGATACAGCTTATATAAAAACTGTAATCCAATTCCCTAAATTGGCCAATACCATTTAACGCTTCTTTAGACAAGTTTTGAACAGGAACTAAACTCGTACAGGATAAGGCCAGCCCACTTGCTATGTAAACTACATTTCTAAAGAATTGATGCATGGCTTAAATATACCCAAAATTCTTGTAATCTGGATACTAGGAGCTTGCCTAATGGTGCAATAAAAAAGCTCATTTAATCTTGAAAAGGCAATTAGTGTTAAAATTAATGGTATTCATAATGTATATGAGGTTAAAAATGCCTCAAAATCGTTTCTTCCTTATAAAAATCGTAATCTCCGGCATCCAAAAGTAGTGTCATATTGCTAACCTAAGTTTGAAACTTTCAAACCCTATTTTTGCACTAAAGGTGCCACGGTAATGGAATGCGCATTGTTTGCTAATAGTGAAAAATCCTTCTATTACTTGAACTCGGATCTAATCATCCGTTTGTTTGATCCTTGGCTTAAGTTCAACTGGATTGCCATTTGTTTTTTTCCTTACCCTCATGTTGATGATTTCCACTGCTAGGGAGAAAAATACAGCAAAATAGATATAACCTTTAGGAACTTCAAAATGTAAGCCTTCTACCAAAAGCATAAACCCAATTAACATTAAGAATGAAAGGGCTAAAACCTGCAGGGTAGGGTGCTTGTTGATAAACCTACTTATTTGACCTGCAAAAGCCATCATGATCAATATGGAGATAACCACAGCAATAATCATAATGGATACTTCTTTTACCAGTCCGACAGCAGTAAGTATACTGTCAAAAGAAAAGATAATATCTAGAAAAACGATTTGTAAAATTACACCTTTCAAACTGCTTGTAGAATTGGCTTTTATTTCTTCTGGCGTTCCTTCAATTTTGTGATGGATTTCCATGGTAGATTTAAAAAGTAAAAACAAGCCTCCAAAAAACAAGATCAAATCTCTTCCACTCAGTTCAAAGCCAACAATACTAATTATTGGTTGGGTAAACTGAACAATATAAGAGATGCCTAAAAGGAGGATTATTCTAAAAACCAAGGCCAAACTCAAACCAATTTTCCTGGCTTTTTCTTGTTGGTTTTCTGGAAGTTTATTCGATACTATTGAAATAAAAATAATATTATCTACTCCCAATACGATTTCTAAAAAGGTAAGGGTCAGTAGAGCAATCCATGTTTCTGTTTGAAGGAATAATTCCATTTAAAGTCTGTTTAAAAATAGATTTTACTTCTCAACCGTATTTTTTAACCTGTTTTGGTTGGTACGTAATTTTTGATCAAATGTAGATTAAAGCAGGAAATTACAATGGCTTTTGGCAAAAATAATTTTTAAACACCCCATCACTTAAAATTTCTTTTTCAATGAGGAATCCAGCATCCAACAAGAGCTTTTTCATAACCCAGTCAAAAGTGGAGAACTCTTCTTTAAAATGGATTATCGTATCTTCTTTCATAAATGCACCTCCTCGTCGTTCTTGCCTGTCAATAAAAGCATCGATCGTATCTTTTGATTGCTGATCAGGAATGACCACATCATATAAATAGAACCTTCCACCAGGCTTTAACACTCTAAATATTCTAATGAGGGCGACACTTTTCCAAAAATCAGGAAGATGATGTAGGGAAAGTGAGCTGATCACTCCGTCAAGATGATCTTTTGGAAGGTCAAAATTCAAATAGCCTGTATGGGAAAAAGAAATATTTGTGGCATAGGCTGCTATGGCTTTGGATTGAGCAAATTTTAGCATGGTTTCGGAAACATCGATTGCGTACACCTTTTCACAGAGAGTGGACAATTGGATAGAAAAATTACCTGTGCCGCAACCAATGTCTAAAATTTTTGAATTGGGCTTAGGATTTAACCAATTGACGGTTTCTTTGAGCTCTTTAGCTAAATCTCTGAAATCATCATGTGTTGGATCATAAACATCTACTTCATCCTGTGAAGCGTAATCTTTACCTGTTTGTTGAAATTCATTATATCTCCATTCCTGATACATACTTTTTTGATTTAATTGATTTTTTAAACAATTAGCTGGTAATTGACAATTAATAGGGAATATAATAAACATCATCCTGGAATAAAATAGAAATAAAATGAAAGTAAAGTCGATAGCCATCCTTGGTATAGGAGGTGTAGGAGGATTTTTAGGAGCGAAAATTTTATCTAACCGTAAGAATGACGAAATAAAAATTGATTTTATTTCTAGGGGAACAACGTACGATACCATAAAGTCAAAGGGCTTACTATTTACTTCTCCGGAAAAAGAGGAAGTTTTAATGCCAGATGGTTTAATTCTTAGTGGTGAAGGAAATGTTGCTTATGACCTAGTTATTTTGGCTACCAAATCACAGTCCATGGAAAGTGCCATAATTGAAAACAAATCAATTTTTGGTGAAAATACTCTTGTTTTACCCCTACAGAATATGGTAAATGCTGCCCAAAGTGTCCGAACTTTGCTTGATAAATCAGAAGTTTTGGACGCCTGCATTTATTTAATTTCTAATGTTCTAGAACCTGGGCATATCAAGCACCTTGGAGGTCCAGGGAAAGTAATTATTGGTAAGCCATCGACGGACAAATACAATTGGGCGTTTGAATTCCTTGCTAAGTGCGAGGTTCCTTTGAGCTTGGTGGAAGATGTGAGTACGCACCTTTGGAAAAAGTTTTTATTTATATCAAGTCTGGGTACATTGTCAGCAGCATATGATGTGAATTTCGGAGATATTAGAACCAAACCTGAATTGATTAAATGTTGGAGAAGTTTAATGGCAGAGTTGATTCTGTTGGCGCAAAAACATGGTATTGCCTTAGGCGATTCTGACATAGAGGCAGCTTTCGAGATGATTTCAAATTTCCCATATACCGCGAAGTCTTCTTTCCAATTGGATATAGAAAGAGGAATTAAAGGAGAGAAAGAAACCCTGGTAGACGAGGTGATAAAAAATTCACACAATTATGACTTGGCTTGCCCTGTATATATAGAATTGGAAGAGAAAATATCCAAAAGATTATCAAATGTCTCTGCGACTAATACTTAAACCCGAAATATGCAATAGACAATCTATTACGTGCTGAAATCGCTTCAAAATCAGCCACTTCGTTGCTGTTTGGAGATTTCACCATAGCGGTGCTATGCTAAAATCTTCAAACAGCAACGATTGTCTTTCGATTGCAAAACTCCTCGTAAACCCTGTTACATAATCCATGTTAAAATTCATTAACCTTATAAATTGGACATGGACTTTCTTGAGTACCTAAATGTAGGAGCGTAATTATTAAAAGCCCAGGCTTTAGGCTTTACTATTCTATTTATGCAGATTTTGGAATAGGAAATACTGGCATCGTTTGGAACTGTTGTATTAGATGGATTATCAGTTAGTTTAGGATTTGCTAATTTTCTTCTTGATGTATACTAACAGTTCGTTTACTGATTATTATTTTGCCAATAAATAACATAATACTGAATAGTATAGCAGTAACACCGATTATTACAAGGATGTTTTGCAAGGTGTTTATAAGTCCAATTTCTGGAATATTTAAAAAGGGATAAGGATAAAATCCCGAAAAATAACCTCTTGTAAAAACAAACGATAAATAAAACATAGGATACAATAGCCAGGTGAAGACAGGCTTTAACTCTAAAGCGCTTTTATCCAAAGTGAATAGCCAGTAAATAAGTACATACAAGGGCACTATACTATGAAGTAGCTCATCAATAAGGTACTGCATGCCGGTAGGCTGCCAGATTCCTCTTAATGCAAATTGATACACTAAGCTTACTATAAGTATGAATGTGGTGATTGCTGTCAAAGCTGTTTGATTGGAAAGAATTTTAAAGGGACCTTGCTTAAGCTTAAAAATTATGGTGATAAAAAATAGGGCAACCAATGTATTTGTAAGGACAGTAAAAAAACTAAAGAACCTGGTTATGGTTTCAGTAATTGATGCTTGTCTATTTTCTATAATTAGATAAAATTGAGTCAATAGCGCAAAACCTGTAATAATCAAGCCTAATATTTCGAATTTATTTTTCATAATGCATCTATTGAAATAATGTGTTTGAATTTAGTGAGTTTAAAATTGACCTTTTAAATTAAACCATTTGAAGGTGGGTAAAATCATAGGGAAATTAAACCGTTTAGCTACTTAAGCTTGCTGTTAGTGTGTAGTGTAAACAATGTAATTAATGACTGTTTTAGGTTTCATTTCCTATTGGTATAGGATTACTATATAATCTTTCAGGTTAAACCCGAAATATGCAACAGACAATCTATTACGTGCTGAAATCGCTTTAAAATCAGCCACTTCGTTGCTGTTTTCAATTTCACCATAGCGGTGCTATGCTAAAATCTCCAAACAGTCTGATTTTCTTGCGATTGCAACACTAATTTCGAATCCTATTACATAATCCGGGTTAAAAATGCTATAATTTAGACTTAAATACAAAAGCCATTCAAATTAATGAATGGCTTTTGTATTTTAATAATTTTAAGAAAACTATTAAGCTGATATCTGCAATAATTAATTATTGCATGATTCGAACTTAAGGTTTAGAAATCTCAAAATTCACTTGTTTACCTTTTATGGTATTGGTGTTCATGACATTGATAACATGACTTGCATCTTTTTTAGGAATGTCCACAAAAGAAAAGCTATCATAAATATCAATTTCACCGATACTTCCACCAGATACACCAGTTTCACCAGCAATGGCTCCTACGATGTCATTTGGACGAATTCGATCTTTTTTACCAAGGTTTAGGAAAAGACGAGCCATATTTGGTTCTCTTTCTTTTTTCCCACCTCTTCTACCACTACGATCTCCTCTTTCACCAGATCTACCTCTAGTACCTCTATCGCCTCTATCTCCACGATCTCTTTTGGATCTTCGGTCATCTCTTCCGCCACGATCTTTCTCAGGAGTGAAGTTCATTTCCTTGAACTTATCAATGGCTTCACCAAGTTGCATTTTAACCAAGCTTAGCGCTATTTGCTCTAGGCTGAGGCCTTCTGCTTGAAGACTTTCAATTGCCTGCTCAAATACAGTATTGTCATCTTCTTTGGCCAATTGTCTGTGGATATCCTTGGTCAGCTGATCTCTTTTCATTTGAATTAACTGATCCACGGATGGGGGAGCAGCCTTATCAATGCTTGTTTTGATAAATCTTTCCAGGTCGCGGATTTTTCCAGCGTCTCTTCTTCCAGATACAAAGCTTATTGCTGTACCTGATTTACCAGCTCTTCCTGTACGTCCTATTCTATGGACATAATTCTCTTCATCAAGTGGAAGGTCAAAATTGAAAACAGCTTCAACGTTCTCTACATCAATTCCCCTAGCAGCAACATCAGTTGCTACCAATACTGAACAATGTCCTTTACGGAATTTGTTCATTACCTTGGTTCTTTGTGCTTGTGACAAGTCACCATGTAAAGCTTCAGCAGGTACACCTTTAGCAGTTAACTCTTCAGTTACTTCATCTGTAACCCTCTTAGTGTTACAAAAAATCACACTAAGCTTGTATTGGTGAAGATTGATTAGCCTGCTTATTAAATCAGTTTTTAATCCTGATCTTACCTCAAAATAAAGTTGAGAGATGTTCTCTACAGTAAGTTCCTTACGTAATACCTTAATTATTTCAGGATCTGTTTGATATTTTCTAGTAAGCTCTAGAATAGGTTTAGGCATAGTAGCCGAAAAGAAAACCGTTTGCCTTTCATTAGGCATAGAGCTCAATATCTTTTCTATATCATCACGAAATCCCATGTCTAACATTTCGTCAGCTTCATCCAGCACGATGATGCTAACTTTGCTAAGATCTAAGGTTCTTCTGTCCATGTGATCCATAATCCTTCCAGGAGTACCTACCACAATTTGAACACCTTTTTTAAGGCTTCTGATTTGCCTATCAATCGCCTCACCACCATAGATACAAGTAGATGATATTTTCCTGTTGTACTTGGTTAATTTAACGATTTCTCCTTCTACCTGAACAGCTAATTCTCTAGTAGGGCATAAAATTAAAGCTTGAGGCTTGCTATTTGAACTGTCTATACGATCAATTATTGGTATACCGAAAGCAGCTGTTTTACCTGTTCCTGTTTGTGCCTGACCAATTACATCTGCACCTTGTAATAATAAGGGGATGGTTTGCGCTTGAATGGGTGAAGGTTGGGTATAGCCCATATCTTCTACCGCCCTTAAGATTTCTTCCGAAACCCCAAGGTCTGAAAATAATAATTCTTTTTCCATGAAATGTTCCTTACTTCTCAAAGCCACGGTATTCCAAAATATCCCAGTGTCGATCAACAATAAGGAACCCCACGGCGTAGGAGAAAAATGTATATTTTAAATAAGTTGCAAAGGTAAGGATATTATACCTGATAAACAACTATAATGAGGTTATAAATAGAATAAACCGTAAATAGGATGGACTATTTCTAAATATAATTTTGATTTAAATAAAAAAAAGGGCCCAAAGACCCTTTTTATTTTTAAGCTTAAGTACTTGACTATCTTTTATCAATAGCAACGAAATCTCTTTCTGTTTCACCAACGTAGACTTGTCTTGGTCTACCAATTGGTTCATTGTTTTCACGCATTTCTTTCCACTGAGCAATCCAACCTGGAAGTCTTCCCAATGCAAACATAACAGTAAACATGTCAGTAGGTATTCCCAAAGCTCTGTAAATAATACCAGAGTAGAAATCAACGTTAGGATAAAGTTTTCTATCTACAAAATACTGGTCACTAAGGGCAGCGCTTTCTAGTTCTTTAGCGATGTCAAGTACTGGGTCATTTATACCTAATTTCTCCAATACATCATCTGCAGCTTTCTTGATTATCTTCGCTCTAGGATCAAAGTTTTTGTAAACCCTATGACCAAATCCCATTAGTCTAAATGGATCATTTTTGTCCTTGGCTTTTTCTAGGTATTTTTTAGAATCTCCACCATCTGCTTTAATTGCTTCAAGCATTTCTATTACTGACTGGTTGGCACCGCCATGTAAAGGACCCCAAAGGGCATTGATTCCAGCAGATATGGAAGCGTAAATACTGGCTTGAGATGAGCCTACTATCCTTACTGTAGAAGTAGAGCAATTTTGCTCGTGATCTGCGTGTAAGATCAATAATTTATCCAATGCTTTTGAAATCACTGGATCTATTTCATATTTTTCAGAAGGCAATGAAAACATCATTTTCATAAAATTACCACAATAGTCTAAGCTATTGTCAGGGTAATTTACAGGATGTCCCATCTTGTTTTTATAAGCCCAAGCAGCGAAAGTTGGCATTTTGGCCAATAGTCGTACCATACTCAATTGAATCTCTTCATCCGTATTATTAGGATCTAGAGAATTTGGGTAAAAAGCCGTAAGTGAGCAGATCAGAGAAGATAAAACCCCCATTGGGTGGGCTACAGAAGGGAAACCGTCCAAAATCTTTTTGATATCCTCATGAACAAGGGTATGCTTTGTGATTCTGTCTGAAAAATCGTTGTATTGATCGGTAGTCGGTAATTCACCATTTATCAACAAATATGAAACTTCCAAAAAGTTGGAGTTTTCTGCTAGGTCTTCAATATTATAGCCTCTATACCTTAAAATACCTTTCTCCCCATCCAAAAACGTTATGGCACTTTTCGTTGATCCAGTGTTTTTAAAACCCGGATCAATGGTGATTAACCCTGATTGGCCACGTAATTTTGCAATATCAACTGCAGTTTCATTTTCTGTACCTTCGGTGACTGGAAGATCATATTCTTTACCTTTAAAGGATAGTTTAGCAATATCCGACATGTGTTTATTATTAAATGATTTTATAAAGTATCTAGATTGATCAGTTAAAATAGATTTGACTACAATTTAGTAAAATTTGGTTAATAAATTCCGAAAATACAATCCAAATGCCAAAGGATTAATTATTGAAAAATAAAACATAATTTGGAAAAAAGTGGAAGTCTCCTAATAAAAATAATTATTGTATCCGTTATTTCACCAATTCAGATTTATCTTTGCTGAAATTGACCAAATTTATTTTAATCGATATTTATTGTATTGTAATAGATTAAAGAAAGCCCATGATGGGCTTTCTTTAACAGAAGTGTTCAAATACTTCTACCAAATGATCACCGATCATTTGTGCATTTCTACCTTCAATGTGATGTCTCTCTATGAAATGTACCAATTCACCATCTTTAAACAATGCCATGGCAGGAGAGGAGGGAGGATAAGGAAGGACCAATTCTCTGAATTTAGCTACTGCTTCAGCATCATTGCCTGCAAATACTGTGGCCAAAACATCAGGTTTTTTAGAAGCTTTCTCCAAAGCACTTCGAACTCCTGGTCTAGCTGCTCCAGCAGCACATCCGCAAACAGAGTTCACAACGATGAAAGTGGTTCCTTTGTGTTCGCTAAGATGATCTTCGACATCTTTAGATGTCCTGAATTCCTTAAAACCTGCTTCTGTAAGCTCTGCACGCATTGGCGCAATCAATTCTTCTGGATACATATTTTTTTTGTTTATAAGTTTTTTCTATAAAAATCCCAATTCAAGCTTTGCTACCTCCGACATCATGTCTTGAGAATAGGGAGGGTCAAAGGTAAGTTCAACTTCAACATTGTTTACTCCTTCGATATTAGCTACACTGCTCTTTACTTCAGAAGGGATAGACTCTGCCGCAGGACAGTTGGGTGATGTTAGCGTCATAAGAATATATACGTTATTAACAGGGTATACCGTAATTTCATATATAAGACCAAGCTCATATACATCTACTGGAATTTCTGGATCATATACCTCTTTAATAGCATTGACAACCTTTCTTTTTATCTCTTCTTGATCGTCTATTGATTGATCTGTTTTCTCCATAGCTGTTTTATGCATTTATTTTGGCTTGATAAGCTATTGCATATAGCTTCATTTGTTTGATCATAGCAGTTAAGCCATTTGATCGTTGTGAACCAATAATATTACCCATTCCAATCTTTTCGATAAAATATAGGTCCGCATTTATTATTTCACTGGCTTTCCTTCCTGAAAGCACCCTAATAAGCAAACTTATTAGACCTTTGGTAATGTCAGTGTTTGAGTCAGCATGAAAATGAACTTTTCCATCTTCAAATGTAGTCGTTAACCAAACTTTAGATTGACACCCTTTGATGATATTGTCTTCTTTCTTTTCTTCTTCAGGAAATTCAGCCAATTGGTCTCCTAGCTCCATGATGTAGTAGATGGTTGATTCCTTGTCATCACCCAGAATTTCAAATTCGCTTATGATTTCTTCCTGAATAGCGTTGATATCTGCCATTAATTTTTCCTTTTTGAGATTTTAGTCAGGCTTTCTACAAGCCGGTCAATTTCTTCCATGGTATTGTAAACAGCAAAGGAAGCCCTGACAGTTCCCTCAATATTAAACCGCTCCATAAGTGGTTGGGTGCAATGGTGTCCGGTTCTAACGGCAATACCGGAGGCATCCAACATCATTCCCACATCAAATGGGTGAATGTTATTTATGCCGAAGCTCAGTACACTGACTTTATCTTTGGCCGTACCTATTGGAATAAAACCATTAATTTTAGAACAGCTTTCTGTAGCATGAGCTAAAAGGCGGTTTTCATGAGCTCGTATAGCAGCTTTGCCAAGCTGATTGATAAATTTGATGGCTTCGGCGAAAGCTATTACGTCCCCTATATTGGGTGTTCCCGCTTCAAATTTATACGGAATATCATTGTAGGTAGTTTTTGAAAAGGAAACCTCTTTAATCATTTCACCTCCTCCCTGATAGGGTGGCATGGCTTCTAAAACCTCCCGCTTTCCATAGAGTACTCCAACTCCTGTTGGACCGTATACTTTATGGGCCGAAAAGGCCAGAAAATCACAGTTTAAATCCTGAACATCTACCTCTAAATGGGCTGTACTCTGTGCACCGTCTAGTAAAAATTTGGCACCAACAGAATGGGCTTGTGTAATCATTTCCTTTACAGGGTTGATTGTACCCAAAGCATTGGATGCATGAACCACAGCCACCATTTTGGTTTTGTCTGACAGAAGGTTTTTATAAGCCTCCAAATCCAACTCCCCATTGTCATGAATAGGGATTATTTTTAATATTGCTCCCTTTTCTTCACATAACATCTGCCAAGGTACAATATTGGAATGATGTTCCAATGTAGAGATAATGATCTCATCGCCCGCATTGATAAATTTTCTACCAAAGGTGGAAGCAACTAAATTAATGCTTTCTGTAGTCCCCTTGGTGAAAATAACTTCCTCCACTGAAGGGGCATTAATAAAGGTTTTAACAAGCTCCCTTGTCTGTTCAAAATAGTCTGTAGCTCTTGAAGCTAAGGTATGAGCTCCTCTATGAATATTAGAATTGTCTACCCCGTAATAGTTTTTTAAGGCTTCAATAACTTGAATCGGCTTTTGTGTGGTAGCAGCATTGTCAAAATAGGCCAAAGGTTTTCCATTAACTTCTTGATGAAGTATTGGGAAAAGTGCTCTGATTTTCTCCTCAGCTATGATCCCTGAATTTGTTTTAATTGCTGCCTCCAAGTCGCTCATGTACTATTTCTTCACAATAATTTTTAAAGGTTGAATTCGTAATCTTATCTAGTATCTCACCTGCAAAGGCATAGAGCAATAAGGATTTGGCACTTTCTTTTCCTATTCCTCTAGCACGAAGATAAAAGAGTGCTTCTTCGTCAAGTTGCCCTGTAGTACAGCCGTGAGAACATTTCACATCGTCTGCCCAAATTTCAAGTTGAGGTTTCGTATTTAGAATGGCATCTTCAGACAGTAAAATATTGTTGTTCTGCTGAAAAGCATTTGTCTTTTGCGCATCTTGCCTTACAAATATTTTACCATTGAACACTCCTCTTGAATGGTCTGCTAAAATGCCTTTATAAAGTTCATTTGACTCGCAGTGCGGCATCTTGTGGTCTACATTGGTATGGTTGTCCACATGGGTTTTCCCATTTAACATATAGAGTCCATACATGTTTCCCTCACAATTGCTTGAATTGAGATTAAGGCTTAGGTTGTTTCTCAACATATCCCCACTTAAACTTAACAATACAGATGTGAAAGTAGCATCTCGCTCTATATTAGAGCTGGTATTGCTTACGCCTAATTCATTTTTGTGTCCATTCTGAAGTTTATAATGGCGAATGTGTGCATTGCTATCTATGTTCCATTCTCCGACTTCATTGAGAAAAACAGCAGATTCATTAACGAAGATTGTTATTTCTATAACGGTTGCCTGGCTGTTTTTGCCTGCTTTGAAGTAAGTTCTTGGCTGTACACATTCTCCCATTGAATCAGCGCTTACCACGTCGACCAATAATATTGGTTGTTTTATTATTGAACCATCTGCAACTTCAATGTGAATACCTGATTCAAAAGAATAAGAATTGAGTGCTGTAAAAGGATCTTTGCTTACAGTTTCTATAGTGCCAATCTCCTCAGCCTGCTCTTGATTCAAGTCAGCAAAAGGAGTAACTGTAAATGATCCTTCGCTATTGGATGATAATTCAGGTTCATAGACACCATTGTTTCTGATGAGCTTAAAACCTTCTAGTGAATTAACCAATGGATGTGATTTCAGAACCTCAGCAATATTACTTATTGCATTTGGTGAAGTGAATTTCTTTATCTTATCAAGAATTCGCTTGTTGATATTCGTGAACTTATACTCTTCTTCTTTTAGCGTAGGAAACCCGGTTTCATCCAGAGATGCTTTGGCAGCAGACTTCAATTCTTTAAACAGACTAAATTTTTCTAAACTCGTCTGGTTCGAAAGGAATAATTCAACCAGTTTATGGTCATTTTTTGTTGATACTGTCATTAGAAATTAAAATCTTGGATTAAAATTAAACCTTTGCTCCTGATACTTCTTCCTTGATCCAGTCGTAACCTTTGGCTTCAAGTTCAAGGGCCAATTCTTTTGTACCAGATTTTACAATTTGTCCTTTGTACAATACATGCACGAAATCAGGGACAATATAATCCAGCAAACGTTGGTAGTGAGTTACCACAATGGTTGCGTTGTCCTTAGATTTAAGTTGATTAACACCATTTGCCACTACTTTAAGCGCATCGATATCCAATCCTGAATCTGTTTCATCCAAAATAGAAAGTGTAGGTTCCAACATGGCCATCTGAAAAATTTCATTTTTCTTCTTTTCACCACCGGAAAAACCTTCGTTCAAAGCCCTACTTAATAGCTTTTGGTCTATTTCCACCAACTTCATTTTTTCTTTCATTAAAGAAAGAAATTTCACTGCGTCTAAAGGTGCTTGGCCTCTGTATTCCCTTACCTGATTTACAGCAGTTCTTAAGAAGTTTGTAGAGCTAACACCTGGTATTTCTACCGGATACTGAAAAGCAAGAAAAATACCTTCCCTTGCTCTATCTTCTGGACTAAGCTCTAAGATGTCTTTGTTTTTGAAAGTAACAGAACCTTCGGTTACTTCATACTCTTCACGTCCAGCTAGTACAGAAGCTAAGGTTGATTTTCCAGACCCATTGGGCCCCATGATGGCATGTACTTCTCCTGGTTTAATCTCAAGATTAATACCATTCAATATCGGGCTGCCTTCGATTGCAGCGTGTAAATTTTTTATTGATAACATTTTTTTAATTTTTTAACCTACGCTTCCTTCTAATGTAAGGGCCAAAAGTTTCTGAGCTTCAACCGCAAACTCCATAGGGAGTTGATTCAATACTTCTTTGGCATATCCATTTACGATAAGTGCAACTGCATCCTCAGAGCTTATTCCTCTTTGGTTACAATAGAAAATCTGATCTTCTCCAATCTTAGAAGTTGTTGCTTCATGTTCTACTTTTGCAGAAGGATTTTGTATGTCTATATATGGGAATGTATGTGCTCCACATTTGTCACCCATAAGAAGAGAGTCACATTGAGAGAAGTTCCTTGAGTTGGTGGCACGTTTCATTACCTGAACCTGACCTCTGTATGAATTTTGTGATTTTCCAGCAGAAATTCCCTTAGATACAATCCTTGAACGGGTGTTTTTACCAATATGTATCATCTTGGTACCTGTATCCGCTTGTTGGTAGTTGTTCGTTACTGCTACAGAATAAAATTCACCTATAGAATTGTCACCTTTAAGTATACAAGAAGGGTATTTCCAAGTCACCGCAGATCCTGTTTCTACCTGCGTCCAAGATATTTTGGAATTGTCTCCTGCACAAATACCTCTTTTGGTTACAAAATTGTAAATTCCACCCTTGCCGTTTTTATCACCAGGATACCAGTTTTGAACAGTTGAATATTTTACTTCAGCATTTTTTGCTGCATATATTTCAACTACTGCCGCATGAAGTTGGTTCTCGTCCCTTTGTGGGGCGGTACATCCTTCAAGATAAGAGACATAAGATTCATCTTCTGCTACAATTAACGTTCTCTCAAACTGCCCTGTATTGGCTGCGTTAATCCTGAAATAGGTTGAAAGTTCCATTGGGCAACGTACCCCTTTAGGTATATAGCAAAACGAACCATCAGAGAATACAGCAGCATTTAGCGCCGCGTAGTAGTTGTCCGTAGCAGGGACAACAGAGCCCAGGTATTTTTTAACCAAATCCGGATGTTCTGCAACTGCTTCACTAAATGAACAAAAAATCACACCCAACTTGGAAAGTGTATCCTTGAAAGTAGTTCCAACAGATACTGAATCCAACACCACGTCTACTGCAATTCCTTGCAGTCTTTTTTGCTCATTCAAAGAGATGCCCAACCTTTCGTAGATTTTCAAAAGCTCGGGATCTATATCGCTAATGTTTTTGGATTTGCTTTTTTGTTTTGGAGCGGAATAGTACCTCAATGCTTGAAGGTCTAATTTAGGGTAATGAACATTTGCCCAAGTAGGCTCATCCATTTTTCTCCACTGTTCAAAAGCTTTGAGACGCCAATCCAAAAGCCATTTAGGCTCTTCTTTTTTGGAAGAAATCCACCGAATGATGTTTTCGTTAAGGCCAATAGGAGCCTCATCAGCTTCGTAATCTACTGACCATCCGTGTTCATATTCTCTGGAGGTTAATTCTTCTAAGATTTCATTGTCCTTGCTCATAAAAAAGAGTTATTTAGACTAATTATATTTTGATCCACAAATATATAACATTAATCTATTTTTTATTGTTCTAAAAGGAAGGGAATTAAATGAAATTTTATTAAAATCAGTAGTTAACCTGTTAAATATCAATAAAATAATATAAAAAAATTACTGCTAGTTAAAAAGGTAAATATTAAAAAAACCATATACATTATACAAAAACCTAAATATATTTTTTATTTAGATTTAATCTTAATAACTAAATTTACCCTATTTTTTGTCTGTTACAAGATGGATTGGTCTATTGATACTTTCCTCCAATACGATAAGCGTTTCCGTCCTATCAATACCTTCTACCAATTGAATTTTGTTCAAAACTTCTCTCAAATGGTTGGTGTCCTTGCATATTATTTTCGCAAAAATACTATAATTTCCTGTTGTATAATAAGCGTTTATAACTTCTGAAATATCTTTTAACTTTTCAATAACAGTATCGTAAAGGGAGCTTTTTTCCAAATAAATACCAAGGAAGGCAGAAATATCATATCCCAATTTTGAAAAATCTATGTTCAATGTAGCACTCTTCACCACGCCCAAATCTTCCAATTTCCTCATTCGAACATGAACAGTTCCTGAAGAAACGAATACTTTTTTAGCTATTTCTGTATATGGGGTTTTGGCATCTTTATTGAGTAGAGATATAATTTTGAGGTCTACATTGTCAATATCTAAAATTTTGTCCATTTTTCAATAAGTTAATTGTTGATTCCAAAATAAAGATCTGGTTAAATTATTAAATTGTCAAAGAATTTAAAGACTATTTTTCTTTTTATGAATAAGAAATGCCTCCGCTGGATATCCTATAGCTTGTAATTATACTAATTTTAAAAAGATATTAATTGCATACTAAATAAAAAATCCTATTGGGTAGTCCCAAATAATGCAGGTGACTATTGGTTTAAATTTGATTTGAAAGGCTAAAAGCTGGCGCGGAAGGTGAGCGGTTAGGATTACTGCTTACTTTGCTAACATGCCTGATTTTAATTATGTCTAAATTTTTTAATTTTAAGGTTTCTTGCTGCTTTATTTAAAAGTTTCATTTTTTACCCTAAGGATTATGGAAAAGATTATCTTCGAAGTTTAAAAGTTTAAATTTAAAGACTAAAGGTTTGAGATTTTATACATTAATTATTTTTCTGTTTTTGGCATTCAATGTTGCCGCTCAACAAACGAAAAGATCATTGTCACACCAGGATTATGACTCCTGGGAATCAATTTCGAATAAGAAATTTTCTAAAAATGGAGAATGGGTGGCTATAGAAATTTCCCTTCAGGATGGGGATGGAAGGCTTCAATTGAGCAATACTTCCGGAAATAAGCAGAAAATCATTGTTCCAAGAGCATCTCAAACCTCATTTTCTGAAAAAAGCCAATGGTTATTGGGGTTGATAAGTCCTGAAAAAGACAGTTTAAGGCAACTTAAACTTAGAAAAGTAGACAAAGAGGATTTTCCCAAAGACAGCTTGTTATTGGTTAACCTGAAAAGTGGTGAAAAAACAAAGGTGCCTGAAGTAAGTGGGGTTAAGGTGCCGAAAAAAGTGAAAACATGGTATGCTTATCATACATCTGTAAAAATAGAAAAGGATACCAGTTCTAATGAGGTGAAAAAATCTAAGGCGGAGGATAAATCTTTTAATTTAACTGTAAATAATTTTGCTGATGAGAAGTCCTTTACGTTTGAGAAGGTATTGGATTATGGTTTTTCCGATGATGGTCAAAAAATGTTTTTGGTCAAAGTAGGGGATGCTGAAATTGACAAATCAAAAATGGTCTCTATCCTTAATTTAGAGACTGGTAATGAAAACATCCTTGTAGATCACTTGACAAGTTTCAAATCACCTGTTTTTTCATCTGATGCTGAGAAATTCGCTTTTTTGGGAAGTGCCACTGAGGAAAAAGAAGAGGAGAAAGGTTTTCAATTGTATTTTCTGGGGGCTGAGGGAGACTTGAAATCCTGGGAGAATATTCCTGATCAGTTAGACAATAAAATTAGCGAGCACTTTTCACCATCTTTCTCTAATTCTGGAGAACTTTTGTTTTTCGGATGGAATCCATCGCCTGAAAAATACGCTTATGAAGCCGATACTAGTATTTTGGAGGAAGAGAGAGTCAGTCTGGATATTTGGGGTTGGCAAGACAAAGAAATCCAGCCAATGCAGTTAAAGAATTTGAAGGATAAAGAAAAAGAAAGTCAAGTAGCAGTTTATCAAATTAACTCTGATAAAATACAAGTTTATAAAGACACTAAAAGTAGTCAAATTCATTTCAATAGGTTTAAAAAAGGGAATTGGGCCATAATAAGGAACGATGACCATTATCGAAGAGCATATAGCTGGGATATTCAGATAGCAGAGGACCTTAGTAGTATTAACTTGTATACAGGTGAGGTTCATTTATTGGCCAATGAGGTAATCGGTAATCCGAAACTTTCTCCTGCTGGTAAGTTTGTTTATTGGTACAATGCTCCTGATAGTTCTTGGCAGGCCATTCATCTGGAAAGTAAAGAGAGAATTTCATTGACTTCGGGAATTAAGGAGGCCATGTTTAATGAGTTGCATGACAGCCCTTCTTTGCCAGGGAGTTATGGTAGCCCAGGCTGGACTGCTAATGATGAGCACTTTCTAGTTTATGATCGGTTTGATGTATGGAAAATAGATCCTTTTGACCTTAACAAAGCCAAAAATCTTACCAGAGAAAATAAGGAGAACAATAAAATGACTTTTCGCTTAATGAATTTAGATCCTGAAAAGGATTATTACGATTTAAGTGAGGACATGGTGTTAAAGGGGTTTGAAAATACAACCAAAAACAGTGGTTTTTTTCTGGGGGATTGGAAAGGTAATCATAAACCCAAAGCCCTTGTTTTTGGGCCTGCATCTTATAATGGTTTAAAAGTAGCAGAAAGTAAAAAACGATACATTTATCAAAAGTCAACATTTAAATCCAGCCCGGATGTATATTATGCTACTACTGGATTTCATAAAGAAGAGCGCCTATCCCAAATAAATAAACAGCAGGAAGAGATTAACTGGGGAGATGTAGAATTGGTAGACTATTTGACCAGTGAAGGTGATAGCATGAATGGATTGCTTTTTAAACCAGAAAACTTTAACCCGGAAAAGAAATACCCAATGATGGTGTATTTTTATGAGCGAAGATCGGATGCCTTACATCAGTACTATTCCCCTGTTCCATCGGCATCAATTATCAATATTCCTTATTTCGTGAGCAATGAGTACTTGGTTTTTGTACCTGATATAAAATACAAAATAGGCTTGCCTGGGCCTAGCGCTTTTGACTGTATTGTACCCGGTGTTCAGGCCATGGTGGCAAAAGGTTTTGTAGATAAAGACAATATTGGTATTCAAGGGCAAAGTTGGGGAGGTTATCAAGTGGCTTATATCGTTACTCAGACCAATATGTTTAAAGCGGCAGGTGCTGGTGCTCCGGTTGTAAATATGACCTCTGCCTATGGTGGTATTCGTTGGGGGACTGGCATGAGCCGCATGTTTCAATATGAACAAACCCAATCAAGGATTGGGGGCACTCTTTGGGAGAAGCCATTGTATTATATTGAGAATTCTCCTTTATTCTTTACGGATAGGGTGAAGACGCCTGTTTTGATTATGCACAATGATAAGGATGGTGCAGTTCCTTGGTACCAAGGCATTGAGTTTTTTATGGCCTTAAAGAGAAACAATGTTCCTTCTTGGTTATTGGTTTACAATGGGGAAGACCATAACTTGAAAGAGAGAAAGAATAAAAAAGATTTGAGTATTCGATTGTCTCAATTTTTTGACCATTACCTTAAAGGAGAGAAAGCACCCGTGTGGATGACAGAAGGTCTTCCGGCAATAGAAAAGGGGAAAACTTTAAAGTATGAGTTAAGTGCAGATTGAAATCAGATAAACCTGAATTATGAATAGGTTTCGTATTCTATTCAGATACCTAAGGAAGTGATTACGTATAGTAAATGAAGTTTACTGTCTATTCAAAGCAATACCTAAAGCAAAATTTAGCTTTAGGTATTGCTTTGGTTTCTTAGAAATCATTTTAGACCTAAATATAGTAAGAGGATTTGGATAGCAATTGAAAGATTAACTCATCTCTTTGAGGATTCCCTTATGATTAATTCGTGCCTAAGGGTTATGGTGTTTGTTTTTTGAAGGATTTCATGGTGCTCCTCATCCAAATGGTTAATTAAGTTTTTCATAGCCACTTCACCCATGTGATAACTGGGGTAGTTAATCGTGCTGAGATTGGGTTCCACCATTCTTGAAATCAGGTCATTGTTAAAGCCAACAATTGCCATGTCCTCAGGAACCCTTATTTTTTTCTTTTTTAGGGCCATCAAGCAACTAGCAGCGCAGGTATCATTGGAAACAAGCAACCCATCAGGGCGCGGGTTTAATTCCATGATTTTTTCAACAATTCGATCTCCTGATTCTTCACCAAGGTCATTGGTGATGATGTTTTCTTCTTCAAAGACAAATCCATGATCCAAAAGGGCGTATTTATACCCTTTCAAGCGGTCGGAATAAACGTTGATTTTAAGATTTCCTAAAACATGTACAATACGTTTACATCCTTGTTTTATTAGGTGGCTTGTTGCATCATAGATGGCTTGAGTGTTATTGATGACTACTCCCGTACAATTGTTGTTTTCCGGTACTCTATCAAAGAAAAGCACAGGGATTTGTTTTTTGAAAAAAGGAGCAAAGTGTTCAATATTGTCTGTTGTACCAGCTTTTGAAACGAGGAGTCCGTCTACACGGCTGTTAAACATGGTGTTGGCATTGGAAATCTCTTTCTCAAGAGATTCCGTAGATTGGCTGATTACCAGATTATACCCAGCTTGTGTGGCTATTTCTTCCATGCCCGCCATTACCGAGGACTGAAAGGGGCTGTTTAATTTCGGGATAATTACGCCAATACTTTTGGACCGTTTTTTCCGGAGACTAGAAGCAAAAATGTTGGATTGGTACCCTAGGATCTTTGCTGCATTCAAGATTTTTCCCCTGGTTTTTTCTTTAACACGGGGATGGTTACTTAGGGCTCTGCTGACGGTAGTAGGAGACATTCCTACCTCCTTTGCAATATCGTAAATAGTTATTTCCTTATTCATTTAATGGTGACTTGGGCAATAATTAAATCTAATTATAATTAAAATAAAAGATTTATGCAACCGATTTCAATATATCGATTATACTGTACTTCTATTGGAAATTAATATTTTAAACTTTAAAAAGAAATTTTATTTTTTGTTTGTGAAATAAAAGAGTGCTTGAATATGGTAAAAGGCGATAATAAATGCTAAACCTCTTAATTGTTTGGTAGTTTTAATGCAAAATAGTTTGAAATTTATTTTTTAAGAGGAGATTTTGAGTTAAAATGAGTATAAAATTTTATGAAATCGGTTGTATTGAAATAAATATATTAATATGTTTACGGAAAATGATTTTTGTAATATCGTTTCAAAAAAAATAAAAATGAAATTTAAAGGACTCATTTGTCTAATCATAGGTTTTTCAATGTCATTTTCAGTCGTAGCCCAAAAAATAGCTGAAATAAAAGTTGAAGTGGATATAATATCCAGATTCGGCTATCCTGTATCTGTAGATCTTTCCTCAATTACCCCATTGTCAGATACCTTATTAAGCTTGGTAGATATTACTTCAGGTGAATCCATTCAAGTCCCATTTCAAATAGACAATTTAAACGGAAGAACGCTTTATTGGATGATTGCTCCTCAATCTGATAGGGAGAAATCTGTTCGAGTATTTGAATTGCATAGAAAATCGGAAACAGAAAAAACGCTAAATTTTTTAGCCCTAGAAGTAAATGAAAACAGTTTGGTTATTAAGAAACACGGAGAAAATTTATGGCAATACAATCATGGAATGGCCTATCCTCCTGAAGGCATAGACAGTGCTTATGCCCGAAGTGGCTTTGTACATCCTATGTGGACGCCAACAGGGAAGGCCTTAACCAGAATTCAACCTTCTGACCATTACCACCATTATGGACTTTGGAACCCTTGGACCAGAGTAACTTATAAAAATGAACTTATTGATTTTTGGAATTTAAAGGAAAAGCAAGGCACAGTGAGGTTTGCCAATTTTATTAATAGGACATCAGGCCCTGTTTTTGCTGATTACAAAGCCCTCCATGAACATGTTGTTTTAAAGAACAGAGAGGTGCCTGAGGTAGCCATGACAGAGGTACAAGGTACTCGGATCTTTGCATTGGAAAAAGACAATGATTACTATTTGGCAGATATAAATATAGTATTAAATACATCCCCTGATGAGGGCGTTGTTTTGGAAGAATACAGGTATGGAAGTCTAGGATGGCGAACTACTGAAAAATGGGACCGTTATAATAGTGAAGTCATAACATCAGAAGGCTTGGATAGGAAATCGGCCGATGGTAGTTTGGCCAGATGGTGCATTGTTCAGGGGGAGTTGGATGAGGACTATGGTGCAGTCGTGATGATGTCTTATCCTTCTAATTTTAATCATCCGGAACCTTTGAGGGTTTGGCCTGAGGACATGTATGACAGAGGAGACATGTATGCTAATTTTGCACCAACTAAAAATATGGATTGGCATTTGGAGGCAGGAAAATCCTACCAACTTAATTATCGCTTTTTGGTTTCCTCAAAAAAGATAAGTTCTGAGGATGCGGAAGCCGCCTGGGTTCAATTTGCTCACAAACCTAAAATCACCATCACTATATATTAATCCATTAATTTTATTAAATACTTAATCTTAATTACATAATGTTGAATAGCGTGACAAATAATGAATTATTGAAATACTTGTTTAGTGTATTATTTGTAGCCTTGTTAATAGGAGCCAGCACTGCAGATACTTTTGCAAAACCACCAAAAAACCATTTGAAAAACAAGAACGTCCTGGTGTATACCAAAAATGGGGAAGGATTTGTACATGACAATATTCCTTTTGCTGTAGCCAGCCTTGAAAAAATGGCGGTTGAATACAAATTCAATATTACTGTAACAGATAATCCTAACTATTTTACAGAAGAAAACTTGAAATCTATTGATTTGATGGTTTTCCCAAGTACTAATAATGAGGTTTTTACCAATGATGCACAAAGATTGGCTTTTAGAAGATACATTCAATCAGGAGGAGGAATTGTAGGGCTACATTCAGTTGTAGGTACGGAAAGAAACTGGGAGTGGTTTAAAATGCTAATTGGAGGCAGGTTTGTCTGGCATCCAAAATACCAAAAATTGGCCATTAATAAATTGGATGGAAGCCATGTTTCAATGGAAGGAATGCCTGGTATTTGGGAAAAAGAAGATGAATGTTACCTGATGAAGGAGCTTTACCCAGGAATAAAGGTGTTAATGGCCCATGATTTAACCTCCCTAAACAATGAACAAAATGAAAAAGTTAAGGAGTTAACAGCTTCTTTTCATAGGTATTATCCAGCAGTTTGGCACCAAGACTTTGATGGGGGAGTTGCCTGGATAACTGCTTTGGGTCATAATAAAAAGGATTATGAAGATCCTACTTATTTAAAGCATGTTTATCAAGGAATGAATTATGTGGCCAGTCGAGTTTCAAAAAAAGATTATTCAAAAGCATACGCTAAGGCCTGGAATAGCCCTGTGCAATTTAAATAAGGAATGTAATTTTAATAATATTCAATTAACAATAGAACAATAATAAAGAGTGCTTCTATGAAAAACGCTAAAAATACCAATGAATCCAGAAGGAATTTTATGAAGTCAACAGGTAAAGGGGCATTGGCGGCTTCTTTGGCAGTAACAGGTTTTCCCACCATTGTTCCTGCATCAGTTTTAGGAAAAAATGCACCAAGTAATAAGATTAATATTGGTCAGGTAGGTTTTGGTAGAATAGCCATGACACATGATTTGCCGGAAACATTGAAGAATGATATTGCCCGGGTAATTGCTGTTGCAGATGTGGATAGTAACCGTGGGGCTCAAGGTAAAAAATGGATCGAGGGTGTTTATGAGAAAAAAACCGGAAAGTCCAACTATGTAGATGTGAAAGTTTACGATGATTTTCGAGAAATGATAGCTCGAAAAGATTTAGATGCAGTTATTGTAAGTACTCCTGATCACTGGCATGCACAGCCAGCCATGGAAGCTGCCTTGTCAGGTAAAGACGTTTATCTTCAAAAGCCTACCTCTTTGACAGTGGAAGAAGGAAGAATGCTAAGTGATACTATCCATAGAACAGGAGCAGTCTTTCAGATGGGTAGTCAGCAACGGTCACAAAATCCTTGGCCACAATTCAAGAGGGCTTGCGAGTTGGTGCGTAATGGACGAATAGGGAAAGTTGAAAGAATATTTATTGGTTTGCCCGGAGATCCGGCAGGAGGAACGGCTACAGAAATGCCTATTCCTAAAAACCTAAATTATGATATGTGGTTAGGTTCTACTCCTTGGGTACCTTATACCTTAGACAGGGTGCATTCTCAGGACGATATTACATCTAGACCTGGTTGGTTGCGTTGTGAACAGTTTGGCGCAGGAATGATCACAGGATGGGGTGCACATCATTTAGATATAGCACATTGGGCCATGGGTAAAGAATATTCGGGTCCAATAGAAGTTGAAGCGACAGCTTCCTTTCCCACCGAAGGGCTATGGTCTGTGCATGGGGACTTTAAAGTAAAAGCCAAATATGACAATGGAGTCATTATGGAAGTAAGTGGTGATTATCCTAATGGAGTGCGTTTTGAAGGAACTGAAGGTTGGATTTTTGTTGCTCGTGGAAATGTGGGAGTAACAGCCAGTGATCCTGTGCCTGGAGGAAAAGCCAGCGATGCTTTTAAAGCCAGTGATCAAAAAATCTTAAGCTCAGTAATAGGGCCTGATGAGGTGCATCTTTATGAAAGTGAAGAACAGCACAAGAACTGGCTCGACTGCATCGTCTCCAGAGAGCAAACCATCGCTCCAGTAGAAGTGGCGCATCGTTCTTGCAGTGCTTGCTTGGTTTCCCATATTGCCATGAAACTTCCGAGGAAACTGTATTGGGATCCTGTCAGAGAAAAGTTCAAAAATGACGATGAAGCCAATTCAATGTTATCACGTCCACAAAGGTATCCTTATGGTACTTCAAATATTCTATAAATATTCGCACTAAAAGAGTTTATGTCATTAATTCAAAGCTGGCGTTGGTTTGGCCCCAATGATTCAGTAAGTCTTCAGGATATTTTACAGGCAGGAGCTACAGATGTAGTTTCTGCCTTACATTATATTCCTCATGGAGAAGTGTGGCCATTGGAAGAGATTTTAGAAAGGAAATCCTTGATAGAAGCTTCAGGATTAAAATGGTCCATAGTAGAGTCTGTTCCTGTTCATGAAGCCATAAAAACAAGGAGTGATGCAAGTGAAAAATACCTTGATAATTATAGGACAACATTAAAAAATCTTTCTAAGGCAGGTCTAAAGCTTGTGTGTTATAATTTCATGCCCGTTTTAGATTGGACTAGAACAGACCTTTCTTTTGTTCTTCAAAATGGAGCCAAAGCGCTTTATTTTGATTGGGCAGATTTGGCAAGTTTTGACCAGTATATATTGCAAAGAAAAAATGCTTTCTCCTTCTACTCCGATGAAGTAGTCGAGTTAGCAAAGCAAAGGTGGGTTTACATGAATGAAGAAAGGAAAAAGGAGCTTTCCGATATCATTCTCATGGGTGTGCCCACTGAAAAGAGCATGACAAAAGAAGACCTTATGAATAGTATTGCTATTTATAAGGAAATAGGGAAAGATGGACTTAGAGATAATCTGGTTTACTTTCTAAAGTCCATTCAGCAGATCTGTGAGGAAGAAGGGATTACGATGACCATTCATCCTGATGATCCTCCATTTCCAATATTGGGTTTACCAAGGATCGCTTCTAATGATGAGGACCTATTGTACATTCTGGATAAAGTTCCGGAATCTTTCAACGGTGTCTGTTTTTGTACCGGATCTCTAGGTGCGGGAGCACACAACGATCTACCGGATATTTTGGCTAAGGTTGGAGAAAGGGTTCATTTTGCACACCTTAGAAATGTTAAAAGGAACAATAGGGGAGATTTTTATGAAGCGGAACATTTGGATGGAGATGTAGATATGGTTTCTATTATGCAACAATTAATTAGGTTGAATAATAAGCGGAATCCCCCTGTCATTTACAGACCTGACCATGGTCATCAGCTTTTAGATGACCTCGACAAGCAAACAAACCCAGGTTATTCTGCAATAGGACGATTAAAAGGCTTGGCAGAGCTGAGGGGTTTGGAAAAAGGTTTGGATAGGTAGTTTATTTTAAACCCGGATTATGTAATAGGATTTCTCCGTCCTGACAATAGTCAGGGGTGAAGCCTGTCCCGTGTTTACGGGAAGTGTTGCAATCGCAAGGAAATCAGGCTGTTTGGATATTTTAGCATAGCACCGCTATGGTGAAATTCAAAACAGCAACGAAGTGGCTGATTTTGAAGCGATTTCAGCACGTAATAGATTGTCTATTGCATATTTCGGGTTAAATTAAACTTGAGATTTGTATTAGCGCTTCGGTTATGTGATGGAATTAATTCAAAAAGTTACTTATCTATTTTTTTGGATCATTAGGTCCAACGGGTCGTAATAACATACTCATGGCTCATAGCCATTTGGGGAATTAACAAGTATATCACGGATTTGTCAGTATTGTTGCCTTTTATGCAGCAATACTGACAAATCCGCTCCATTTGGGTTGAAATCATAAAACAAGCTCAAATTCCTCAATCCTGTTTAAATAATTGTCAAATTCCTGTTATCAATTTGATTTGGGGCTTTATTACTAGGACTAATGGTTTGAAATTTCCGGAAAAGGGAATTACCTTGTTAATTGATCGCAAACAAGAAATTTGATTAAATTCATCAGAAGAAAACATGCCATTACAAAGTTCAATTATTAACAGGATTTCTATTAATGCAGTTAGTGGAAAAGGTATTTCAGCACTTATCATTCTATTATTATTGATGAGTGTAACCCTGCTCCAAAATTCCATGGCCCAAAATGTAGAAATGCCGAGCAAAGGCTTTTGTGCGCACAGGGGAGCCATGACTAGTCATCCTGAAAATACCATTCCGGCATTTGAACAATCCATTGCCTCGGGTGCTCAGATGATTGAATTTGATGTTCAGTTTAGCAGGGATTCTGCACTTATAATTATGCATGATGGGACCTTGGACAGAACCACCAACGGAAGTGGGGAAGTAGCCTTGATGGATTCAAAGGAAATTAGAAGTTTGGATGCAGGAAGTTGGAAAGACGAGGCATTTGCAGGGACAAAAGTACCTGTTTTAAGAGAGGTTTTGGAAATGATGCCGGATAATATATGGTTAAATGTTCACCTTAAAGGTGGGTATGCGTTAGGGAAGAAGGTGGCAGCCCTAATTTTGGAAATGGACAAAACCCACCAGGCAGTGATGGCAGTAATGGAAGATGCTGCAAAAGGGGCTAGGTCTGTATCAGATCAAATCTTGATTTGCAATATGGAAAGGCAATCCGGAGGATTAGACTATGTAGAAGGAACCATTGCAATGAAAGCGGATTTTATTCAATTGAAAGGCCCTATTACCCCGGAATTTCAAAATTATTCCAAAAGCCTTCATAAAAAAGGTATTGGTATCAATTATTTCGGTACCGATGACCCTGTGATTTTCAAGCAACTGTTTGATTTTGGAATCGAGTTCCCTCTAGTCAATGATATAGTTACAGCCATGCAATATGCTGATGATTTTGGAATCAAACCAGTGGTGCCCAGTTATAGTACACCGAAAAAACATCCAATAAAAAAATAGTTGATAAATATTAACTCTCTTGGTGGTAAAGCAGGGTTTATAAATTGAAAAGGTAAAAAACAAGTATATGGGTGATTAATCATTCTTGAAATTGATGTGAAATATGGATTGCAATTAGCTTAGACCGCATTTTTTTTTAAGCAGGTAATTTATTTGAAATCAGGTGTTAAAGACCATTTTTTTATTGGAAAGGGGTTGGAATAGGTTTTCACTTAGTCATTTAATTTGATTTATTTCATGAAATTTTAATTTTTTTGATAAATAAAAAATAGCTTTATTTAGCGGTCAAAATATCCTATAAAGCTAATTGAACCTAACTGATAAAGATCTTAGTTTACTCCTTTATAAAGGAAAAGAGGAGGCATTCAATGCCATTTACGAAAAGTATTGGAAGCAGCTTTATGTATATGCCTATAAAATTTTTGAGGACCAGATTGTTTGTGAAGATATTGTGCAAGAGGTATTTGTGAAATTATGGGAAAGAGCAAAATCCAATAAAATTGAAAAATTAGAGAGCTACCTGTTTAGGGCGGTTAAATTTCAGGCAATGAACGCTATTAGGGATTTAAAACCAACAACTGATCTTGAACAGTTTTTTAATCATCTACCGGATAATTTGGGGGTTGACTTGATCTTAGAAGAAAAAGAGATGGTATCTAATTTAAAAATTATAATTAACCAATTACCCGTCAAGTGTCGAGAAGTTTTCATTTTAAGTAGGGAAGAACAACTTTCAAACAAAGAAATAGCAGGCCAATTGAATATTTCAATCCGCACAGTTGAAGCCCATTTGAATAAAGCCTTAAAATTTATTAAAAAAAATGTGAACGGAATATTTTTTTGTTTTTACCAATTATTTGCTTATTTAATTTAATAAATTTTTTATTTTGTCAATATTTAAGAATTATAATTTAAAAATATTAAGTTAGTTTGATAAATAAATTATTAAAAGTACTTAATTGTTTAAATAAATTTTTTACTTACTAAGTGTAAAACCGGTTTCATGTTACTTTTATTATGACAAGCATGAAATCAATGAACAAAGAAATATTTTTAACTTTATTAAAGAAGCAGGCCAATGGAAAGGCTAGTCCCGAAGAGCTAGATCAAATAAGACAGATTTTTGATCTGATTCAGAGGAGAGAAATAGATTGGCCACTTACTCCAGCTGAGGAATTGGCATTGAAAGACAATGTCAAGCAAAAAATTGATGAAAGGAAAAAAGGCAATCAGGTTTCGTTTGATCCTTTGACAATTTTTAAATGGGCAGCCGTTTTATTGATAGGTTTTTCCCTTACTTATTTTTTATTTTCTTCCGGCTTAGGAAGTAATGCTGATCAGGAATGGGTAGAAAAAGTGACCAGTCAAACTCAGAAAGGAACATTTACCTTACCAGATGGTTCTACTGTATTTTTGAATACCAATTCCCGTATCCGATTTCCAATAAACTTCGCCGGGGACAAAAGAGAAGTGATCTTGGAAGGAGAAGGTTTTTTTAATGTAGTTAAAAATAAGAAAAAGCCATTTGAAGTGGTTAGCAATGGTGTTTTAACGCGAGTATTGGGAACTTCCTTTAATATAAATGCTGCCAATGAGGAGTTGGTTGAAGTGGTGGTTGCAAGTGGAAAGGTTGGCGTGACAAATGATCTCACTAAAGGGGCAAGTTTAAATTTAATAGATCCAAATCAGAAAGCAACCATCAATCGACTCAATAAGGAAATTCATGTAGAAGAAATTGACATAGAAGAAGAACTAGCTTGGAAAGCTGAAAAAATGTCATTTGACTTTGTTCCATTCGAAGAAGTAATAGCCACTATTGGATCCATGTACCACATTGAAATCGAAATTAGAGGGGACGTTGGTGAATCTTGCACCATTCGTTCCACATATTCCAATAAAAGCCTCTATTCAATTCTATATGGATTAAAAAACATAGTTGATTTTGACTGGGAAAAGGTAGATGAAAGAAAGATTATTATAAACTATAAAAGTTGCATCAATTAAATGAAACTGCCTATGTAAGCTTTATGACTTTAAACCAAAAAGATCCGGAACTGCTGCAACAGTTCCGGGATTAAATCAAAAGGAATTATCCGAGTCCGGCTAAAACCTACATTTATTAATTTAACCTTATAAAAGTATGAAAAATTATTTACTGAGGATAATTGTGCGTATTTCAAAACAAACTTTAAAACTCTTCTTACCCATGTTGTTGGGAATCCAAACCTTGGTGGCAGAGCCTTCTACCAGCCAAAGTTTGGAAGATTATCAGGTTCAATTGTATGCCAATGGAGAATCGTTGGTTGATGTTCTAAGTAAGTTAGAAAAGCAAACTGATTTCATTTTTGCTTACAATCAATCCGTATTGACAGATAAAACCAAAGTTAAGCTTAGTGTTTCCAGTAACCTGAAAGAGGCACTTGAAAGGTTAGCGACCATAGTCCCTTATGACTTTAAAAGGGTTAACGAGAATATATACGTAATAAAAAAGTCCAAGGTTAATAAACTGTCACCGGTTTTAGCAAAAAATAAAATTGAAAAATTTGCTATAGCTATTAGGGGTACGGTTGTTGACGAAAGCGGCGCCCCTATACCCGGGGTCACAGTTTCTATACCTGGAACCTCTATAGGTACGGCCACGGATTTGGATGGAAAATACTCCATCAGTGTTCCTGAAGGGGCTGAATTGGTTTTTTCTTTTATAGGTTACGAAGCACAACAAATTAAGGTAGGATCCCAAAGCGTAATAAATGTTACCCTTGTTGAAGAAATTTCTTCACTAAATGAAGTGGTAGTTGTTGGTTTCGGAGAGCAGAAAAAGGCTAACCTAACGGGGGCAGTAACCACCATAGATGCAGCCGTTATTGCAGAAAGGCCGGTACAAAATGTTGGGCAAATGCTTCAAGGTGTTATTCCGGGACTAAACTTACAAACAGGAGGTCTTGGTGGTGAATTGAATCAATCTCTAAATTTCAATATTAGAGGGGCAGGAACAATTGGTCAAGGTTCTACCTCTTCCCCTTTGGTTTTGATTGATGGAATGGATGGAGACTTAAATGCCCTCAATCCTCAGGACATTGATAATATTACCGTTCTAAAAGATGCTGCAGCGGCATCAGTTTATGGTTCGAGAGCGGCCTTTGGTGTAATTTTAGTAACCACCAAAAGTGGTAAAGAAGGAAAAGCAAAGGTGAATTATAACAACAATTTCCGTTTCGGTCAGCCTAGAGGCTTACCGGACATGATGGATTCACATACTTTTTCTTTGTATTACAATGAAGCGGCATACCATGCGGGAAGAAGCCCCATATTTGACGATGAAACCATAGACCGCATTGTTCAATACCAAAATGGTACGTTGGAAACTTCTACCATTCCTGATAATAATGGAGAACGTTGGCAATATTATTCTGCATCCAATGGAAATACTGATTGGTTTGCAGAGCAATATAAATCAATGACTTTCAGTCAAGAACACAATTTGAGTGTGAATGGTGGGAGTGAAAATGCCAAATACTACGTTTCAGCCAATTATCTGGACCAAGGAGGACTTACCCGACATGCTGATGACAGTTTTAACAGATATGGTATCACTGCCAAAGTTGACCTTAAAATCAATGACAAGGTTTCCTTTTTATACAATAACAGGTTTGTGAGGGAATACTTTACAAAAGCCACGCATTTAAATGATCTTTTTTACCATAATGTTGCAAGGAGATGGCCAACGGTTCCGGTAAAAGATCCCAATGGATATTATTCTTACCCTTCTGAAATCAATCAGATGAAAACAGGAGGTAGGGTAAACAACCTGAAAGACTTCTATTATATGCAAGGTCAGTTGACTTATACGCCTAAAGATAACTGGAATATCATTGCCAGCATTAATTATAGGTTGATCAATACCAATAATGATAGCAATGTGCTGCCTGCTTTTGCCTACGATGTGGATGGAGAAGCCTATCCAGCACCTGTTTACTGGAGTGCAGCCGGCCATACTGCTGTTAGTCAATTCAATCAAAAAGAAGACTTTTTCACAAGCAATATTTATTCAGATTACAGCTTTAATTTA
This sequence comes from Cyclobacterium sp. L-R, assembly GCF_056859355.1. Taxonomy (NCBI): domain Bacteria; kingdom Pseudomonadati; phylum Bacteroidota; class Cytophagia; order Cytophagales; family Cyclobacteriaceae; genus Cyclobacterium; species Cyclobacterium sp. L-R. The sequence continues at coordinate 60,342 of NZ_JBSXOH010000084.1, forward strand.
GGCGAAGGACATAACTTCAAGGTGATGGCTGGTTTTAATTCTGAATTGAATAAATACAGAAACATCAGTGCAAGTAGAACAGGATTAATCACTCCAACTGTCATTTCTATCAACACAGCTACAGACAATTTCCAAAATGCAGGTGCCCTTAACCACTGGGCTACCGCAGGTTTCTTTGGACGTTTGAACTATAACTACAAAGAAAAATACCTCTTTGAATTCAATTCAAGGTATGACGGTTCTTCACGGTTTATCCAAGATTTGAGATGGAATTTGTTTAACTCCGCATCCGTAGGTTATAATATTGCCAGAGAAGATTTCTGGACCTGGGACGACAAAATCCAAATGTTAAAGATCAGGGGGTCTTATGGTGAGCTTGGCAACCAGAATACTTCAAGTTGGTATCCCTTTTACCTAACCCAGCCTTTCTCAGTAAACTCCGGAAGTTGGTTAGTGAATGGTATTAAGCCCAATACTGCCACTGCACCGGGACTTATCAGTAGGTTCATGACTTGGGAAAGGGTAAGAAGTTACAATATTGGTTTGGATATGGGAATGTTTGACAACCGTCTAACAGTGAATTTTGATTATTTCACTAGACTTACCCTAGATATGGTTGGCCCCGCACAAGAATTGCCGGTGATTTTGGGTACAAGTGTTCCGCTAATAAACAATGCTGATTTAAAATCTTGGGGCTTTGAGTTAGAATCAACTTGGAGAGACAATATTGGAGATTTTAATTATAGTGTAAGAGGTGTGCTTTCAGATGATCAAATGAAAGTGACAAAATACCCCAATGATACATATAACCTTAGCCAATGGTATGAAGGTGAGTTAAGTGGCAATATCTGGGGTTATGAGACTGTAGGCATAGCAAAAGATCAGGCCGAAATGGACCAGCACTTGGAAACGACCAACCAAAATCAATTAGGTACCAATTGGATGGCCGGAGACATCATGTACAAAGACCTAAATGGAGATGGAACGGTTAATTCAGGTAGCAATACTCTTGGAGATTCAGGTGACCGAAAAATATTAGGTAACTCCACACCTCGATTCAAATACAGCCTGGATCTTTCCGGACAATATAGAAATTGGGATTTTAGAATTTTTATCCAGGGGGTGGGTAAAAGAGACTGGATGCCAAATGGCCCTTATTTCTGGGGTACCGGAGGTCAAAATATGTGGCAGGCAGCTGGATTTATGGAGCACATGGATTTCTACAGAGACGAGAACTCGCCAATGGTACAAGCAGGACTGGCAGATGTGAATCTTGATTCCTACTTCCCAAGACCTGTTTTTGATAATGGTAAAAATAACCAAACCCAAAGCAGGTTTCTGCAAAGTGCAGCCTATATGAGATTGAAAAACTTGCAAATAGGTTACAGCCTCCCATCAGAAATTGTTTCCAGAATTGGTGTAGGAAACGCTCGCTTTTATGTATCGGGAGAAAATCTTTTGACCTTCTCTAAAATGTCTAAAATATTTGATCCTGAATCAGTAGGATTATCCGGTTGGAATGATGGTAAAACCTATCCTTTCTCCACTGTTTATTCATTGGGTCTAAATGTTAACTTCTAAAGAGAATTTGTGATGAGAATACATATAAAATCTAAATTATATATAGCCTTAGCAATGGTATTGCCATTGTTGAACATGTCTTGTAATGAGTTTCTGGAAAGAGAGCCTTTATCCGTAGTAACACCAGAAGCTTACCTACACTCGGAAGCCGATTTGGCAGCTTATACCATTGCCAATTATGCTTTTCCTACGCATTCAGGATGGAATGTAGGTACCTTTGGCTATGACAACCATACAGATAACCAAGCCACCACCAATGCCAGTAATAGATGGATACCTGGTGAATATAGGGTTAGTCAGACAGGTGGTTCATGGAGTTTTGGACAGATAAGGGACATGAATTATTTCCTCGAAACTGTTGTCCCTCGCTGGAAAGCCAATGGGATTTCTGGTAATACTTCCAATGTGGAGCATTATATCGGAGAAGGTTATTTTCTTAGGGCCTATGAGTATTTTAACAAGGTGCAAAGTTTAGGTGATTATCCAATAGTTAAAACTACCCTCCCTGATGATATGGAAACCCTGACAGAGGTTTCTAAAAGAAAGCCTAGGAACGAAGTAGCGAGGTTTATTATTTCTGACCTTGATTCTGCCATCAACCTATTATTGGTAAGCCCTCCGGGAGGAAAGAACAGAATCAACCAAATGGCAGCATTGACTTTCAAGTCAAGGGTTGCTTTGCATGAAGCCACATGGTTGCTTTACCATAAAGGTACAGCTCATGTTCCTGGTGGTCCTGGATGGCCTGGAGAAGGTGATAACCCTAATTTCAGCCTTGATATAGATCAAGAAATTGATTATTTTCTTGGTGAAGCCATGGAAGCTGCTGAATTGGTTGCTGATCAGGTTTCATTGACCACCAATACCCTGGATAATGGCTATGATTCCTCTGAAAATCCATACCATAAAATGTTTGGAGACTTGGACATGAGTCAGTATGATGAAGTATTACTTTGGAGACAATATGACCATACCTTAGGTATTCGTCACAATATCAATGCTTATATCAATTCAAACGGTGGGAATACAGGTTACACTAAAGGACTTGTTGAAAGCTTCTTGATGGCCAATGGACTACCAATCTATGCAGCGGGTTCAGGATATCATGGAGACGATTTTATTGCCGATGTAAAGGCTGATAGGGACAACAGGCTTCAATTATTTATGAAGGATGCAGGTGAAGTCAGGTTAATAGGCCAAACCAATGCAGATGGATCTCCTGTTCTTATAACGGAGCCGGAAATTATTGGTAACCAAGAAACCAAATATGTAACCGGATACGGTATAAAGAAAGGGTTTAGTTATTTGCCATCTCAGACAGTAGGTGAAGCAGGTACCGTTGGTTCAATAGTGTTTAGAGCAGCAGAAGCATACCTGAACTATATTGAAGCTTCTTACCTAGCCAATGGAAGCATTGACGCAAAAGCTGCCGCTTATTGGGAAGCCTTAAGGGTGAGAGCCGGCGTTAGTCCTGACTTTAACCTTACCATTGCCAATACCATTATTAGCAAAGAAGCTGAAGGGGATATGGGCGCATATTCTTCCGGAGAAATGCTTTCAGATCCAATTTTGTACAATATCAGAAGAGAAAGAAGAAATGAGTTGATTGCCGAGGGCATGCGGTTCTTTGACCTGAAACGTTGGAGAGCTTTGGATCAACTTAAATCGGATCCGTATATCGCAAAAGGTTTCAAATTATGGGGACCTATGCAAAGTTGGTATGTGGATGAAGAGACCAATGAAACTTTATTGATTCCTGCAGGAACAAATGATTCAGCGACTCCAAATGTTTCTAATCCTGATGAAAGTGATTACCTACTTCCTTACAGAATTATGCTTGGAGGCACCAATTTGGTGAAGGATGGTTACAAATGGGCTACCGCTCATTACTTGGAACCAATAGCCATTCAGCATTTTATTATCACTTCCACAGGTGGAGATCCTTCAAATTCAGTTATTTACCAAAATCCGGGATGGTCACTCCAAGCGAATGAAGGTGCATTGGAATAATTACTTAGCTGTATAAATCAAGTTTTTTTTAAGGCAATACCCGTTATGGGTATTGCTTTTTTTATTTCCAAGTGTAGATGGAATTTTGTTAGTTTCTTCAACCCGAAATATGCAATAGACATTCTATTACGTGCTGAAATCGCTTCAAAATCAGCCACTTCGTTGCTGTTTTCAATTTCACCATAGCGGTGTTATGCTAAGATCTCCAAACAGCCTGATTTTCTTGCGATTGCAACACTTCCCGTAATTACGGGAAATCCTATTACATATCCGGGTTGAAGCTTCTAGAATGGATTCAGATCGTTTAGTTAGGTAGGTTAGTATTTAAATCATCACTCTTTATAGGCAAACTAATTCGCTAATCTTTTTACCTAATAGGTTCCAAGGCAGTAACCTGTAACAGTTACTAGGAGCGAAAAATTAATGATTTTTTATTTGATTAACTAGTTAGTTTCATAAAGCAGCAATTACCCTGTAAGAAATTAACCTTTGAAATAAGGTGTCAATGGCTTATTAGATGAATATAAAATCATGATTAAATGTTTAGTAATATCTTTTGTATATGAAATAATCAAAAAATTATCTTTTATTTTATATATTGTTGGCCTGTAAATTTAAAGGTTATATTCAATTTTAATAAAATTGTATGCAGCCAAATAATCCCAAATATTTTGTAGTTTTTATTGCAGGGCATTTATCAATTATTCAATAACCCAAAACAATAAACCCATGAGAAAAAAGTCTACAACCTCCCGGTTGGTATGGCTGTCTGTGTTTGCTGTATTCTTATTTTGTTTTCAAGTGCAAATAAGAACTCACGCAGGGACAACGATCTTCAATTCAACATCAGAAATTGATCATGCCAACTCCAAAACCGATCTTCCTGCTTCTATCAGTGGGACGGTAGTCGATCAAAATAATGTTCCTATTCCCGGTGCTACAGTAATTGTGGTAGGAACAAGCATCGGAACTGTTACTGATATTGATGGTAAATTTAGTATTGAAGCCGGTTCCGGACAGGTGCTTAAAATTTCTTTCATTGGCTTCGAGTCCGAGGAAGTAATTATTGCTAATCAAACAGTAATCAATGTCATTTTACAAGAAGATATGGCCTCACTTGAAGAGGTTGTTGTTGTAGGCTACGGTGTGCAGAAAAAATCTGACCTAACCGGGGCTGTGGTAAGAGCTGACATTGAGGCTTTTCAGGAATCTCCAAATGTATCTATTATGCAATCGCTGCAAGGTTCAGTTGCCGGTTTAAATGTGGGACAAGTGAACCAAGCCGGAGGTGAACCTGATATTCAGATTCGTGGACGAACCTCACTTTCAGGTGAACAAAGCCCTTTGATTGTTATAGACGGGGTCATATATAGGGGCAATATCAATGATTTAAATCCGAATGATATCAAATCGATTGATGTACTCAAAGATGCAAGTGCAGCTGCCATCTATGGTTCCCAAGCTTCTAATGGTGTCATTATTCTTACCACTAAGAAAGGGGTGGATTTAGGTAAGCCCACCATTAACTATTCCAATAGCTTTACCTTTCAAAAGCCGATTAAAGAATTTAAAACAGGTACGGCAGCCGATTATTTAAAGAAAACTGAGGAATCTGATTTGTACAATAGCCGTACGGAACCATCAGGATATTTGGAGCCCAACCCTAACTGGGAACCTTCCTCCAATTTTAAAACGAGTGATGAAATATTGGCTTATAATCAAGGTCGATCAGACAATTGGTATGATTTGATGACCAATGACAATCCCTATATTCAAAATCATAACTTGTCCTTGGCAAATGCTACCGAAAGATCCAATTATTACATATCACTGGGTCATACAGATCAAAAAGGTCATATGGTGAACGAAGGTTACAATAGGATCAATGCAAGGGTTAACTTGGAAACCAATGTAACTGACTGGCTAACCTTTGGGCTACAATCCGCCTTTACCAGGAGCAATTATTTGGGGCCTACACCAAGCTTAGGGAACAGGTATCTATCTCCCTTTGCGACGGTAAGGGATGAAAATGGAGAGTACATTCAAATTACCGGGGGAAACACCATAAATCCTATGGTGCAATTGGAAGCAGATCTTGTAGATAAAAGGCTTAATTTCTTTGGAAACTTTTATGCTCAGATTGACTTTCCCTTTTTGGAAGGCCTAAGTTATAAGGTTAATTATCTCAACAATTTTACAACCAATCAAGATTACTACTTTAGAGAATATGCAAGTAATTTTCAAGGTGGAGGTCAAAAGATGTATCAATTGAATTACAATTGGTCTAGTGACCATATTCTAACGTATAATAAAACCTTTAAGGATGTTCACAATGTATTTTTAACCTTGCTTTACGGCTCTGAAAGCCGTGAATCTGAATACACCCAAGCCAGCTCATTTATCTATGCCAATACAGCCCTAGGGTACAATAGCCTCCAATCAGGAAGTGCAGACCAACAGCGAACCAGTTCAGGGGCCTGGAATGAGTCCAGCCTTTATCAAATGGCAAGATTATTTTATGGATATGATCACAGGTATTTGTTTACAGGGACCATTAGGAGGGATGGCTTTTCCGGCTTTGGAGCTACCAATAAATTTGGCATTTTCCCCTCCCTATCTTTAGCTTGGGCTGCCAGTGAAGAAAGATTTATTGCAGACAATACAGATTGGCTAAACAATCTTAAGCTAAGAATTTCCTATGGTTCTAATGGTAACAGAACGGTAGGTAGGTACCAAACATTAGCCACAGTGGCAGGTGGGTTTAATTATATAACCGCAGATGGAACTCCACTTTATACCCAAGCAATAAATAAATTGGCTAGCCCTAACCTTAAATGGGAAACCACTACGGGGATTAACCTAGGGGTTGATTTTGCAATTCTTGGAAATAGGATCAGTGGATCTATCGATTATTACAACAACGAGACCACCGACTTATTGTACCAAGTAGACATTCCGGGAATCAGTAGATTTGAAACTTTTCCGGATAACCTTGGCCGAATTCATAATCAAGGACTGGATATAGCCATTACCACTGCCTATATTAGGAAAAATGATTTGACCTGGGAAAGTACTTTTATGTTTTCAAGAAATAGGAACGAACTTAGAGAATTGTTAGGTTTTGATCTTGATGGAGATGGGGTAGAGGATGATTTGGTTTCCGAAGGTTTGTTTATCGGGTATCCCTTGGATGCTATTTTCGATTATTCCATCAATGGTTTATGGCAAATTAATGATGAAATTCCAGTCTATTCGGACTTGGGGGCCTACAAAGTAGTGGACATCAATGGAGATGGAGAGATTGATCCGGCAGATCGTAGCATCATTGGCTATGAAGAGCCTTCTTACCGTTTTAGTATCAACAATACCCTAACTTATAAAAATTGGACCTTTAGATTGTTTATTAATTCTATTCAAGGTGGCAATTCAAGGTATTTAGGGATGGACAATATCAATAGTTGGCAAATCATTAACCAAGAAAATCACTTTAATAATGATTTTCCATTGGGCTTGGATTATTGGACACCGGAGAATACCGATGCAATTTATGAACGCCCAAATATTAATATTTCCAGTGGAATAGCAGGCACAAGGTATATTCCAAGGAGTTTTGTTAGACTTCAGGATGTTTCCTTAGCTTATAATTTCCCAAGGGAATTGTTGACCAAGTTAAAAATTCAAAACCTTAAGGTATTTGTGAGTGGCAAAAACTTGTACACTCTTACCAAATGGCCCGGATGGGATCCTGAAACCGGCCAAAATATTAACCGTACCGGAAGACCTGTACTCAAGGGATACTCTGTCGGATTAAATCTTGGTTTTTAATGATTTTTTGGCCGTTAAACTATAAATACATGAAAACGATAAAAAATAAATTCCTGATATTAATCGCATGCTTTCTTATTCTCGGCTGTAATGAGGATAGTTTTTTGGAAGAGATTCCTAAGGATTTTCTTTCTCCTGAAATTGCTTATGTGACTGTCAATGATTTTGATGCTGCTGTGTTAAACCTATACGCTCAGGTAAGAAACGAATTTTATACAAGCGATAACCAAAACAGTTTTCCGGCCATTTCATGGGATGGAACGGACATGGTTTATGCGCACAAGAATTTTGGAACGAGACCTGATTGGGGAGGTTCATTGCTTTTACCTACCAATACAAGTCTTGTTTATGAAGCCATGTGGAGACCTGCCTATCGCATCATCTATGATGTCAATGTGATCATAGGTAGATCTGAAGGCCCACAAAGTCAATTGACAGCTGAACAAAATAAACGTGTGCAGGCTGAAGCCGCTTTTTTTAGAGGCTTTATGTACAAGATGTTAGCCAACCTTTATGGAGATGTCCCCATAGTGTTGGAAGAAGTAACTTCCCCTAGGAGAGATTTTGTTCGCTCCAGCAGAGAAGAAGTATACCAGCAAAGTGCAGCTGATTTATTGTTGGCGGCCCAGGAACTGCCTGATGTGGACGATGTAGACAATTCCAGAATCAATAAACTGGCAGCTTACCATTTATTATCTGAGGTTTATATTTCTTTAGGTAAATGGCAGGAGGCGGTAAACGCGGCTTCCCAGGTTATTGATCATCCTCAGACTGCATTAATGACCGAAAGGTTTGGCTCAATGGTGGACCATCCTACATTTGGAGGTGATGTATATTGGGACTTATTCAGACAAGGAAACCAAAACAGAATGTCCGGAAATACGGAGGCCATATGGGTATTGCAGTACGAATTTAATGTTCCCGGGGGGAATGATGGTTTTCAATTGGAAAGGACTGTAATTCCAAGGCTTTGGCAAGCAAAAATTGCCAATAATGATGGGTCAGTTCACCCATTGATCCCTTATCCAAATACCAATTACTACGGCAGAGGATCAGGATTTATGAGCCCTACTCGGTATTTGTATGACAATATTTGGAGGAAAAGTGGTTATGAACAAGACATGAGGAATTCTGAGTACAATATCGTAAGGGATTTTATAGTCAATAACCCAAGTTCGGATCACAACGGGAAATGGGTTTTCAAAGACAATGTACCCATTGCCTTAAGTTCAGTAAATGATACAACTCGGAATTTCTTTCCTGTATTTGCAAAAGCTTCCGTCGTCGGCCAACACCCAACGGAATTGTACCATAATGATCAGACTGTTCCAGGCTCACTTACCAATTCAGCCCAGCGAACATTTAGAGATAGATACGCTATACGCTTGGCAGAAACTTATTTATTAAGGGCAGAAGCTTACCTCGGAATGGGGGATAAGGAAAATGCTGCTGCAGATGTAAATACGGTAAGGAATAGGGCTCAGGCCCCGGTCATCAACTCGGCAGATTTAGACATTGATTATTTATTGGATGAGCGCTTGCGTGAATTGCATTATGAATCCTTTCGTTTGTTAACCCTTACTAGATTAGGGAAATTGGTGGAATGGACCAAAGCCAAGAATCCATGGGTCGGAGAACTGTATCAAGCTCACAACAATTTATGGCCTATACCTTTCAACGAAATTGAAAAGAATATTGAAGCAGATTTAGGGCAAAATCCCGGCTATTGATCAAATTTATCGAGATTGAAATAGCAGTATTCATTAATAAGCCGGTATTATTCTCGAATCAAGGAATAATACCGGCTATACCATTTGCAGTCATACAACTAAAGTTGGATTATGTAATAGAATTTTCCGAGCTTTCTCAGAGAATTTAGTAACAGCAAGAAATTCAAACTGATTGGAGAGTCTAGTTTAGGTAGTCGATGGTGAACCTGCCTACCCAATAGTAAGGTTGATAACAGTAGTTAAGGGCTGATTTTGAATTGCAATAAAATGCTGATGTTGTAACATATAATTAGATAAAAATGGAAGTGAAAGTGTCCAAAAGAAGATCCTTTTTAGGAAAGTTTAGTTTCTTTTTAATTTCATTTTTTGTGGGGAGGGTGAAACCCTTGTTGGCCATGAAAAATCTCTTTGGCTTGCCTAAGAACACCGGAAAGTTGTATTTCCCGAATGGCTTTAAAGTAACCGAAGTATCTACAACTGAGGCAGTCGTATGGACCAGGCTTAGTCATAGTAAAAAGCCTAAACCGATTATTCATAAAAAGGCCAAAACAAAGCCTAAAGCCAACAATTATTACCCGGTAGATTTTGATGAAAATCAGCCGGTGAAAAATATGGATGGTGCCATTGTTGGGGCTAAAGGAAAAGTTAGAATTAAATACAAGGCAAAGGGGAAAACTGTAGAAACAGATTGGTATAAAACTGAATCGATCAATGATTTTACTGCCCAAATACCTTTGACAAATCTAAAATCAGGTGAACATTATTCTTTTGAATTGGAGGCCATGCCAGCGGATGGACAGGTTCATTCATCTGTGTCAGGTAGTTTTAATACTGCTTCTGACCTAATGGAGATTAAGTCGGTAAACTTAACTACTTCCACCTGCCAATACTTCTGGAATTATGATGATGCCAAGCGGGGTTTCAAAACTTATGATGCAATGGCAAAATTAAAGCCCGATTTTTTCGTACATACAGGAGATTATGTGTATTATGACAGGATTGGGCCATTGGCCACAGATATAGAAAAGGCCAGACACAAGTGGCATGCTATGGATGGTTGGGCTTCTATTAAGGAATTCTATCAACAAGTGCCAATTTATATGCTTAAGGATGATCATGATTTGCTTAAGGATGATGTATATCCGGATTCCAGTCCCTTGGGTGAGTTAACTTTGGAAAATGGCTTAAAGATTTGGCGAGAAAATGTTCCCTTAAAAGACAAACCTTACAGGACTTTTAGATGGGGAAAAGATTTACAGATTTGGCTTGTGGAGGGGAGGGAATACCGAAGTCCTAAAGACATATCCGCAGGCCAGCCCAGAACGATTTGGGGTGAAGAGCAAAAGAATTGGTTCATAGAAACCTTTGAAAAATCAGATGCCACTTTTAAAATCTTGTTTTCTCCCACCCCCGTAGTTGGTCCGGATAGAGAGAAAAAACGAGACAACCATGCCAATCAATTGTTTGAAAAAGAAGGAAATTGGATAAGAGGATTTTTGTCCGATAAAAAGGGGGTTTTTGTAGTCAATGGAGACAGGCATTGGCAGTATTATTCTATAGATGAAGCAACAGGTTTGAGAGAGTTTGGTGCAGGTCCCGTATCAGATTCCCAATCCGGAGGCTGGTCTCAAGATGATAAACGACCAGAACATCAATTTTTGAGGGTAAAGGGCGGGTTTTTGGGAATAAAAGTATTCCGAAATGGCTCTGTTCCCAAAATTGACTTCAGGCATTATGATGTAGAAGGAAGAATAGTGAATAAAGTAGAATTTGATAGTTGATGTTTTGATTTAAGAAATAACGTCATCCTCTTTTAGAAAAGGAGATGAGTATAGAAATTTCAAAAATATTAGACAAAGTATGAAATTAAAAAAAGATTTATCCAATAAATATCGGAAAAAAAATCAACCACGAATAACTATCCATTGTATTTTGATGGGGTTGTTGTTTAGCATGACTTTCCAGGTCAGTGCTCAAAATTTTGGTGAACAAGGTCACCCAATGAACAAGAGCACAGATAGCCGGGAGATTTTGAAATACTGGGGCACAACACCTGATGGTGAAATAAACCTTTACGAATCGGCATATAAAATTCTATCAGCCGATAAAAATGCATCCTATGCTGATTTAATAAAAAATTCTTCATTTAAAGACCTGCTTATTCAGCAAAACCGCGGAATTCTTGCCGGCCCCATGCTTGGACAAATTAAATCCAATGGTGCTTCAGTCTGGCTAAGGACTTTAGAACCTGCAAAAGTAGAAGTGTGGATTGAGAAAACTGGAGAAGGGAAAATCTATGGACCAGTATTTACTGATGGAAAAACCGAGTTATCAGCAGTTGTAAAAATTGATGATTTAAAACCTTCTACAAGCTATCCTTATAAGATCATTGTAAACGGTATAACCCTTTCGCCAAACGTTGAACAAATCATCAAAACCTTGCCAGAAGACAACCAATATGAAGAGGTGAAAATTGCTTTTGGTTCCTGCCCGCACCGTTGGGGCTTAGGAAACCATACTTTGCTGGAGCAAATTCAAAAGAGAGGAAATCAAGCGATGCTGTTTTTAGGAGATATAGCTGTTCAGGATAGAAATGATCATTTGGGCATGCATAGAGCTGATTATTTATTAAGAGATTTTTTACCAGCCTGGCAAGGCTTTGCTGCACAAACTCCTGTTTATGCTTCTTGGGATGATCATGACTATTTTGATAATGACAAAGCCGGGATACCTGAAGGATACTCAGAAAAGGGTCGTAATGGTGTTAGAGAAGTATTCAAGCATTCATGGGTCAATCATTCCTACGGGGATGAAGCCAATCAGGAGGGGATTTTTACAAGAGATAGAATAGGCCCCTTTGACATCATCATGACGGACAATCGATTTTTTAGAACCGGGAAAAAAGGTTCATTTTTAGGCCCTCAACAGATGAATTGGTTAAAAGAACAATTATTGGATTGTGAAGGACCATTTATTGTCCTGTCCTGTGGATCCATGTGGAGTGATTATGTATCCAATGGTAAAGATTCATGGGGAGTAAATGACCCCGAAGGAAGGGAAGAGTTGTTTAGTTTTATCGAAGAAAATAATATCAGTGGTGTCTTGCTTATTTCGGGAGACAGACACGGGGCCAGAGGATTTACCATACCAAGGAAATCTAATTTTGGATTTTATGAGTTTGAAGCTGCTAGTTTGGGTGCAAGGGTAGGGCCTCCCGCCAATGACCCTTCCTGGGACACCCAATTGTATGGCATCGACGGGGAATTTGCTTTTGGAGAATTTACTTACCTCCCTTCTAAAAAGGACCCGGCTGTAGTTTTCCGGCTTGTAAGTGAAGATGGACATTCTATTTTCGAGAAAAAAATTAGAAAAAGTGAATTAACACCATGAGTAAGCCTAAGAGGTATAAGTGATCATGCGATTTAAATAATAATTCCGGATAGGTTTTCTTTTAATACCTTTAATAATTTGGCTTAGATTACTAAAAACTAATAATAAGTATTTAATTGAGGATACTTTTCTACTCGATTAAAAACTGAATCTCTATTTATCAATTTTTCTAACCATTTGTATTCTTTGAGAAATAAGAATTATGGTTATTTTTATATATTGTGATGCTAAAATATTAGGGTGGCCAACTAAGTTTTGGATTCTAAAGCTGAATGTTACATTTAGGCTTCTGGTATTATCCATTTTAGAAAATGCCCATTATTTAATAGTACCACCCTAAGAATTATTACAATAACCCAAATTATAACCCCATGAAAAAAAAGTTTACTAACTATCAGCTGGTTTGGCTGTTGGTGTTTTCTGTTTTGGCACTATGCAATAATAGGCAAGCAAGTGCTTATACAGGTAAATCAACTGCCATCCAACCTTCAGAATTGGAAACAATTAATTCCAATAATGCACTACCGATTCCACTTATTGGAACGGTCGTAGATCAAAATAATTCTCCTATCCCTGGTGCTACAGTTATAGTTGTAGGAACTACTAGGGGAACGGTTACCGACATAGATGGGAAATTCAATATTGATGCTACCGTAGGACAAGTCATTAGGGTTTCATTTATTGGCTTTCAGTCGGCTGAAGTAACTGTCGGCAATCAAACCACTATCAATATTTCTCTGCAGGAAGATACCTCGGCTTTAGAAGAGGTTGTTGTTGTGGGTTATGGTACCCAGCGTAAAAGTGACCTGACAGGAGCCATCTCTTCTGTTACTAGTGAAGATCTAAAAGAAACTCCCGCCGGCAATTTTTTGGAACAATCCCAAGGCAGGTTAGCCGGTGTTGATATTGTTAGGGCAAATGGCTCTCCAGGATCACCTGTTCAAATTAGAATTCGAGGCAATCGATCCATTAATGCAAGTAATGAACCGCTCTATGTAATTGATGGCATTCCTACCAATGCAAATATCAATGATTTTAACCCCAATGATATTGAATCAATGGAGGTTTTAAAGGATGCAAGTTCTGTAGCTATCTATGGTTCCAGAGGGGCCAATGGCGTGGTTTTGATTACGACCAAAAGAGGAAAAACAGGGAAGGCAGTTATTAGCTACGATGGCTATTATGGGGTAAAACAACCCATAGAAAACCTCAATCTTATGGATGGGAATGCATTTGCGGCCTATTCCAGAATTGCCAGAGGGCATGATGGAGATGATTCATCATTCGACAGTAATTTTCTTGCACCTCTAGAAATAGAAAACCTACAAGCGGGTAGATTTACAAATTGGTTGGATTTAGCCATACAGACGGGCAGTCAACAAGACCACCAAGTCTCCGTTAGTGGTGGAACCGATAAAGTAAATTATTATGTATCGGGTTCTTTTTTCAAAGAAGACGGTTATATACCGGGTACTGATTTCGAAAGAACAGCAATACGAGTTAACCTTGAGTCTAAATTAACGGATAAGCTTAAAATGGGGCTTAGTGCTACGGTTAGCTTAAGTGAAAGAAATCAAATGTCTAGCGCTCCCTTTTCAAATTCTTTGGGATATTCCCCCTTAGTAGGTCCTTATGATGAAGAGGGAAATTTCTTGGCTTTCCCAAACCCTAGGGAAGGACTATTGTCCAACCCTTTGTTAAATTATCAACCTTACCAATATGTAGATGAAACAAGAGGACATAGAATCTTTGCCAATTTATATGCTGAATACCAATTCAATGACAATTTAAAACTTAGAGTGAATTATGGGCCTGATTTCAATTTATCCAGAAGAGGAACTTATGGTGGAATGTTGGATGGAAACATAAACCAAGGGTCTATAAACAACCAAATGGATTTTGCTTATACTCAGGAAAACATTCTTTCCTATGACAAAAGTTTTGGAAATCATGACCTTAATTTGGTTGGCTTATTTTCAGTACAGTCAAGTCGATTTGAAACTTCCTCACTCTCAGGACAAGACATTCCTATTGAGAAATCCTTGTTTTATGACTTGGGAAGTTCTTCTACAATCACTGGAATTGGTAGCTCTCTAGGTGAATGGGGACTTACCTCCTATATGGGAAGGGCTAATTACCGCTTTGATGACAAATTTCTGTTTACCCTTACAGGTAGAGCTGATGGATCTTCAAGGTTAGCAGAAGGCAATAAGTGGGCCTTTTTCCCCGCATTTTCTGCAGGTTATATTTTATCTGAAGAAGAATTAATGCAGGGGTCTAAAATTTCCTTTTTAAAGGTTAGAGGTGGATATGGTGAAGTGGGCAATACTGCCATTTCTGCTTATCAGACCCTCGGTGGACTGGAAAGAACCACCTATGTTTTTGGGTCTACTGCTGCTTTTGGATATGCCAATAACTTAATCCCAAATCCAGATTTGAAATGGGAGATTTCAAAAACCATGAATTTAGGTCTTGATTATGGTTTGTTTGAGGACCGAATTAACGGTAGTCTGGAGTATTATATTACCAATACCAGCAATCTATTATTGAACAGGTTATTACCAATTACCTCTGGGTACAATTCCGTTCTGCAAAATATAGGAAGTACTAGAAATTCCGGTTGGGAGCTGTCTGTTAATGCCAACATTATCAACCGACCTGCGGGCTTAAAATGGGATGTTAACATGAATGTTTTTTCCAATAAAGAGCAAATTACAGAGCTGTTTGATGGAGAGAGTGATGATGTAGGAAACAACTGGTTTATAGGTGAGCCTATCAATGTGTTTTACGATTTTGAGCAAGGGGCAATCTGGCAATTAGATGAGGCAGATTTAGCTGCGGATTATGGTCAACAACCAGGTGATATCCGAATCAATGATGTGAATGGAAGAGGTGAAGACGGTGAATTAAATAAGCAACCCGATGGGAATATTAATTCGGATGACAGAAAGGTTTTGGGCTCTACAGTACCTAGCTGGTCAGGTGGATTAACCAATAGAGTTAGCTATAAGGGCTTCGATTTATCAGTGCTCGTGCATGCCAGAATGGGTCAAATGCTGAATAGCGGCTATCATAATTTGGGAGGAAACAATTGGCAAGGCAGGTACAATGCCATTACAATGGATTACTGGACAGCTGATAATCCTACAAATGCGATTCCTAGACCAAATGCCGGTGAGGCTCCATTGTATGCCTCTGCTGTTAGGTATTTTGATGGTTCTTATATTAAAATAAGAAACATTGCCTTGGGATATAATATAAATGCAGAACTGATTCAGAAGTTAGGTTTAACATCTGCCAGAATTTACACTACGGTCAATAACGCTTTTATCTTCTCTCCTTATTCTACGGTGGATCCGGAAACATCAAATGGCAATGTAGGAGGTGGAAGTCCCCTTACTACAGCCTCTTATATTTTTGGAATTAATTTGAAATTTTAACCTGTCGATAACATGAAATTCTATAATATAATTATTTGTTTCGTTCTGGGCCTTTTATTAAATGGATGTAGCGAAATATTAACAGAAGATCCAGTGAGTTTGGCAACATCTGATGGCTATTATGTGACAGAAAGAGGAATTGAGGATGGCCTCAAAGCGTCTTATACAACGCTTAGAAGCTTTTACGGTCAGCAAAATGGTTTTTTCCTTACTGTAACAGGTACAGATATCTTCACCAATGGTTTTGGAGGGATTGCCAATAACCCTGATATCAACAATTATTCTTCTAACTTTCTAGGAACCAATTCTACGGTAACCAACATATGGAATTCCTTGTATGTAGGGGTAAACCAATGCAATACTGTGGTTAGTAAAATTCCTGAGGTCATTGGTATTTCAGATACACGTAGAAAAGAAGTTGAGGCAGAGGCGAGGTTCCTTCGTGCCCTCTATTATTTTCATTTGGTTCAGCAGTGGGGAGATGTTCACTTTTCACTTGAAGAAACCAAAGGAGTAGAGACAGAAGCAAACAAAACCCCTGCCACTACTATTTATAACAGTGGGATTCTTCCTGATTTGGAATTTGCGGTTGCCAATTTGCCTTTAAGCGCTGCTGATCCTGGACGAGCCTTCAAAGGGGCTGCAGAAGCCATTTTAGCCAGAGTCCAATTGACATTGGGTAATTGGGAAGATGCAGAAGAACTTGCCTCTAATGTGATCAATAATTATGATTTTGAGCTGATTACTCCTTATGCCGACCTTTGGGATATCAACAATGACACCAATAAGGAATTTATTTGGACAGTGCAATTTACCGATGATCCGTTATTGAATGGACCGGGTAATTCCGGACACTTGTATTTTATATTTGACTATACTTTCAACCCTGCTATGGTTAGGGATACGGAGAATGGTAGGCCTTTTCAGCGTTTTCTACCAACCAATTATTTATTTAGCTTATATGATAGGGAAGTTGATGCACGTTGGAATGGTTCTTTTAAAACCGTTTGGTATGCAAACATCCCTGGTGAAATTAATGGACACCAGGTAATTCCCGGAGATACTGCCATACATATTGTAATGGAACCTGTAGCCGATGAAGTGAAACAAGCTGCTCCTTATTGGATCATCGATTACAAAGGGAATTGGATAGGTGATGTTAATGCTTATCAGGAAATTGGTACCAATCAGCGTAGAAATTATCCTTCATTGTTGAAATTTCTGGACCCTTTACGTCCCAGTACAAATGAAACAGCAGGGAGACGGGATTTCCCTGTAGTGAGACTGGCAGAAATGTACTTGATAGCTAGTGAAGCTGCCTGGCGTCAAGGAGATGCCAATGCGGCCGCTGATTATATGAACGTATTGAGGTCACGTGCTGCAATTCCTGGAAAGGAGGCGCAAATGCAAGTGAATGCGGCAGATATTGACCTGGATTTTATTTTGGAAGAAAGGGCCAGGGAGTTGGTAGGGGAGAAGCATCGCTGGTACGACCTTAAAAGGACCGGTACTTTACTTGAGAGAGTTAGGCAATATAATCTTGATGCAAGTCCTAACATTAAGGAAATGCATCTGGTGAGACCCATACCACAGACCCAGATAGATAGAGCAAGTAATCCTGCGGAGTTTAAGCAAAATCCTGGTTACTAAATAACAATTATTTAAATAGCCTTCCGATTTACTTGGGAGGCTATTTTCCTTTTTTAGAAATTAACCCGTATTATGCATAACGATTTCAGAACCTTTCAAATAAAGTGTTTGAATTACTTGATATATAGGCCTATACCATAATCCATGTTAAACCAAGTTCCAATACCAGAATAATAAAAAAACCAAGATGAACTTTAATAACAGAAGAGATTTTTTTAAAAAGATTTTCACTGGACTTCTAACGTTTACAGTAGCACCCAAGATTGCCTCAAAAGCCAATTCTTTTACCATCAAGATGGATACTGAAGGGCCCTTTTTTACCAATGGATTTAAAATAGCAGAGGTAGATACCAAGACATCGATGCTTTGGACAAGGCTTTGTGCTCAGGCCGAACCAAACCCTGTTAGACATGAACGAATAGAAAAGGTGTTCAGACATCCAATTGATTTTGATGAAAATCAGGAGGTAAGTAAAATGGATGGGGCTGTAGCTGGAACAGAGGGTTTGGTAAGGGCTATAGTGAAAGATAAACAAGGGCGTGTTGTTTTTACTTCTAACTGGAAAAAGGCAAGCGCTGAGAATGACTTTACAGCCCAAATTCCAGTGAAGGGACTTAAGCCGGGACATGCTTATCAAATTGAATTGGAAGCAAAAAGTACAGCATCCAGAAAAGTGAATTATGAAAGTGGGGCTTTTTCAACCGCACCAGGGAAGAATGACAAAGTTCCTGTTCTTTTAACTACTTCCACTTGTCAGTATTTCTGGAGTTTTGATGACAAGAAAAGAGGTTTTCATACCTATGACAGCATGACTAAACTCAATCCCGACTTTTTTGTACATACAGGTGATTACATCTATTATGACAAACCAGGCCCATTGGCTAAAAATATTGAAAAAGCACGTCACAAATGGCACGCAATGAATGGCTGGCCTTCCTTGAGAGATTTTTTCAAGAAAGTCCCTATTTATATGATCAAGGATGACCATGATGTTTTAAAAGACGATGCTTATCTTGGCAAAGGACCTTATGGAGATTTAACCTTTCAAGATGGCGTTAAGCTTTGGTATGAAAATGTACCAATAGATGACAAACCTTATCGTACAGTTCGCTGGGGCAAAGACCTACAATTCTGGATGGTGGAAGGCAGAGAGTACAGGTCGGCCAATGACATGGAAGATGGTGTTGAAAAGAGTATTTGGGGTAAGGAGCAAATAGATTGGTTTACCAAATCTGTAGCTGAATCAGATGCTACTTTCAAACTTCTTTTTACGGCTACTCCCATAGTTGGTCCGGATAGAGAGAAAAAGAAAGACAATCATTCCAATAGTAACTTTAGCCATGAAGGAGAATGGTTAAGGCGCTACCTTTCCAGCCAGAAAAACATGTTTGTAGTAAATGGAGACAGGCACTGGCAATACGTTTCCAAAGATGCTGAAACGGGACTGATGGAATTTGGATCAGGCCCGGTGAGTGATTATCATGTGCAGGGTTGGGATAAAGGTGACGTTCGGCCAGAGCATCAATACCTTAATTTGATAGGAGGCTTTCTGTCTATTCATGTAGACAGGAAATCAGGTAAGCCAAAAATCAGTTTCAAACATAGAGATGTTTTTGGAAAGGAAATGCATGAGGAATCCTTTATTGGATAATTTTTTTAATTTTAACGCTATCATTTAAGTCAATTAAAATTCCATTTGAAGAAAAGAGTGAGGAAAAAATCTCAACATAATGAAACGGATTTAGTCTTGCTTTTAAAACAAGGTGACAAATTTGCATTTGAGGAGTTGTACCATCGGTACATAGACAGAATGTTGGGTTTTGCCTCTTCCTTTCTATTAAATGCAGAAGAGGCAGAAGAGGTTGTACAAATAGTTTTTATAGGTGTTTGGGACAATAGAAAATCTTTTGACCCTGAAAAGTCTTTCTCAGCATATCTTTATAGGTCCATCAAAAATAGAATACTTAATCGGATAAGAGATCAAAAAAAAATGTGTGATCTTTCTAATATTTCGGATGAAAAATCTTTTGATGGGTTGGACATTGAAAGAGAAATTTGCCTGAAGGAAACAACACGTGAAGCGCTTGAAGTTGTTAGTAAAATGCCTAAAATTCGACAAAGAGTTTTTATTTTAAGTAAAATCGATGGCTTGTCTAATAAGGAAATCGCAGAAAAATTATCAATTTCTACCCGTACTGTTGAGCACCATATTTATAAGGCAAAAAAGTCTTTTAAGGTGAATAATTTTGATAACATAGTTTTATTTCTGCTTTTTATGAATGAAATTTTGTATTGCTGATAACAGAACATTAAGATTTAATTTTTTCATAAAGTTTTTTTAACATTTTTTAATTGAAAAGCACGTGATTTCTACTTTGCCAGTGTATTATAAAAAAAGGCAAAGAAATTGGACAAAGAAAAATTAAGACGTTACCTAAATGGTTTATCTCCTAAAAAGGAAGAAATAGAGGTAGGTAAATGGCTTGAGAATAATAATTCTGAAAAGGAAATCAATAAGATATTTGAGGCATCTTGGGAAGAATCTGCACATACCATCTATTCTGATAATAAGAAAAATGACCTCTGGAGTAAAATAGAACAGAAGACAGGTAATAAATCTGAAATTACAATTGACCGGAATAGGTATCCACTATTAAAATCTGCAGCAGTATGGTTGATATTGGCAGGTTTTCTATTTTTATCTGCAAAAGTAATTTTGGAAAATAGCTCCAAAACTCAGGAGGAAGTTGTTCTAACAGAATGGATCGAGAAATCTGTTCCTTCAGGTGAGAAGTTATATCTCATCCTTCCTGATGAAAGCAAAGTGTTAGTAAACAGTAATTCCAATATCAAATTTCCTTCTACATTCAATAAGCAATTCAGAGAGGTCTATTTGGAAGGAGAGGCATTTTTCGAAGTGCACCAGGATTTGGAAAGACCTTTTATAGTTTTTGCAGGAGAATTAACTACGGAGGTATTGGGTACAAGCTTTAATGTCAGCAACAGGCCAACAGGTACTAAAGTAGCTTTAATTGAAGGTAAGGTCAAGGTGAAAAATGCCACTAATGAGGCCTTCTTATTGCCGGGAGAAATGGTTGAACATGGGATAAATAATTCCGAGAAATTGACAGTAAAACCCTTTAAATATGCCAATGAAATTGCATGGAAAGACGGGCAAATAAAGTTTCAAAAGAAAAAGCTTAAAGCCGTTCTTCAGCAACTAGAGGATTGGTATGGGGTGAAATTTGATACAGATAAAAATATCAACATAGACAGGACTGTTTCGGGTACCTTTCAAAATGATAACCTTGATAATTTGCTTTCCGGTTTGGGCTTTACATTGAACTTCAATCACAAAATTGAGAATAAAAATGTCAAACTTAATTCAAATTAGCCTATGAGATAAATAATTACAGGATAAACCCTCCATCGCCAAATGTCCGGGTTTACCCTGTCCGTTCTTATAAAATTTCATCCTATAAAAACATACTAAAATATGAAAACAAAAATACTTCACCTAATTAAAATGGTATCACGTCATATCTTATATGGTTTGCTGTTGCAGGTGATCTTCCTAAGTACCTTACTTGCGAATGACACAAATGCGCAAATCAAGCCAATAGATGAAACTTATCTACAGGTCAATCAGGCTGAATGGCATATTAGAAATATTATTGATCTCGTTGAAAAGCAAACTGAATACAGGTTGGTTTTTGCAGATGATCAGTTTAAGGGTAATAACAAACTTGTATTGGAACCGGGTCGAAAATCTGTCTATGAAATTCTATATGAAATTTCAGCAAATACAGCACTTAAGTTTAAACAGGTAAACAATACCATTTATGTGGGTAGACTGCCCGAAACCGAAGATTCATCTGAAGAAGAATTGATCACTCCTATTAAGGGAGTAGTTAAGGATGTAAATGGAGCTCCTATACCAGGAGCAACAATAGTTGTAGAAGGTACCACTATTGGTACGGTGTCTGATCTTGATGGTAATTTTAGTATTGAAGTCCCTGAAGGGGAAGCACTTGTGATCACTTTTATTGGCTACGAGTCCCAGCGAATTGTACCTGGTACTCAGACTCAACTCTCCATCGTATTAAAAGAGGATCAGACATCGCTTGATGAAGTAGTAGTCGTAGGTTATGGTGTTCAGGAGAAATTATCTGTAACCAACTCACTGGCGCAAGTAGATGGAGAAAGGCTTGAAAGGAGACCTGTAGCAGATTTTCAACAATCACTTCAAGGACTGGCTCCTGGAGTCACAGTTGTAGATCAGGGTGGCAGACCGGGCAACAGTAATATTAATATTCGAATTCGAGGAATCACCACGCTTGGGAACAACAATCCTTTAGTAATAGTGGATGGAATTGAACAAAGAATCAATGACATTAACCCGAATGATATTGCTTCAGTAACAGTGCTTAAAGATGCTTCTTCTGCAGCTATCTATGGATCAAGAGCTGCTAATGGTGTTATTTTGGTAACAACCAAACGTGGTACAGAAGGTAAGATTTCTGTTAGCTATGACGGTTATTTTGCCTTACAGGAGGTAACCAACAGACCTGAGCATATGGACCTGGAAAGCTATTTCCGCTTGGAAAATGATGCCTATGCAAATGCGGGCAGAACTATTCCTTATACTGATGAATATATTGACAATTATGTTGCCAATGCACCAAGTCCTGAATACCCTCTCCCTTTTCCTTACTGGAGAAAAGATGAACTTGGCATGCTTAAGACAGCACCTCAACAAAATCACACCCTCTCAGTAAGTGGAGGAGGTGAAAATTTTACTGGAAGATTTAGTGTTAGACATCAGGAAATTGATGGTGTTGCACCGAATTTCAGCGATAAACTGAATGAGTTTAGGATGAATTTGGACCTTAAAGCATCTGAAAAAATTAAGTTTTCAGGTGATTTAAATTACAGGACTAAAGAATCACTTCAGCCTGCAGGAAGGTCTGTAGCAGGAAATGGTGAGTCACTGGTATTTCAGTACATGCTTCATGCTAGTAAATTTTCATGGCCAAAATATGAGTCAGGTGAATATGGGCTAGGTCCACAAGTGAATAACCCACTTCTATTTGCCGAACTTACAGGAGACAGCAGAACAATAAATGATTACTTGACAGGGAGTGTAAAATTCGACTATGAAATCCTACCTGGGTTAAATTTCTCCACACAGTATGCTATAAGAAATACGCATGTTCAAGTGAAAAATTTTCTGAATCAATATAGAAATGAAGACCCATTAACCGGAAGAGTTGCCCAACGTGCTTTTAACAGTCTAAGGGAATACAGGTCCAATACTCGAGAAGGTACTCTAAATAGCCTTTTGACTTATACTAAAGCTATAAACAAGCATAAATTTACTGGTTTACTGGGCTATTCAACAATAGAACATGAGACAAACTATATTACCGGATATCGACAAGAGTTTTATAACAACGATGTACAATCTTTAAGTCAAGGTTCCAATGAAAACCGCGATGCTACAGGAGTTGATAGTGAGTGGGGGCTTAGATCTTATTTTTCTAGGTTAAATTATAACTTCAATGATCGTTATTTCATTGAAGTGAATGGTCGCTATGACGGATCATCACGATTCAATCAAGATAACAGATATAGTTTTTTCCCTTCTTTTTCTGCAGGTTGGAGATTGTCTGAAGAAACTTTCTGGACTGAATGGAAAGATTTGATAAACGAATTTAAATTAAGAGGTTCGTATGGTGGTACTGGTAACCAGGCAGTAGGGTTATATTCATTCTATGAAACCTTAAGCGCTATCAATTATTCATTCAATGAAGCACCGGTACAAGGATTTACGCAAACCAATCTTGCCAATCAGAATCTAACTTGGGAAACCACCTATCAAACCAATATTGGTTTTGATATGGGTTTAATGGAAGATAGGATTTCTTTGACTTTTGATTATTATGATAAAACCACCGATGGAATTTTACTTCAATTACCAATTCCAGCTTTAATCGGTTTAGGAGCTCCAGTACAGAATGCAGGAGTTGTTAACAATAGAGGGTATGAAATTGGATTAAATTATCGTGGAGGTCAAAAATTAACTTATGACCTGGGACTTAATTTCAGTCAAAACAAAAATGAAGTGATTGATTTAGTGAATTCGGGGCCTTACATATCTGGAGGTACAACCGCACCCCGATTCATTATACAAGAAGGAATGCCTATAAATTCTCACTGGGGTTATATTACAGATGGAGTATTTCAAACACAGGAAGAGGTAGATAATTATCCTACACTTAGACCCAATAGTGCTCCCGGAGATGTTAAGTATGTAGATGTAAATGAAGATGGAATTATCAATGAAAATGACCATCAATACCTGGGCTTATCTTTCCCTAAATTTGATTTTGGTATGAACGGTACTTTTACCTATGGTAATTTTGATTTGTTTTACCAATTTCAAGGAGCTGCAGGACATAAGACCAGACTAGATGGTGCTTTTCAGCAAATTGCTACTTATGAAACTTTTACCCATGCGATTTATACGGATAACTATTGGACACCGGAAAATCCAGATGCAGAGTTTCCAAGACCAATCAAAGGGGATCCTAGGAATTTTCAAACCTCAGATTCGCAGTTGATTGATGCTTCTTACCTAAGATTGAAGAATGTAGTTTTAGGATATACACTGCCTGAATCAATTTTAGAAAAAGTCTCAGTAAACAGTATTCGTGTTTTTCTTGGGGCTACCAATTTGTTGACTTTTTCTGAGTTAAATAGATGGGATTTGGATCCTGAGATACCTTCAGGAAGGGGACAGTATTACCCACAAGTAAGCATGTATTCCCTTGGAGCAAACGTTAGGTTTTAATATTTAATAGCTGAAAACATGAAGAATTTTAAATATATATTGCTGTGCTTAACTATCTTTTCATTGGTGGCATGTCAAGAAGATTTATTAGAAACAATTCCAAACGATAGGATTTCAAAAGAGATCTTTTGGAAAACACTAGAAGATTTAGAATATGCCTCTAATGCTGTTTATCCTTCTTTGGACGGAACAAATATTTTCTATTTTGATGGAATAACAGATCAGTTGATGACCAACCATCCATTTAATTCAAACACGGATATTCAACGTGGGTTTGGTACTATCGCTTCAGGTAAATTTTATTCAGAGTGGCAAAATGCTTATAGAGGCATACGAAGAGCCAATGATTTTTTGGACAATGTAGACCTTGTAGAAGAGGATGATCAAGAGGCTATTAATAGGTTTAAAGGTGAAGTAATGACTCTTAGGGCTTACATATACCTTAAATTGATTATGCTGTATGGAGATGTTCCTTTGATTACTTCGGGAATAGATATTGAAGGAGGGCGTACGATCACAAGAACTCCAATAGTAGAGATATGGGATTTTATAGAAGATGAACTTTCCCAAGCGGCAGATTGGCTTCCATATGAAAATAATGGAAGAATTGATAAAGGTGCAGCTTTGGCATTAAAAGCCAGAGCAATGCTGTATGCTCAAAGGTACAACGAAGCCGCAGAAGCTGCTAAGGAAGTGATGGACAGTGGAGTCTTCAGCTTATACCCTGATTATTTTAATCTTTTTCAGTATGAAGGAGAAAACAATTCTGAGGTTATTCTTGCAAGGGAATTTGCGGTAGATGTAAACGCACATAATATTTATTCAAGCGTAGCTCCTTGGAGTCAGACTTCAGGAAGTAGTGGGAGTTTGTATGTGCCAACAAAAGCCATTATCGATGCATATCCAATGGCTAATGGATTGGCTATTGAGGATCCTGAAAGCGGTTTTGATCCTTATAATCCTTATGATAATAGGGATCCAAGGTTGAAACAATCAGTGTTTTTGACAGGCATTACACCTTTACCTGATGGAGGTACTTATGGAACCATTCCGGGCACAGATGGCTCAGATGCAGTTCAAATTACTGTTTATTCTACTGCTTCGGGTTTTAATGTGAGAAAGTATGTGGATGCTGCAGATTATAGTAATCCTTCAAACTCAGGTTTAAATATCATGTTAATTCGTTATGCAGAAGTATTACTGACTTATGCAGAGGCTAAAATAGAGCTGGGTGAGTTGGATGAAACTGTTTATGCTGCAATAAATGAGGTGAGACAAAGAGAAAGCGTTATGCTACCTTCAGTAACATCAGAACAAGCTTCAACTCAAGAAAGTTTGCGCTCCATTGTCAGAAATGAGCGCCAGATTGAGTTGGCATTTGAAGGATTCCGCTTATTTGATATTCGAAGATGGAAAATTGCTGAAGATGTGATGCCCGGTGTTCCACTTGGGATGCAATATGTAGATGGTGATGGCAATTTGATTCAAATTTCGCTGGATGGTTTTGATAGGTCCTTTGATCCTGAAAGGGATTATCTATGGCCTATTCCTAACAGGGAAAGAGAATTGAATACGGCATTGACCCAAAACACAGGTTGGTAAGGGTAAGCACTCCCGGATTTTCTGGGAGTGCTTATTTATTTATCCATTTTGTAAAAGGATAACAAAACTTAAGGAGTCTTTACCAAGTGATAAACAGGGGCATATTTTGAAAAAGGAACTGCCATTGGAAAGCGATAAATCCTTTCATGGCATGAAATAAGTACCTTAAATAGATTAATCTTGTAGGCTTCAGGAATTTTGCCTAATATCAGTTACCAAAAAGAATAATTTGGTAATATCACTTAATTCCACCACCTGTTTTAATCACAATTATACCGAATGCAAAGACCTCATATTAAATTTAATAGTATTGTTTTAGTTCTATTAGGAGCTTGTTTTCTAAGTAGTATTTCTTCATATGGAAGACAAAGTCCCAATTCAACTTCTCCTCCAAATATCCTTATCATTACCGTAGACAATGTAGGCTATGGGGATTTTAGTTTTATGAATGAGGCTTCACCCATATTGACCCCTAATTTGAATAAATTAGCCAAACAAGGGGCTATTTTGACTGATTTCTATACCGGTTCTCCTACATGTACAGCCTCTAGAGCTAGTTTGCTTACCGGAAGAATACCCCAAAGAAACAAATTGGACTATCAGCTTGGAGGATTGGCAGGAAATTATGGCATTGGTCTTCCACAAACTGAAATTATTATTCCAAAGGTATTGAAAAACAGCCCTCATGGATACCAGACGGGTGCTTTTGGAAAATGGAACATTGGCTTTGCCCCGGGTTCAAGGCCAACTGAAAGAGGTTTTGATGAGTTTTTAGGAATTGCTTCCGGAAATGTTGACCACTTTTCACATGTATATGCAGGACGCCATGACCTTTACCACAATACAACTTCAATCAATAGGCATGGTGAGTACAGTACAGACCTGTTTGCCAATGCTGCCATAGATTTTATTAATGAGAAAACAAACGAAAAGAAACCTTGGATGGTGTATCTTCCATTTGATGCACCACATCATCCGGGAGACAGAAACATAGCACCTGGGGAAGAGAATATATGGAAAGCACCAGATTATGCTTTTAAGCCTTATGGTTTAAAGCCTTCAGAGAAGGACCCGAAAAAAAGATTCAATGCCATTGTCACTGCCATAGACATGGCGGTAGGTAGGGTACTGAATTCATTGGAAGAACTTGGAATTGCGGACAATACTTTTGTGTTTTTCTATTCTGACAACGGTGCTTTTTATCCTTACTTAGATATACAATCCAATGCTCCTTTGAATGGAGCAGGAGTGACCCTATGGGAAGGTGGAATCCGAGTACCTGCATTGGTAAGGTGGCCAGGAAAAGTCAAAGCCAATTCTACTATAAACACCAGGCTTTGGTCCATAGATTTGATGGTAGCAGCAGCAAATTTAGCCCAAGCTGAATTGCCACAGGACAGGTATTATGATGGGAGAAATCCTTTGCCAGTATTGACTGGAGAAACCACTCACTCTCCTCACGCTTCCATGTTTTTTAAATACAAAGGGCAAGAGGCTTTGATCTGGGGAGATTATAAAATTCTTAGGGAAAGTAATAGGGAACCTTGGAAATTATTTAACCTGAAGAAGGATGTCTCAGAATCCAATGACCTGGCAGAAAAGTCTCCGGAATTGGTATTAAAATTAGAACAAGCATTTAAATTAACGGAAGAAGAAATAAAGAGTGACTTGGAAAGAGAGAAAAGTAATGCCCTGCTTCTCCAATAAACAATAAATAGATTTCATGAAAACCCAACAAAAATTTCTTTTAACATTTGGAATTTATTTCCTCGGGTTATTGATACCTGTGGATACGATTGCACAACAGGCAAAGAAACCCAATGTTCTTTTTATTATTTCAGATGACCTTACGACCACAGCAGTTTCTTCCTACGAAAATGCTGCAGGTTATACGCCAAATATTGATCGATTGGCCAATGAAGGAACGAGGTTTACAAGGGCCTACTGTCAATATCCGGTTTGTGGACCTTCCAGAGCCTCCATGATGTCAGGATACTATCCCCATGCCACAGGTACATTTGGCTATGTGAGTGGGAGAGAGAATATTGGTCCTGATAAAAAGATGTGGCCTCAGCTCTTTAAGGAAAATGGCTGGTTTACAGCCAGGGTAAGTAAGATTTTTCATATGGGAGTTCCAATAGACATAGAGAAAGGATCAAATGGCACAGACGATGAAGCTTCATGGAATGAAAGATACAACAGTCAAGGCCCTGAATGGACTGCAGATGGGGAAGCGGAATTGGTGCAAAACAACCCCTTTGGATTATTGCCAAGAAAGGGTGGGAATGTAATGACCATAGTGAAGGCTGATGGGGATGATTTGGTTCATTCTGATGGTAAAACAGCCGAAAAAGCATCTTCCTTAATTCGGGCACATAAAGACGAGCCATTCTTTTTAGCCGTTGGCTTGGTTAGGCCTCACGTGCCATTTGTTGCCCCTAAACCTTATTTCGATAGGTTCCCTTATGAGCAAGTAGTTTTACCTCCAAAAGTCAAAGGTGATTGGGATGATATTCCTGAGCGTGGAATAAATTATGTCACCACCCTCAACGCGAAAATGACAGAAGAACAGCAGAAGAAAGCCATTGCAGCTTATTATGCTTCAGTGAGCTATATGGATGCTCAGGTTGGCAAAATTCTAAATACACTAAAAGAAGAGGGACTTGAAGACAATACCATTGTTATCTTCACTTCTGATCATGGCTTTCATTTGGGAGAACATGATTTTTGGATGAAGGTGAGTTTAAAAGAAGAATCCGTAAGGGTGCCTTTGATCGTGAAAATACCGGGCAAAAAAGCCCAGGTTTCTGATAGTTTTGTGGAATTAATTGACCTGTATCCAACCATAGCTGAGTTGGCAGGAGTGAAGGTAAAGGACAATATCCAAGGCATAAGCTTTGTTCCAACTTTAGAAGACCCCAATTTTAAAACCAGAGACATGGCATTTTCTGTCAATAGGTGGGGAGGGAAGCATGCCTTCTTATTGAGGAATGACAAGTGGGCATTTACTCTTTACAATGAAGATGGAAGTGATGGTGTTGAATTATTTGACATGGAACATGATCCCAAACAATTTAATAACTTGGCGAATTTCCCTGCTTATCAAGATATTGTAGCCCAGCTAAAGGAGGAAGTCAGCAAGAAGTTAGTGGCCATTAGAAACAATGATTTGCCGGCAAAACCGGCAAAATAAAAATGATAATTAATGATAAACCCAATGAATGAACTGACTTCTAAATACTTGAAACATTACTTTCTTTTGGTTCTTACATTAGGGCTTTTTGCCTCATGTAATGAAAAGGCTGAAACTCAAGAAAGCCTACCCAATGTAGTACTTCTGCTTGGCGATGACCATGGCTGGGATGAAACCGGATACAATGGACATCCATTTCTCCACACGCCTGTATTGGATGAAATGGCTAAATCCGGTGTAAGAATGGATCGATTTTATTCGGCATCTCCGGTTTGCTCCCCTACCAGGGGTAGTATCATTACCGGGAGACATCCCAATAGGTATGGCACTTTTACCCCGGGGTATTCTATACGTCCGGAAGAAATTAGTATAGCAGAACTCATGAAAAATGCAGGTTATGTTACTTCTCACTTGGGGAAATGGCACCTGGGCCCTGTCAAAGAAGCTTCACCTACCAATCCAAAGCATTTTGGGTTTGATGAATACCTTTCTCACGATAATTTCTTTGAAATGAATCCTCATTTGTCAAGAAATGGAGCCGAACCGGTTGTTTTTGAAGGGGAGAGTTCTGAAATTTTGATTGCAGAGGCCATCGATTTTATCGAACGTTCCAAAGAAAAAAATCAACCCTTTTTTATTGTGATCTGGTATGGCTCTCCTCATGAGCCCTATAGTGCAAAACCCGAAGACTTGGCCTTGTATGATAATTTACCGGAAGATTTCGGAAATCGGATGGTTAGGCTGACTTCCAACGAAACCGGTGGACCGGTAGAACGGCTGCAACGTGAAGTCTTAAGGGAACGATTCGCTGAAATCACAGCCATGGATAGGTCTATAGGGCAATTAAGAACCTATCTTGACGGGGTGGGAATTCGAGACAATACCTTGCTATGGTACTTTGGCGACAATGGAACACCTCAGGAGGGAAATGCAACAGTTCCTTTCAGAGGTCAAAAAGGACGGGTATATGAAGGGGGGGTGCGAGTTCCTTCAGTTTTGGAATGGCCTGAAAAAATAAAGAATCCTTTTATTACCGAGGGTCATGGTGTTTCCAGTGATGTATTTCCTACCCTTTGTGAAATTACAGGTCAAGCACTTCCTGACCGACCCATTGATGGCATCAGTCTCTTGCCTATGCTGGAAGGAAAAATGGATAAAAGACCAGAGCCTATCGCCTTCTGGAATGGTAGACCAAGAAACAATGGCGAAGGTTTGGCCGATTATATAGACCCGGAATTACAAAAAGGTACCTCACCTCTAGTAAAGTTGATGAATGGGATACCTACCAGAAACTTTAAAAATTTTAAGCAAACGGATATCCAAGAGGAGGATTTTTCCGGTCCTCGGACTTTATTGGGTAATCAATACAAATTGGTGATCCATGGAAGTACTGGTGAGGCAGCCGAAAAAGAACTCTTTGATATCAATGCAGATCCGGCAGAGGAAAATAACATACTATCAGATCACCCGGAAATTGCCGAGAAAATGGAAAATACTTTACATGATTGGCAACAATCCGTCTTAGAGAGTTTGATCGGAAAGGATTATCAATAAATAAATGGATCAAGGATTGGAGCAATCAATGGTGGTTGCTCCATTCTTTTTTTTATGTAAAATTATTCTCGTTTTCCCATCAACGGTTATTTGGTAATCGCCATAAAAAGCGGATAAAGAGTAATTCCCTTCTGCATCGGTAGTGCCGGTTTTTTCTGTCCACCAAGTTTCAAATATCAACTTTTGGTAGGCATAAGCTGCCCGTTTTGGCTGCCAGTCGCGAGTATATAAAGAAGAGGCAGGTATCCAATTGGCTCCTTCCCAAAATCCCCACATTAGGATACCTTCCACTGCCGGATGGGCAAAACAAATGCTATAATAATCCACCAATTCAATGGCATTTTGTTTTTCTTCTTCAGGACTCATAACCAATTGCGTGTCTTTATGTAATTTGGATCGTTGGCCAGGCATATTGAATTCAGTGATTCGAATAGGAAGACCAAATTGTGCCAAAGAGTCAAGACTGCGTTTTAGCTCCTTTCTGTCAAAAGTACTGCCATGCAAGTGACCCTGCACGCCAATACCAGTAATAGGAACATTTTGGGCTAAGAGTGCTCTAATTTGGGCCAAATAGTCTGCCAATCTGTTTCCTGTTAGGATATCGTAATCGTTGAGATAAAGTTGAGCGTCAGGATCCCCTTCAAGCACCCATTTGGCCATTTTCGCGGTTATGTCCGGCCCCAGCCGATCTTCATAATAATTGCCATGGATCATTTCATTGTTTAGATCGTATTCTACAAAGCGCCCTTTGTACCGTCTGGCAATGGAAATGGCTCGATTTTTTATGGTTGCCTCCAGTTCTTCATCACTCAATTCCATTATCCAAGGCTGTACAAATTTCTCTATGCCCCAGAATAAGTTATGCCCCCTCAGAGGGATATCATTTTCATCTGTCCAATTTAGTATTCCTTCTACTGTTAAGTGATTGACTTTGCCTTTTTCCCTTTCCATATTGGCCCACTTGAGTGCATTTTCTGTAACGGCACTGTTAAAGTTTTTCAGGAAATAGGTTTTGTATTGGCTTAGGTCATCAGGGTTCATGTTCCCCGATCCCAGACCATTGGCAATGGCTGCTCCAAACCAAAATTCATGGGAAAGTTGCTTGATGGAGACCTTGGTTCCCGGCTTGGCATTGACAATCAGCTTGCCTTTTCTATGCTTGGCAATAGCTTGGTCGGTAGGGTTCGATTGGGAGAAGCAGGGTAAAGCTATAGAAAACAAAATACCCAAAATAGGAAGGAGAGAATGAATTTTAAGCATGGAGAGATAGAATTATCTTTTGGCAATTGATTAGTAAATATATTATTTATTCACTGATATAAAAATTTGATTTAGAAACACCTAGAAGGATTAATATTTAGTAATTGCAGGAGATCCATATATTGGAGGTAATTCATTTTAAACAATAGCTACTGTTTTATTACTATGAAAAATAGAATTTAATGCAGTTAATGAAGTGAATAACCAGAATTTATTTTAATAACTAATATAATATTTGAAATTTAATACTAAATTTTTAATCTTTATAAATAAAGTATATACAATGGGCAAAAAAATAACGACCCCAGTAGAAAAGATCTACTGAGGCCCTTATAAATGTTTTCACAACGGAATAATCCTTATTGTGAATTGCTTCAAATTGGTAATGCAATATAGCTTTTAGAAGTTAAATTTTTATAAATATGAAAAAAATTTTGGGGTTGGATTTAGGGACTACCTCCATAGGTTGGGCATTTATTCAAGAGCCGGATAAAGAAATAATAGGGAGTCAAATTAGAGATATGGGAGTAAGAATTGTTCCTATTACTTCTGATGAAGAAAATGATTTTTCGAAAGGAAATAAAATTTCAATTAATTCAGATCGAACTTTAAAAAGAGGAGCAAGAAGAAATCTTCAGCGGTTTAAACAAAGGAGATATGCATTACTTGATGTTTTTAAGAAAAAGGGTTTGGTTTCTTCTAACTTTTTGTACGCTGAAGATGGCCCTTCTTCTACATTTTCCACATTGAAACTTAGGGCAAAAGCAGTACAAGAAAGAATTGAGTTAGATGAATTTTTAAAAGTTCTTTTACAAATTAATAAAAAGAGAGGTTACAAAAGTAATCGAAAAGCAAAATCAGTGGAAGATGAAGGTAGTGTCATAGATAGTATGGAAATTGCTAAGAAGCTTTATGAGAATGGATTAACCCCTGGACAATGGGTTTATAAAGCTTTAATTAGCGGCAATAATAATATTCCAGACTTTTACCTTTCAGACTTACAGGAAGAGTTTAAAATAATAGTGGGGTGTCAAGGGGAGTTTTATCCAGAAATCTTGAATTCATCTTTTATAGAAGAATGGATGGGAAAGCCTTCCACTCCAACTAAACAATTTTTTAATAAGAATGGAATTCAACTGGTTGAAAGTAAAGGTAAAAGAGACGAAAAAAAATTACAATTATATCAATTACGTTCGAAAGCAGTTACCTCTCAAATTGAACTTTCTGAGATTGCCTTAATTCTTTCGCAAATTAATTCTCAAATTAACAATTCCAGTGGTTATCTGGGCGCAATTAGCGATAGAAGTAAAGAGCTGTATTTTAAAAATCTGACTATAGGTCAATTTCTATATGAGCAAATAAAAATAAATCCTCACACAAGGTTAAAAGGTCAAGTGTTTTATCGTCAAGATTATCTTGATGAATTTGAAAGATTATGGAGTGTTCAGTCCAGGTTTCATTCTCAACTTACTGACAATTTGAAGAAAACCATTAGGGATATTTCTATTTTTTATCAAAGGCCACTTAAGTCTCAAAAGCATTTAATTAGTAATTGTGAATTTGAACCCAACCATAAGGTAGTTCCTAAGTCACATCCTGTATTTCAAGAATATAGAATTTGGCAAAATTTAAATAACCTTTTTTTAGCCAAAAAAGATAACCTGAATGAAAAACTCGAATTAGCTCTTGAAGATAAAATATTATTGGCTGAGCAATTGGCCTTTAAGAGAGAAATGTCCGTTTCCGACGCTTTAAAGTTGATGAACCTAAAACCGAAGGAGTGGGAGCTTAATTTTCAAAAGCTTGAAGGAAACCGAATCAATTACGCTATTTTTGATGCATTTGCTAGAATTATAGAGCTAGAGGATGGAGAGTCCATTGATTTAGCAAAGATGAAGGCTGATGATATACTCGATCTGTTTTCTGAAGCTTTCTTGAGAATTGGAATTGAGCCGCAATTGCTTCGAGTAAGTAATGAAATTGAAGGAACAGAATATGAAAAACAGCCATATATTCAATTTTGGCATTTATTGTATAGTGCTGAGGATGATGAAAAGTTAAAAAAATGTCTAATCAAAAAATTTGGATTCAAACCAGAACATACCAAATTTTTGTTAGGAATTAGCCTTCAAGAAGACCATGCCTCCTTAAGTAGTAGGGCAATTAAGAAAATTTTACCTCATCTTCAATCAGGTTTAATTTATGATAAAGCATGTACTTATGCAGGTTATAACCATTCTTCGTCATTGACAAAAGAGGATAACGAAAATAGGGAATTAAAACCTGAACTGGAATTGCTGAAGAAGAACTCTCTTCGTAATCCGGTAGTGGAAAAGATTCTCAATCAAATGGTTAATGTGGTCAATGCTATAATTAAAGATCCCAATCTAGGGCGCCCAGATGAGATCAGAATAGAAATGGCTCGTGAGTTAAAAGCCAATGCAGAGCAACGAAAAAAAATGACCTCTCGTATAGCTTCAGCAACTAAAGATCATGATAAGTTTCGTAGTATATTAAAGAAAGAATTTGGTTTGGTAAGAGTTACCAAAAATGATTTGATACGATACAAACTATGGTTAGAGACGGGGGGAATTTCCATCTATACAGGAAAGGTTATAGAGGCAAGTAAACTTTTCACCAAAGAATATGATATTGAGCATATTATTCCTAAAGCAAGGCTTTTTGATGATTCTTTTTCAAATAAAACAATTTGTGAAAGGCAGCTCAATATTGATAAGTTGAATGCTACCGCTTTTACTTTTCTTCAGGATAAATTATCACCTAAGGAATTTGAGCAATATCAGGAGAGGGTTAAAGGCTTTCAAGGGAGATTAAGTAAAGCCAAAATCCAAAAACTCTTGATGGCTAATGATAAAATACCGGAGGATTTTATTGCAAGACAACTTCAGGAAACGAGGTATATAAGTAAAAAAGCCAAAGAAATTTTATTCGATGTTGTAAGAAACGTAACAGTTACAACAGGAATAATTACTGATAGGCTTAGGGAGGATTGGGGACTTGTTGATATTTTAAAAGAGTTAAACTGGGAAAAGTACGATAAACTTGGATTGACTTATACAGTTGAAGGAAAGAATGGTGAAAGATTAAAAAATATTAAAGATTGGAGCAAGCGAAATGACCATCGGCACCATGCCATGGATGCCCTAACAGTTTCGCTAACCAAGCCTGCATATATTCAATATCTTAATAATCTCAATGCTAGAGCTATAGATGGTGCAAAAGGTTCCCAGATCTTTGGAATTGAACGTAAATACCTAAAGAGGGAAAATGGTAAACTTCGTTTTATTTCCCCAGTTAAAAACATAAGGTCGGAAGCTAAAAATTATCTTTCTAAGATTTTGGTTTCTTATAAAGCCAAGAATAAGGTTGTTACGATTAATAAAAATAAGACTAAAAAACAGAAGGGATTCAATGAGCAGATTGTCTCTACTCCAAGGGGACAACTTCATAAAGAAACTGTATATGGAATGTCACATTCATATGTCACCAAGCTTGAAAAGGTTGGAGGAGCTTTTGACGAACAGAAAATAAAAACTGTTGCTAAGAAAAAGGAGCGAGATGCCTTGCTAAAAAGACTAGCTCAAAATAATAATGATCCTAAAAAGGCATTCACAGGGAAAAATTCTTTAAATAAAATGCCTATTTACTTGAATTTTGAAAGAAATATAAAAATGCCAGATAAAGTTAAAACCGTCACCTTGAATAAGAATTATACCATCCGGAAAGACGTTGCCCCAGATCTTAAAGTTGAAAAAGTCATTGATTCGAAGATTAAAAGGGTTTTAGAAAGTCGTTTGGAGGAATTTGGTGGTAATTCAAAATTAGCATTCTCAAATATAGATGAAAACCCCATTTGGCTTAATAAAGAAAAAGGAATTGCTATCAGAAGGGTGAAAATTTCTGGTGTTAGTAATGCCGAGGCACTTCACAGCAAGAAAGATCATTTCGGTCAACCAATAATAGATAAGGAGGGGAAAGAAATACCAGTAGACTTTGTGAGTACCGGGAATAATCATCATGTAGCCATTTATGAAGATAACGAGGGTAACCTACAAGACGAGGTGGTATCATTTTTTGAAGCTGTTGTTCGGAAAAATCAAGGTTTACCTATTGTTAATAAAAATCATTCTAAAGGGTGGAAATTTTTGTTTACATTAAAACAAAATGAATTCTTTGTATTCCCTTCAGAAGA
Source organism: Cyclobacterium sp. L-R (assembly GCF_056859355.1). Taxonomy (NCBI): domain Bacteria; kingdom Pseudomonadati; phylum Bacteroidota; class Cytophagia; order Cytophagales; family Cyclobacteriaceae; genus Cyclobacterium; species Cyclobacterium sp. L-R. The sequence continues at coordinate 96,643 of NZ_JBSXOH010000084.1, forward strand.
TTTTGATCCTTCGGAGATTGATCTTCTTGATGATAGAAATAACCATTTGATTAGTCCAAACCTGTTTAGGGTACAAAAGTTCTCGAAAGTTGTATATGGAAATTCTGCAGTAAGAGATTATGTCTTTCGTCATCATTTAGAATCAACTCTCAATGATTCAAAGGACCTCAGGGATATGGGGTTTAAACAGTTAAAAAGCCTACAGTTCTTTCAAGGAATTATTAAAGTACGTTTAAATCATTTAGGTAAGGTAATTCAAGTTGGAGAATATTAACAATGGAACCTGGGCAAACGTACCACATTTACAATCATGCCAATGGAGTCGAAAATCTTTTTCGGGAGGGGGAAAACTATCGGTTTTTCCTTCGTCAATATGCCAGATATCTTGGAGAGGTAGTAAATACTTATGCCTACTGTCTGATGCCTAATCATTTTCATTTTCTGGTTGCTGTACGTAAAGACCTGCCAGGTTTTCAAAACCTGGCAGGTCTGAAAGGACAAAGCAAAATTGGCCATGCCTCCAGAAATCCTGCAACCAAGGCCTTTAGTGATTTTTTCAATTCGTACACTAAAGCTTTTAACAAACGATTTGAGAGGAGAGGTAGCCTTTTTATAGAACATTTCAAAAGAACGCCAATTCAAACTGAACGACAATGGCAGGAAACATTCCTCTATATTCACCTCAATCCTTTAAAACATGGCTTTGTAAAAGATCCAAAAGATTGGAAATGGTCCAGTTGGAAGACTTATGAACGTCCGGATATGGCATCTTATCTTGAAAGGTCTTACTATCTGAATTTCTTTGACAGTTGGGACCATGTTTTGAATCTGGTGGAAATGAAAAAGGAATGGTTGATAAATAAGAATTTAGAATAAGACTTAAAGAAAACATGTTTAAAGATTGTCAGTGATTTTTTTCCTGAACAAAATAAAGAAAAGATGATTAAGCGTACCTTATTTTTTGGTAACCCGGCTTACCTCAGCACCAAAAATGAACAACTGAAAATCAGCTTTCCTGAGGATGATAAGGCGGACAGGATGGTGGCCATAGAAGATATTGGGATGATTGTTCTAGAAAACCAGCAAATTACCATTACTAATGGGCTTTTGTCCAAGCTAACAGATCGGAAAGTAGCTGTTGTTTCCTGTAATGCCCAGCACCTCCCGGAAGGATTGTTATTGCCTATGCAGGGACATTCCGAACAAACAGAGCGCGTTCGATTTCAGTTAAGCGCTTCCCAACCCTTAAAGAAAAACCTTTGGCAACAGACAGTCGCGGCTAAGATTAAAAATCAGTATGATTTACTGAAGGAAAAAGGGAAGGAATCGAAACGAATGAAGTACCTGTATAAAAATGTAGCATCCGGAGATACTGGTAACCATGAGGCACAGGCAGCAGCGATTTACTGGCAGTACTTATTTGAATTACCTGAATTTAACCGAGGGCAAATCGGTATTCCTCCCAATAACCTGTTGAATTATGGTTATGCCATTCTTAGGGCAGTTATTGCTAGGGCTTTGGTTTCTTCAGGTATGTTACCCGGAGTGGGCATTTGGCACCGGAACAAATACAATGCCTATTGTTTGGCAGACGATATCATGGAACCTTACCGGCCTTATGTGGATTTGGTGGTAACGCATATAGTTGAAACTTATGATGCATATGATGTATTGACTACCGAATTAAAAAAGGAATTGCTTAGTATTCCGGCCTTAGATGTAAATATTGATGGACAGAAAAGTCCTTTGCTCGTGGCTGCCTCTCGGACTACATCCTCCTTATATGATTGCTTTGCCGGCGTTAGTCGTAAAATCATTTACCCAGAATATGGATGAAAATTATTTCTCACGTCTTAATCAATACCGCAGTTTGTGGGTCTTAGTTTTTTTTGACTTGCCCACTGAGACCCGAAAGGACCGAAAAGTGGCCACCAAATTCAGAAAGCAACTTTTGGACGATGGGTTTTCCATGTTTCAGTTTTCCATTTATATGCGTTTTTGTGCCAGTCGAGAAAATGCAGTAGTACATATTAAAAGAACGAAAAAAAACCTTCCACCCAAAGGGAAAGTTGGGATTATGTGCATTACCGACAAACAGTTTGGTATGATGGAATTATTTTATGGGGCCAAGCCGCAGGAAAAGGAGGCTCCACCGCAACAGTTGGAGTTGTTTTGAAGGATTTTTATAGGTTGGTAAAAGCTGTAAGTCCTTTGGTTTTGTTTGGTAAAATCCGGTTGCTTTTTTAAATCTAAATAGTCATGTAAAATACAGCATACCAGACACTTAAAGTGGGGTATGCTGTGATTATCATATGAAGATACCAATTTGAAAGCAATTCACAACCAGAACGTTACGCTATCTATAATGGTGATTGCTGTGATTATCATATGAAGATACCAATTTGAAAGCAATTCACAACTAGCTGGTGAATTAGTGTAAAAATCTCTTCGCTGTGATTATCATATGAAGATACCAATTTGAAAGCAATTCACAACATATACCTGTAGATTATTCCCACCATATATGCTGTGATTATCATATGAAGATACCAATTTGAAAGCAATTCACAACTATAGCCCCATGTATATCTCCAAATACCCAGCTGTGATTATCATATGAAGATACCAATTTGAAAGCAATTCACAACACAGAGAAGTGATGTCAGCAGTAGAAAGGGGCTGTGATTATCATATGAAGATACCAATTTGAAAGCAATTCACAACACGGGTGCGGTTGGTTATAAGAATAAGTATGCTGTGATTATCATATGAAGATACCAATTTGAAAGCAATTCACAACAAAGGAAAGAGTTATGATGATTACACTGAAGCTGTGATTATCATATGAAGATACCAATTTGAAAGCAATTCACAACATAACATAGATTCCGAAATAATTTCAGATAGCTGTGATTATCATATGAAGATACCAATTTGAAAGCAATTCACAACAAATTCTCCCCATCTATCCAATCCAGCTCACCTGTGATTATCATATGAAGATACCAATTTGAAAGCAATTCACAACTTTACTCTTAATCTAAATCTAACAGTACCAGCTGTGATTATCATATGAAGATACCAATTTGAAAGCAATTCACAACTGCAAACACCAATCAAACTAAATATGGTAAGCTGTGATTATCATATGAAGATACCAATTTGAAAGCAATTCACAACAGATTATCTAAAGATGTATTTTCAGGATCAGCTGTGATTATCATATGAAGATACCAATTTGAAAGCAATTCACAACATCTGGCACTCTTTCTTTCCCAGTAGTCTCGCTGTGATTATCATATGAAGATACCAATTTGAAAGCAATTCACAACCTAAACCATCCAGTTGTTTTTCCTCTATATGCTGTGATTATCATATGAAGATACCAATTTGAAAGCAATTCACAACCTAAATCTGTAACAGCATCTTTTGCATGCAGCTGTGATTATCATATGAAGATACCAATTTGAAAGCAATTCACAACACGTATCATGTTTGTTTTTGCCAGAATACTGCTGTGATTATCATATGAAGATACCAATTTGAAAGCAATTCACAACACGATTGGAGTTGAAAATATGTTACGTTTCGCTGTGATTATCATATGAAGATACCAATTTGAAAGCAATTCACAACATGGATGAAATCTATATGGAGGCTAATGTCGCTGTGATTATCATATGAAGATACCAATTTGAAAGCAATTCACAACATGGCGATTTCGAAGCTTCTATGAATTGTAGCTGTGATTATCATATGAAGATACCAATTTGAAAGCAATTCACAACATTTGCCGGAGGCCGTATGAGATGATTTGAGCTGTGATTATCATATGAAGATACCAATTTGAAAGCAATTCACAACTCTTCAATTCAATATCAATTGCCTTACCTTGCTGTGATTATCCTATGAAGATACCAATATGAAAGCAATTCACAACTGATTGATATAACGAATTTTGGATCACCCCATCACCCTGTCATCTAATCACCGATCACCCCATCCCACAATGATTTCCTTTATTCCACCACTTGTTTAATAATTGTGGCAATTTTTTTATCATTTGGTTCTATAAACAAACCTGTATGAGTACCTTCTACTTCGATTATATTTATAGATCTGGAAAAGGCCTTCCATCCAAGAAATTCTGGTTCGAAGAAATAATTAGTTCGAATTTTGGCTCTAAATAGGGTGATTTCCCCTTCGTAAAATCCCGGTGTATAATTCTTACAAGCAGCCAAATGCAAGGCTTTAATTTTGTTAATTCTTTGGAGAATAGGACTTTCTGTTTTTTTAGTTTTTAACTTTAATTTAATAAATAACACATTTAGTTTTTTGCTAATTGACTTATATTTAATATCTCTTAGAACAGTGGGGTGGGTTACCAGTAATTTTAAATCATGGGATTTTTTATAAAGCTGAAGGTGAATTTTAGCAAGAAGCTTGTTTTTTGGACTGTGGGGATCTTTGATAAAAGTAGCATAACTGTCAAAAAGAATGAGTTTTTTAACAGTTATGCTGGAGTTCTTTAACTGTTTGGCCATTTCGAATGCAATGATTCCTCCCAGGGAATAACCTCCCAAAATGATTTCGCCACTAGGGCTATTCTCCTTTAGTTCTTCAATATAGTTACGGGCAATTTCTTCAATGGATTCATACTTTGTGTTTTCTTCATTCATACCTTTGGATTGGATGCCATATAGTGGTTGAATCTTGTCCAGGTATTTGGCCAGTGAATGAAATGGCATTACGTTTAATCCTGCTCCATGCACAAGGTAGATTGGTGGCCTCGATCCGGAAGGCTGTATAGGTACAATAGATTTCCATTCTTTGTTTAATTCTACTTTGCTCTCCAAGAAACTACCTAATTTCTGAATTGTGGGGTATTTAAAGAGAATTGAAAGTGGCAATCGGGTTCCTAGCTCTTTTTCTATCAAGGTCATTACTTTCACAGCAATCAGTGAATGTCCGCCAATCTCAAAGAAATTATCGGTGATATCTATTTTATCTAAACCCAGGGCAACTGACCAAATTGCAGCGATTTTCTTTTCTTCTAGAGTTTCAGGTGACAAAATAACATCCTGATCAATAGCTATGGGATCCGGTAGTCGAAGCCGGTCAATCTTTCCACTTGCAGTATGGGGGAAATGGTCTACAATAACATAATCATAGGGCAACATATAGCCAGGAAGTGTAAGGGACAATTCTTTTTTCCAGCCCTTGACTTGCTTGGCTGAAACTACCTTGGTTTTATCTGTTACTTCACTTTCTTCCAAATTTTCCTTGAGGAGGAGATAGGCAACCAAGCCTTTGTCATTACGAGAAGTATTTCTAAATAAAACTACACTTTCTTTGACTGAGGCTAGTTCATTTATGGCCTGTTCAATTTCCTCAAGTTCAATCCTATGACCCCTCAATTTGATTTGATTGTCAATTCTCCCAAGGATTTGGATTTCTCCGTCGGGTAGGAATTTTGCTCTGTCACCGGTTTTATACATACAGATACCTAATTGCGATTGAAATGGATCTGTGGAGAATTTTTGATTGGTTAACTCCGGTTGGTTAAGGTATCCCTTCGCTACACCCTTACCGGAAATGTAGATTTCTCCTTCCTTTCCTTTTTGTACAGGTTTTTGGTTTTCATCAAGAAGATATATTTTAGTATTCAGTACCTCTCGGCCTATTGTAATAAGTGATTGATCTGCCTCGATCTTTTTTATGGTAGAGAAAACAGTAGTTTCTGTAGGGCCATAAATGTTCCAAAGGCTATGGCATAATGGCAATAGCTGCTTTGCCAATTCTTTGCTCAACGCTTCACCTCCGCTGATTATTTGCAGGTTGTCTACTCGCGAATTCCATCCGCTTTCTAAAAGCATTTTCCAATGGGTAGGTGTAGCAAACATAATGTCAGCCTTTTTTTGCCTTAAATAATCTGAAATAAGTCGGGGATCTTTTCTCTCGAATTGATCGAGAATTACGATTTGAGCCCCGTGTACGAAAGGCAATATTAACTCCAGTAAGGCAATATCAAAAGATGCAGAGCTTACGGCCAGAAATTTATTTTTGGCCGTGATTCCGGGTTTATGGCTAACGGTTTTAAGGAAGTTATACAAGTTGCCATGGGTTAGCATGACTCCTTTTGGCTTTCCTGTAGATCCGGAGGTATAAATAATATAAGCCACATCATTGGCTTCATTGTTCGGAGATGGGTTTTCTTTTGAGAAATTATCCTGCTTTGCTTTGAATTCCTCCCACAGAATCTCTATTGACTGTGACTTGAATTTCCCTTTGTATTTGGTATGTGTTATATGAACCTTTGCTGCATCCTTGAGCATATAACTGATCCGCTCATCAGGAAAATCAGTATCTACAGGGAGATAGGCTGCCCCTGCTTTTAATACTGCCATAATAGATGTGATCATCTCTATTGAACGATCCATTACTATGCCCACTATATCATTCCGGCCTATGCCTTTTTGGATTAGAAGATCTGCCAATTGATTGGATGTTTCATTTAGCACTTTATAGCTGCAGGATTCATTTTTAGAAATTATTGCTGTTTTTGCAGGGTATTGATAAACAGCAGATTCTATTAATTCCTGAACAGGTCTGAATTCATTGTAGGTATCAGGTTTTAATTCCTCCTGGATACTATTGATTTTGGCTTTCTTGTCTTCAGTATAAGCATCAATTGGCAGGGAAGGTTGAGCAAAAATGGTCTCCAGTAAGTCTAGGTATTTTTCAATAATTTGATTTACCTCCTCTGAATTAAAAAGAGATGTTTTGTATTCCATCACACCTTCGATACCATTTTCAACCTCAGTGCTGGTAAGCATAAGGTCAAATTTTGCTCTTTGTGGTTTGGTTTTAAGTTGTTCTATTATTAAATCGTCAATTTTCCATCCATTTTTATCAAAAGAATTTTGAAGTAAAAACATTACTTGAAAAAGGGGATTGCTTCCTAGTTTTCTTTCAGGTTGGGCTGCAACTACTATTTTCTCGAAAGGTACCTCCTGAAATTCAAAGGCTTCAAGGCAGTTGTCTTTTACTTCATTTAAGAAGTCACTAAAATTACCAATTGGATTGAGCTGTGATCGAATCGGTAAGGTATTGACAAAATACCCTAGTAACTTGTCTGTATGCTGATAATTCCGATCTGCCACCACAGTCCCTACGCAAATGTCCGTTTGATGAGTCAATTGGTACAGAAGAGTTTTAAAAGTGGCCATTAAAACCATATACAATGTTGTCTCTGACTTACTAGCTAGTTCCTTTAAATGTTTTGAGTGGTGGGCTGGGATAAGGAAGAATATCGTATCGCAATCACTATTAGGATCATCAATGACATTTTTATATTGCGCTAATGAAATTGGCTGTAATGCAGCAAGTTTATTTTTCCAATAAGCTATTTTTTCCTCAAATCCATAGCTTTGAAATTGGTTTCTTTGCCAAATGGCATAATTTCTATATTGGATGGGTAAAGGTTGCTTGTCTAATGGGCTGTTATTTTTAATCCGGCTATAAAAATATTCGATTTCATTCATTAATATTCCGACTGACCATCCATCAAAAGCAATGTGGTGGAAAGCCAAAGCAAGGATACTTACCTCATTACTTTGACGAATCAATAAGGCTCGGAACATTAGGTCTTGTCTCAAATCAAATGGTTGATTGATCTGCAATTGTATAAAATTACTAAGCGTTTGTTCATCCCAGACTTCTGTAGAAATGTCCTTAACTTCCAATTGCCAATTTTCAATTTCACGCACTACCTGATAAATGTGGTCTCCATCATATTGGTAAACAGACCGCAATATTTCATGTCTGTCGAGAATTTTACGTAAAGTGGACTCCATCGAAAGGCTGTCAAGCTTTCCAGTAAGTTTCAAAACCAAAGGAATATGATAATGTAAAGAGCCTTCTAATTTGTCAGTCAACCACAAACTTTCCTGATTAAAGGAAAGGGGAAATTCCTTAGGTTTAATGGGGATTTCGATGTTTTGCTGCCTTGGCAATGTTGAAGAAATTCCACCTATGAGTAAGGCCTGCTGATGGATGGTAGGTTGTTTAAATATTTCAGTAAACTTTATTTCAAAGTTAAAATGAGTTTTAATGGCATTTATTAACCTTATAGCCATTAGGGAATGACCACCTATTTTAAAGAAGTTATCATTAATCCCAACCTGCTTAATATTCAATAATTCTTCCCAAATCCCTTGCAGCCGTATTTCAGTAGGGTTTTTAGATTGTGTGAGAACCTTGTTGAATTTTGCGCTTAGATCAATTTGCGAAAGTTTTTTTCTATTTATTTTACCGTTAGTAGTTAGGGGAACTGAATTTATAAAATGCCATTGAGAAGGGATCATGTAGGAAGGCAAATTATCAGAAAGGTGAGCAATTAGTTTTTCTGTTTTTTGTTCCTCTGATAAGTACTTTAAGTTATTGACTGTGATTATATGTCCAACAAGTACCTGGTTTTCGGGAGTTTTACCATTTAGGGTAACAACGGATATGTCGACTAAATCTAAAGTGTTTAATACCTTTTCTATTTCCTCTAACTCGATTCTATAGCCCCTTAACTTTACCTGATTATCCAATCTGCCCAATAATTCAATATTCCCGTCTTGAAGGAGAATTGCTTGGTCTCCTGTTTTGTACATTTTCCTGTCTTTCACATTTGAAAAGGGGTCAGGAACAAAATTTAAAGCGGTCAATTCAGGGCGGTTTAAGTATCCTTTGGCCAAACTTTCACTTGAAATAAATAGCTCTCCAGGAATTCCTACAGGACATACTTTTCCTAAATGATCTAAAATATAGATATTAATGTGAGCAATGGGTTTTCCTATTGTAATTCGTGTCTTAGGTGTTTTCAATTCTGCCGCAGTAACCCATACTGTCGCTTCTGTGGGGCCATATTCATTGTATAATTTTGCCTCTTTATTCTTTTCGAAATGCAAGGCCAATAGTGAGGAATCTATTTTTTCCCCACCTAAAATCACCCTTTTAATTTGCCCAGTAGGAATTAAATTTTCGGTTAGTAAAAAATGATAAAAGGAAGGTACACAATGGATTGTTCCAGTAAGTCTTATTAATTTCTTCAGCTCCTTAGTATCTTTGAGTTGGTTGGCCTTTCCTAATATTAAGGCATTACCTCTAGCCAATGTTCCAAAAATTGCTGGAATGGATCCGTCAAAAGTAAATGACATTAATAGCAAAGTAGGATAACTTTCCGGATAATACCTTTCTCGTGAAAATAAAAACAAAAATAAACCCTTGTGACTAATGATCACTCCTTTAGGTCTGCCTGTTGTTCCAGATGTATAAATTAGGTAGGCTGGGTCTTCGGTAGAAAGAGGTAAAGCAGGTTTTTCAGGGTTTCCCTTATTTATGCTGCTTAGCTTTGAATCAAGTGATATAATAGAGATGGAAGTAAAGTTCTCCCGAAAAATGTTTTCGGTTTCCTCATCTGTAATCACCCAGGAAGCTTTGGTGTCTTCAAGAATAAATTGAATTCTTTCTTTTGGGAAATCCGGGTTTAAAGGAACATAGGCTGCACCAGCCTTTAGAATTCCCAATATCCCAATGATCATTTGAGGAGAGTTGTCTAAACAAATAGGAATATAGGTGCCTCGTTTTACTCCTATATTAATTAAATGGTTGGCAAGCAGGTTGCTCTTTAAATCTAAGTCGGTAAAACTAATACTATCGCCATTAAAATCTATGGCAGTTTTATTTGGAACTAGCTTCACCTGATCTTCGAAAAGACTTAAAAAAGTACTATGAGATAATTCCTTTGGAAGGACAAAATCGTTGTGTTTATTTAAAACAAAATCCTTTTCCTTCTCATTAAGTAAGTTTATTCCATCTATGGAGTCCTGAGAATCAATGGTTATTGACTTGAGCAGTTCTATATAGTGATCAGAAATTAGGGCAATAGTGGATGGATTAAATATTGCCGTTTGGAACTCAAATTGGCCTGTTAGCAATTCTTCAGACTCTTTAACTTCTAGTATTAGCTCAAATTCAGAGGTCTGCTTTGTGACTTTTAATGGTGTGATTTCTAAATCATCAAAGTTTAATTCAGTTGCGCTATTGCTTTGCATGACAAATAGCACCTGAAAAACAGGATTTCGATCAGAAAATCTGAAATCGTCTGATAATTTTACAATTTCACCAAATGGTACATGGCCATGCTCTAAAGCTTCTAATGTGTTGTTTTTGACATTTTTAAGTAAATCATTGAAATCCGAATTTCCGTCCACCAATGTTCTGATAGGTAAGGTGTTGACGAAAAAACCAATTAAATCTTCCATCCCCTCATGCTCTCTTCCAGCCATTGGAATACCAACACAGATGTCTTCTTGATTACTATGTCTTTTTAGCAAGGCTTTAAATCCGGCTAGTAATACCATAAAAAGCGTTGCATTGTGTTTTTTCGCTAGACTTTTTAATTTTGAATGGGTCTCCTTATCGATAATAAATTCCTGAGAGGAACCAGATGAAGTTACTTCTGAAGTTCTTGAAGAATCGGTTCTAAGTTGACTCGGTAGGACTCCGGTTAGTTTTTTATTCCAATATTGAAGTGAATTATTTAAAAAATCACCTTTTAGAAGGCTTCTCTGGTGCAATGAAAAATCTGTATAGGCTAAAGCATTTGCTTGTTTTGGAACAGGCTTTCCATTCTTAATAAGATTGTACAGATTGGAAAGGTTATTTTTAAACAGGGCAGTGGACCATCCGTCCCATGCAATATGATGAACAACAATACCCAAAATGTGTTTTTGTGGCTCTATTTGGAATATAGCAGCCCTAATCATATAATCTGAGGAAAGATCGAAAGGCTGCGCAATCATAGATTTGAAAGGCCAGTCCCGAAAAACCTCATTTTCAGTTAGAGGTGTAATAAATTCCTGTAAAAACCAAGAGTCTGACCCAAGCTGTTCTTGCACCAAGCCCTCATCCGTCGCTGTAAAAATTGTCTGTAAAGGTAAATGACGTTTGACGATTTCTTTAAATGCTGCCTTAAGAGACTTCACATCCAACTCACCATTGATAGAGAATACCATAGGTAAATGGTATTGAAGGCTTCCTCTTGAATTATGAATGATCCACATAGCTTCCTGATTGAAGGAAAGTGGGGGGCTACCAGCATTTTCTGTAGCTGCCAAAACTTGTAAGTCGATATCCGTTTTATCTATTTTTTGGCTTAGACTAGAAATGGTTGGTGAGTCAAAGAAATCTTTAACCAAAAGTCGTTTGCCTAATTCCTGCTTAATAGCAGAAATAGATCGGATAGCAAGCAATGAATCTCCGCCTAATTCAAAAAAATTATCATCTGTACCAATCTGTTTCCAACCCAAAACCTTTCGCCATATTGCTAATAGACACTTTTCCGTTTCTGTCTTAGGAAAACTAGTTGTGGAGCTGATAGTTGCTTTCCACTCGGGATCAGGTAAAGATTGCTTATCAATTTTACCATTGCTGGTTAAAGGCATTGTCTCCATATTCACCCAGTATTTCGGGATCATGTAGGCAGGAAGCTTTGATTTAAGTTTTTCTTTTATATTATCCTCTAAAGTGCTCCTTTCAAGTACATAGTAAGCAACCAAATAGCTTTTGTCCGACTTGGGGCTTTTGGCTACAACCGTGACTTGCTTGATGCTTTCAAACTGATAGATGCAAGTTTCAATTTCACCAGGTTCGATGCGGTATCCATTAATTTTTATCTGATCATCAATTCTACCATGATATAGGATGTTTCCATCTTCAGATGTTTTGCCCAAATCTCCTGTGCGGTATAAAACACCACCATTTAGCCCTGAGATAAAATCAGGGATGAAGCTTTTGGCGGTTGCCATTGGTAAATTGAGGTACCCCCTGGCAATGCCTTCTCCACCTATATATATTTCTCCTACCTCATCTTCAGTTACCATTTCGAGTTTGCTGTTCAGAATAAGGATGAATGAATTGGAAAATGGTTTGCCAATTGGTACTTGATTGTATTTACGACTTAAGTCTAATTGGTGTATACATTTGCCTATGGAAGCTTCAGTAGGGCCATAATGATTGAAAACATCCCCTTTAAAATCAATTTTATTTAGAAATGCTAGTATGGAAAGTGGGAAATTTTCTCCACCAAAAATTAACTTTTTCTCTGGAACAGGGATAAAACCTCCTTCAGTATGACTCAACCATAATGAAGGTACAATTTTTAGGCAATCAATTTTTTGGTTTGTCAGGTAAGCTGTAAATCTCTCGCTATCTAATAGTACTGTATCTGATATAAAATGGAAAGTAGCAGCTTGAATTATAGAAGTGTGGATAAGGGAATGTCCAGCATCAAATACGATAGGAGCTGTGATAGCGTAGGATTCACAATCTTTAAGCTTGGCACTTTCTATCAATCCAAAACAATGATCCATTAAGCCTTTATGAGGCACCATTACTCCTTTAGGATTGCCCGTAGAGCCAGAAGTATAAATTACATAAGCAAGGTTTTCAGGACTAGGTTGAAATGTTATTGTTGGCTCTGAAACCTGATCCTTCGGTATGGAGGAGAAGTTCATTAGCTCGATTTCTTCAGATACAGTTAAACTTTCGTCTAAATCACTATTGACCAACAATACTGATGCTTTGATGTCTTCAAGAATATATTGAATTCGATCTATGGGAAAATTAGGATCTATAGGCACATAAGCTGCTCCGGATTTTAAAATACCAAATATCGTTACCAACATTTCCAAGGATTTCTCCATGCAAAATGGCACTAGGCTTCCCGTAGAAATTCCTTTATTAATTAGAAAGGAAGCCAATTCATTCGCCTGCTTATTTAGTTCCTGAAATGTCAACGATTCACTTTCGAAAACAAAGCCTATTCTTTCAGGATATTTTCGAGTTACCTCGTTCAGTTGCGAAATTATAGTTTTGTCCCTAGGATAATCAACTGAGGAAACCAGGTAGGAAGTATGATTTGATTTTATTTTGGAATTTTGCTGGATTATGTTTTTGGTTAATTTGGAATTACTGTTGACTACGTTTCCCATATTACGAGTGGATTGATCATAAATGAATACTTTTATACTGCCTGTAGGGTTTGAGGATAATAATTCAAATTTTCATACGATCTGTTAATTTTATAAATTAATGTATTCTGGAATTGAGATAGCTCCCAAAAGTGACAAATTAATCTAAAGACAACAATAATTAAAATATTCCAATTTATCATTGAAATTAAAAATGTATTTTTTCAGTTTTTTGCTTTAACTTATTTGCTACCAATATGTTTTCGCCATACTTATTTTAATTTGTTATAATATCCGTGTTATTATATATGTTTGGATTAAATTATAAAATATTAATTAAGCTAGAAAGAATTATAGTAAAAGGTATCGGTCTCATATGGATTCAATGGCTCAATTTTACTTATGGTTTTCTATGAATTAATGTATTCTGGATTTACTTTCCATGGAAATTTACTGCTATTTTTTAGGGCGAGTATTTATTCTTACTCCTCAAAAAGTTTATTTATTACTTAGGTAAATATTAAAATCTCAAGCAATTTTAGATAAATTGCTTGAGTGGTATTGGGCTCGATTTGCTTATTTGGTAGAATCACATGATTCCTTTGTCGAAATTATTTGAATTTTAGTTTAATGCTTATCTTTATAGATTTTCATTACTAAAATGAAATTTTACCCCAATACGGATTATAATACCTATTATTCAAGTAATAATTGACAGTTTATTTCGCTAAAATAATTAACAATGAACCACAACATAGAAACACTAATTCTCTCAATATGCATTTTGCTTTTTCAAATTAATTTCGGTTTTGCACAGCAAAACGAAACTCCAAATATCGTGTATATTTTGGCCGATGATATGGGGATAGGTGATGCTTCCTGCTACAATCCTGATGGCAAAATTAAAACCATTCATCTTGATAAAATGGCAGAAAATGGGATGAAGTTTACAGATGCACATACCAGCTCTTCTGTCTGTACGCCTACTCGATATGGAATCTTGACAGGTAGGTACAATTGGAGATCTACGCTTAAAAATGGCGTTTTAGGAGGTTATTCAGCCCCATTGATTAGCAATGATCGATTTACTGTAGGTAAGCTTTTGCAAAAGACCGGCTACTATACCGGATTTATTGGAAAGTGGCACCTGGGATGGGATTGGGCTTTTAAGCAAAATTATGAAAACATAGATAACCTGAATACCATTTTAGAAGTGGATTATTCCCAACCCATTAAAAATGGCCCCAATCAGGTAGGCTTTACTTATGCTTATGGATTTAGTAGTTCTCTGGATATTCCACCCTACGTATACATTGAAAATGATAGGGTTACGGCATTGCCTGATAAAATAACAGTAAACGTGGATGATAAAGGTTTCTGGAGAGAAGGCCCTACAGCACCTGATTTTGAACATGTTAAAGTTTTATCTCACCTGACTGATAAGGCAGTTGATTTTATTGGGGAAAATTCCAATAAAGAAAAACCCTTTTTCCTTTATTTCCCACTTCCAGCTCCGCATACCCCCATATTACCAACGACCGAGTTTATGGGTAAAAGCAATACAAATATGTATGGAGACTTTGTCCTGCAAGTTGATGATGTGGTAGGAAAAATTGTTGCTGAACTGGAAAAGCAAGGTGTTTTAGACAATACCTTATTGATTTTTACTTCAGACAATGGCTGTTCTCCTAAAGCTAATTTCGCAGAACTGGCTAGAGTTGGTCATGATCCTAGTCAAGGTTTCAGAGGACATAAGGCAGACATTTATGAAGGAGGACATAGAGTGCCATTTATAGTCCAATGGCCAGAAAGAATATCGGGAGCACAAACCTCGGAGCAAATTATCTGTACTACAGATTTTATGGCTACCGTTGCAGATATATTAGGTCAGAAAATGCCGGAAAATGCCGGGGAGGATAGTTTTAGTTTTTTGAAAGTACTTAACGGTGCCATGCAGGCGGAGGTAAGACCTTCTGTAATTCACCATTCGATAGATGGTAGGTTTGCCATCAGAAAAGACAAATGGAAACTAATTGCCTGGCCAGGATCTGGTGGATGGACTGCTCCAAGATCTGCCAAAGAACTTGCTGGTTTACCAGAGATGCAGCTCTTTGACCTTTCTAAAGATCCATCAGAACAATCAAACTTAATATCTGATTATCCTGAGCTTGCTTTGTCATTGAAAAATGAAATGATCAGCCTAATCAAAAATGGCAGAAGTACCCAAGGTCCAAAACTTAGCAATGATGGGCCTGAAATATGGGACCAAGTAAAGTGGGCTTTCGATCAGGAATAGATAATCCTCATCACAGTTAATTGTTGTTAACCATTTTATCCAAGTTCTAATTACTAGAGTTAATTTTATAGATTGGTGTTGGTTATATTAAAGGCTTTTACTGGCTTATGGTTTCCATTTTCAAATTCTTTCTTGTTTTAGGTTTGTTGTGAAAAAGGCCATTTCGGTAAGCAATTATGGGTATTAATGGAAAAGACATCAATAAGTACTTTTTGGATAGGATTACTGCTGTTTGTATTTTCCTTGGCTGGAACGCAGCTAAATGCTCAAGGCATAAAAGGAACTGTATCTACAGTAGATGGGCAAGCCCTTGCTTTCGCTACCGTATTTGCTAGAAATCTAAATGATGGAATACCTACCAATCAAAATGGCTATTTTGAGTGGAAACTTCCAAATGGACATTACGATATTATTGTTCAATATTTAGGCTATACTTCTCAATTGAAGACAGTTGAGGTTAAAGATGATTGGGTGGAAGTCAATGTAAGTTTGGAGATGCAAACTTATGGGCTAAGCGAGGTTGAGGTTAGGGAAGGAGCTGAGGATCCTGCCCTGACGGTTATACGTAAAGCAATTGCCAAAGCCAAGTATCACAAGCTTCAGGTGGAAGCTTACAGCATGATGGTTTACATCAAAGGCACAGGAGAACTTACTGATGCCCCTTTTTTTCTTAAAAAGAAATTGGCTGAAGAAGGTATAGGTCTAAATGAGGCCTACACCTCAGAGGCAGTGTCTAAGATTGAATTCAAACAACCAAATGAGATTAAGGAAACTGTAATCAGTATACGTTCTAGTGGAGACAATAACCAAACTTCACCAGCGCCCTATATAGGTGCCAGTTTTTATGATGATAAAGTGAATGAAATTATCTCTCCATTGGCAAGATCAGCTTTTGCCTACTACAAGTTTCGCTTGGAGGGGACCTTTCTAGAAAATGAGGTGCTTGTCAATAAAATAAGAGTGATCCCCCGGTCAAAAGGAGAGAAAGTATTTGATGGATACATTTATATTATTGAGGATTTGTGGGCCATCCATAGTTTAGATCTTAAAACCTCCCTTATGGGTTTCGATATTAGAGTGAGGCAACAATACGCACCCGTTATGGAGAAAGTATGGATGCCAATAACACATACCTATAATTTTGGAGGGAAATTTTTCGGTTTCGCTGGAGAGTTTCAATACCTGGCGTCTACAAGAGATTATGACTTGAAACTTAATCCAGATCTGGTATTTGAAACAGAAATAGTTGATGAAAAAATCACTCAAATTCCTGAAGAAATTAATAAAATATCCTCTAATGAATCGCCAATTGAACAGTTGGAGGAGGCAGATCAGCTTAGTAGGAAGCAATACCGAAAATTGATTGCGGCTTATGAAAAAGAAGAAGCAAAAATAAGAGAAGACAAAGACATTATTTCCATTAGGTCACACAGCATCGACTCTTTAGCTACCAAAAGAAACAGCGTTTACTGGGACAGTATTCGACCAACGCCTTTGACCGATAAGGAAGTTCTTGGCTATATCCGAGACGATAGTTTGGCCTTGGTAGATATTGCCAAAAATAGTGAAGTGGATAGCATTGCCCAAAAAGCCAAAAGGAAGTTCAAAGCTTTTGATTTCCTAACAGGGGGAAGGTATAATTTTGGTAAGGGCAGGTCTGCGGGCTTTTATACCAATTGGACAAAAATGTCCTTCAATACTGTAGAGGGTTTTAAGGTGGGTTTTTCGGGCTTCTATCGGAAAGAGAAAGTAACCAAACTAGCTGATAGTGTTACCAATGAAGTGAAATCCTGGAATTTCAGACCAGAATTCAGGTATGGATTTGCCAGTGAAAAAGCATATATAACTTTAAATTTCCGTAGGTCTGTCACCAAAGGGAGGGAAGGCCACAGTTGGGGAATAGATGCTGGAAAATACATTTATCAATACAATGCCGACCAACCTATAAGTGAACAGGTAAATGCCTTCTATTCACTTTTTCTTAGGGATAATTACATGAAGGTGTATGAAAAATCGTTTTCAAAGCTCTTTTGGGCGCATAGGATGGGAGACAAGTTTACCTATAGGACTAGCTTTAGTTTAGAGCAACGCAGCCCATTGTCTAACCACAGTGATTACAGCTTTTTCAATAGGGATAAAAAAGATTACACTGACAATCAGCCGAATTTAAATTTGGGTCAGGCAAACTCCTTTATAGGGAATGATGCATTGATAGCAGACTTGAATATTGATTGGAGGCCTGGTTTAAAGTATCAGGTCAGAAATGGGCGTAAGATCCCTTTGCTGAATTCTACCCCTTTGATTTTGATGAAATACAAGCAAGCCCTACCCATTAATTTCAAGAATTCGGAGGTTGCCGAATTCAAGCACATTGAATTGGGAATAAAGCATGCTATTCCTTTTGGTGTAAGTGGGAAATTAGCGTTCAATATAAATGCGGGTACCTTTATCAATGGGGAGAAGGCCTACTTTATGGATTACAAGCATTTTGGAGGGAACAGAACAGTCTTTAGCAATATGGGGGCAGCTAGTAATTACAGATTTTTAGATTATTATGCTTTTAGTACCACTGATGCTTATTTAGGAGGCCTGTTCCATTATCAGTTTAGAAAGTTTCTCTTTACTCAATTGCCGGGATTAAGATTTTCAGGAATAAGGGAAAACATTTTTTTTAACTATTTAAAAACGGAAAGTTCCCCCCACTATTGGGAGCTGGGCTATTCCCTGGATAACCTATTTAGGGTGTTTAGGTTAGAAATGGGTGCTGGCTTTGAGAACAAGACTTACGGTTCAGGAGGCTTTCGGTTTGGAATCGCTACCTTTATTTCTATAAATATAGATGAGTAAATCCTTTTCACTTACTTTTGTATAGGCTAAAAAAACAGACCCATTGAAAGATTTGCTTTTAATTACTCCTCCATTTACTCAACTAAACACACCATATCCTGGTACGGCCTATCTCAAAGGTTTTTTAAATACCAAAGGGATAAGTAGTTATCAGATGGATTTGGGGATAGATGTTATTCAGGCCGTGTTTTCCAAAAAGGGATTGAATGAAATATTCAAAATCGCGAAGCAAAATAAGGAGATTGAGACTGAGAATTCACAAAGAATCTATGCCCTAAAAGAAACCTATTTTCAGTCTATAGATTCGGTGATACTTTTCCTTCAGGGGCATAATCCCAGCTTGGCGAGGAAAATTTGTACAGACAATTTTTTGCCTAAAGCTTCAAGGTTTGAGCAGTTGGATGACCTTGATTATGCTTTTGGAAATATGGGGATGCAGGACAGAGCAAAGCATTTGGCTACGCTTTATTTAGAAGACTTATCGGATTTTATTATTGACTGTGTAGACCCTAAATTTGGGTTTAGCCGCTACGCTGAGTCATTGGGGCAAAGTGCCAATAATTTTGACGAGCTCTATGAAAAGTTAAAGAAGGACCTTACCTATATTGACCAGGTTAGCCTAAATATTTTGGACAATAAAATGAAAGAAATTCAACCTAAAATGGTTGGGCTTTCTGTTCCATTTCCCGGGAATTTATACAGTGCTTTTCGTTGTGGGCAATTTGTTAAAGACAATTATCCCTCTGTAAAAATCGTCATGGGAGGTGGCTTTCCAAACACTGAATTACGAACTATTACTGATCCAAGGGTTTTTGATTTTATTGACTTTATCTGCTTGGATGATGGGGAAAAACCCATTGAAATTCTTTTAGAATTGGTTCAAAATGGGAAATACCCGTTTGAGAAAGAGCTAAAGCTAAAACGTACTTTTTACTTTGATGGTGAGGAGGTAAAATACAACAACCTTTCTGAGGACAATGACTACAAACAAAGGGAGCTTGGGACCCCTGATTATAGCGATTTACCTTTAGACAAATATATTTCTGTTATAGAAATTGCCAACCCCATGCATAGTTTGTGGAGTGATGGTAGATGGAATAAATTGACCATGGCTCATGGTTGCTATTGGGGCAAATGTACCTTCTGTGACATATCTCTAGATTATATCAAGCTGTATGAGCCACTGACAGCCACTATTCTGGTAGATAGAATGGAACAAATGATTCAGGAGACTGGAGAAAGTGGTTTCCATTTTGTGGATGAGGCTGCGCCGCCAGTACTGATGCGAGCGGTGGCATTGGAAATTATAAAACGAAAGCTATCCCTAACATGGTGGACAAACATTCGCTTTGAAAAGAGTTTTACGCTTGATTTATGTCATTTGTTGAGTGCTTCAGGTTGTATAGCGGTATCTGGAGGTTTGGAAGTAGCTTCAGACCGGCTGTTAAAATTGATTGACAAAGGAGTGACTGTGGAGCAGGTGGCTCAGGTAACAAGAAATTTCACAGAAGCTGGGCTAATGGTGCATGCCTACTTGATGTATGGCTATCCCACTCAGACCATTCAAGAGACCATAGACAGTCTGGAAATGGTTCGACAACTCTTTGAAGAAGGGGTTTTAAGATCTGGTTTTTGGCATCAATTTGCCTTAACGGCCCATAGTCCAATTGGATTAGAACCAGAAAAGTACCAAATTATTCCAGAACAAAACCCCATTTCATTTGCCAATAATGACATTGCTTTCAAAGACAAAACCGGTATAGATCATTCCAAATTTAGTTTTGGTTTGAAAAAGTCATTGTTTAATTTCATGCATGGTATTGGCTTTGATTTCCCCTTGCAGGATTGGTTTGATTTTAAGATCCCTAGGCCAACCATTGGACTTGATTACATTGGAACCTGCCTTGATAAAGTGGACAATTCCCTACCAAAGGATGGTGCAAAAATGATATGGTTAGGCAATCCGCCAATTGTTTCTGAAAAAGTTGTCCGCAAAAAAAAGAAAACCCTTACAAGACAATTGTTGACTTTTCATACTTCTTCAGCCATAATCGATTTTACTCTTGATGAAAAAACGGCGAATTGGTTATTGGAGACCCTTGATAAAATGAAACCATCAGCTAGTCCTGTTTCCTTTGGAGGGTTTAGAAAAGGTTATGAAGAAAATTGTGGGGATTTTAACCAGTTCTTTACTGCAACCATGAGAGAGGAACTTAGGGCCTGTGGATTGTTAATTCTCTGAAAGGGATAGCGTAATGAATGTTTCAGGTTTATAATGTCCCTATTTGCTTTTTAAACTGATGATATAAAAACAACAGTTTCCAGCTGATTTTACTATTTGTATGGACTTTAAAAGAAAGCATTTACGGCTTTTCCTGTCTTAAAAAAATTGTATATTTAGCCTTTATTGTTTCCCAAAATCAACCAAAATCCCCAAAAATTTATGAAGCGAAGAGCTTTCATTAGGAAAAATGGAGCATTTACACTTTTGGCTCCATTTGCAACTTTGTCATTTGATCCTTTAAATTTCTCATCTTCTAAGTCCGGTTCAGGAAAACCTGATTGGTTGTTGGAGATGATCTCCAATAATGATGGGGGGGTCAGACGTATCTTGGAAAGATATGTAGATGATCAGGCTTCAACCAACTACGGAGCAGTACTAGATGGTTTTGAAATGGCTACAGCCCATTCTTTAACTTCTTTTCTTAAGGCCGGCATTTGTGCATTGGTTAGTCCTGAATCTGAATTTTACAATGATCAGGAATTACGAAAAAAAATTGCTTTATCCTGTAGCTTTTTTCTAAGCCTACAACATGAGGATGGTACCATAGACTTAGTATCAACTAATTTCCACTCCACTCCTGATACTGGTTTTATTGTGAAGTGGTTGGCGCCTGTTTGGCGGCTACTTGATACGTCAGAAGTAGCAGTAAAGGAAAGCATAACAATTCCACTAAAGCAATTTTTATTAAAAGCTGGTGAGGGATTAAAAGTGGGAGGGATTCATACACCCAACCATCGTTGGGTGGTTAGTTCGGCTTTGACAGAACTTTACAAGATCAATGCCGATCCAGGTTATTTATCAAGGGTAGAAGAATGGCTTGCCGAGCAAATTGACCTGGACGAAGATGGACAATATGAAGAGAAAAGTAGCTATATCTACTCTTCCTTAAGTGATAGAGTATTGATAAGCATTGCCAGAGGATTGGATAAACCTGAGCTTTTGGATTATGTATATAAAAACCTGAAAATGAACTTGTTTTATCTACATCCCAATGGAGAGATTGTGACAGAAGCTTCAGGAAGACAAGATAACTCTATCATTGGTACCCTTGAATATTATTACTACCCCTTCCGCTATATGGCCTTAAAAACTGGTGATGGGCAATTTGCTGCTGCTTGTAAATTAATAGAGGAAACCTGTTTTAATAGGACTACTGGTTTTTTATATTACTTTTTGGAAGACCCATCTCTATGGGAAGAATTACCTACGGCCAAGGCGCTGCCTGCGGATTATGCCAAGGTATTTCATAATTCCAATTTGATAAGAATCAGGAGGGGAGGATATGATGCTTCTATACTTTCTGGAAGTACTGTTTTTTTTACATTTCATAAAAAAGAGTTGGCACTTCAAGGTTTGAGATTCGCAAGTGCATTTTTTGGAAAAGGCCAATTTTCTGCAGATACTTATAAAATAGAAAATGGAAAATACATTCTTTCCAGTCAATTGTCAGGGCCTTATTACCAACCTTTTCCAAAGGAGAAAATCCCAGGAGATGGAGATTGGTCAAAAATGCCTCGAAGCGAAAGAAGGAAATCTGAAATCCAACAGCTCAATAGTACAGTAACCATTCAGGAGGAGGACATTGGATTTTCTATAGATATAGCCATTACTGGTACAGACAATGTGCCGGTTGCCCTTGAGTTAATATTTAGACCAGGTGGAACATTTTCTGGAACCGTTCCTCATGAAGGGATGAAGGAAACAGTGTTTTTAAAAGATGGCATGGGCAAGTACACAGGAAATGGATCTTCGATTACCTTCGGGCCAGGCTTGTACAAACACAAGTGGGTAGCGATAAGAGGGGCATTGCCTAAAATGGATTCGCCAACAGCTTTTCTAACAGGTTTTACACCATTTCACCATAAATTAAATATCTCTTAAAAGTAATAAAATGCGAAAACGTAATTATTTGACTTTAAATAGCACTCAGTTGTTCCTTGTTTTTGTGTTTTCCTTTCTGTTTTTGGATAGCGAAAGTATGCAAGCCAGGGAAACAGAAAACAAGGGGAATACTCCCAATATTGTTTTTCTTATTTCTGAGGATAATTCTAAGCATTTTATGAAGCTTTTTGATCCAAATGGTGTGGAAACACCAAACATTGAGAAAATGCTTCTATCCGGTTTACTTTACCCCAATGCTTTTTCTAATGCTCCGGTATGTTCAGTGGCTCGCAGTACCCTTATCACAGGCACACTTACTACAAGAACAGGAATGCACCTTCATAGAAAAATTAAGATCGCACCGATGCCGGATGGACTGGAAATGTTCCCTGCTTACCTGAGGAAAGCGGGATATTATACGTCAAATAATGCCAAAAAAGATTACAATGCCATAGAAAGTGATGATGTTTGGGACAATTCTTCACTAAAGGCCTCCTGGCAAAATAGACCGAATGAAAAACAACCTTTTTTTCATCAGGAAACTTTTCATGAAACCCATGAAAGCAGGTTGCACTTCAACAAGGAGGTGATGATGAACCATAAGGTCAAGGATAATCCTGCCCAAGTATTTTTATTCCCCCAATTTCCAGACAGCCCTTTATTTAGGTACACGGTCGCTTATCATAGAGATAAGATCAGGGAAATAGACGATTGGGTTGGTGAGAAGATTCAGGAATTAGCTGATGCAGGAGAATTAGAAAACACATTTGTGTTTTATTTTGGAGATCATGGTGGTGTATTACCAGGGAGTAAAGGGTATTTGTATGAGACAGGTCTCAATGTGCCATTGGTAGTGAGAGTTCCTAAAAACTTTAAACACCTTGTCCCTTATGGTACCAATGAAAAACCACAGGCCTTTGTTAGTTTCATTGATTTCGCACCAACAGTCATGAGGCTTGCTGGTTTGGAAATTCCTGTTCAGATGGATGGTCATGCGTTTTTGGGAGGAGGATTGGAGAAAGTCAGCCTTGAACGAAGAGATGAAGCTTATGGACATGCGGATCGTTTTGATGAGAAGTATGAAATGGTAAGATCTGTAAGGAAAGGAAAATGGAAATATATACGGAGTTTTCAGCCCTATTATCCCGATGGCATGCAAAACAATTACCGCTATAAGATGATGGCTTTTGCTTCCTGGAAAGAAGGCTATAAGGAAGGGGGATTGAATTCAAAACAAGCCGCTTTTTTCAAGGAAAAGCCTGTGGAAAGACTTTATAATCTGGAGGAAGACCCTTTCGAAACCAATAACTTGGCTGATGAAAATAAGGCTATTTTAAAGCAAATGAGGGAAAAACTTCATTTATGGATGGTTGAAAAGAACGATCTTGGCCTTCTACCCGAAAATATTTTGGTTAACAAAGCCATGGAAAACCCTGTTGAATATGGAGAAAAAAATCATGACCAACTTGAGCAACTAATAACTATTGCTGACTGGGCTACCAATGATTGGGAGGATGTCAATGACCTGGTTATTGAAAGAATTAAAAATGGAGATAAGCTGGAGCGGTATTGGGCCTACAGTGTTGCTTGTTCTTTTGGTAAGCAAATTGGAGATGACTATAATCGGTTTCCAAAAATCAATAGTGAGTCATCCTCCATTGTCCAACTAAAGGCAATTGAACTTTCAGGAAGGGTAGAGGCGAAAAATCCAATGCCCATGCTTACAAAGTGGCTTAATGCTGGGAAGGATCCTGTAGAAAATTTGATTGGGTTGAATACATTGGTTTACTTTAAAGACCATAGCCCATATGGTGAAGGTTTCACTGCAAATTCCCTGAGTTTAAAAGCAGTAAATGATGAGGTGAATCGTAGATTGATTTATCTAGATGGAACTTGGTGAGGTTTCTCTAAAATGATAAATCGTGCGTTTATCAAAAATTATGTAGAACTATAGGTGTTTGCACCTAACTTATTTAAATTGTAAGTTGATTTAATTTAATTACCGAAAAATGATCAATCGATTAAAATATTTATCTCTTATTGGCTTTTTTGCATTTACGCTATATGCTTGTTCTTCAAATAAAAAAGAAGAAGTAGAATTAGCAGAAATAGAATCTTGCCATGGTGATATTCCAGATAGGTTTAACCCTTCTGGCAATGCTTCCACAGCTGTCATCGAAGAACGAGACGCACCTATATCCCATGAAGGAATGGTTTGGATTGAAGGTGGTGAATTTACTATGGGCTCGACCGATGATCGGGGGAGAAAAGATGAGTTACCTGCACATAGGACCAGAGTGGATGGATTTTGGATGGATGAAACCGAAGTAACTAACGCTCAGTTTGCAGCCTTTGTAGAAGCCACAGGATACGTTACCATAGCTGAGAAAAAACCAGATTGGGAAGAAATTAAGAAACAATTGCCTCCTGGTACACCTAGACCACCGGATGATGTATTAGTAGCTGCCTCACTAACCTTTCATTCACCCAACCAGCCAATATCACTTAATAATGCTGCCCAGTGGTGGGAGTGGACGCCAGGTGCAAGTTGGAAAATGCCACAAGGCCCGGGGAGTAGCATAGAAGGTAAAGAAAACTATCCCGTAGTACACATTGCTTGGGATGATGCGAAAGCCTATGCAAAGTGGGCTGGGAAAAGACTTCCTACAGAAGCTGAATGGGAATATGCCGCAAGAGGTGGACTTGAAGATAAATCTTTTCCATGGGGAGATGATCCTGTAGAAAAAAGTGGTTTTATGGCGAATATCTGGCAAGGTGATTTTCCAGTGACGGATAAAGGCGTTGATGGATATAAAGGATTGGCGCCAACAAAATCCTTCCCTGCAAATCCATATGGCCTGTACGATATGGCAGGAAATGTATGGGAGTGGACCAATGACTGGTACCGGGAAGATTATTATAGTAAGATAACGGATGAAGTATCCGTAAACCCACAAGGACCAAAAGACAGCTACGACCCACAAGAACCAACAGTACCAAAAAAGGTAGTGAAAGGAGGGTCATTCTTATGCAATGTGTCCTACTGCGAAGGGTATAGAGTAAGCGGTAAAATGAAATCCTCGGCTGATACCGGCCTGGAACATACTGGGTTTCGTTGTGTTTCTTCTAATTAATTAAAATTTTATGTCTGCAAAAAACAGTGTTTGGGGAGGATTGTTCGTGGGCCTTTTTGTTTGGCTAATAGCTTGTCAACAAAAGGAAGAGGAGTCAAAAGTTCCTAATATTTTATTTGTGATTGCAGACGATTTGTCCTATCCACATACAGGTGCTTATGGCACTGATTGGATTAAGACGCCTGGATTTGATCGGGTAGCCAAGGAAGGTCTTTTGTTTACCAGGGCCTATACCCCCAATGCCAAATGTTCTCCTTCCAGGTCAATTATCATCACAGGGAGAAATTCTTGGCAGCTAGAAGAGGCTGCCAATCACATACCTTTTTTTCCTGAGAAATTCTTGTCCCATGTGGAGGTATTGGGTAATAATGGGTATTTCACGGGATTTACAGGAAAAGGATGGGCCCCAGGGAATGCTGGGGAAAGAGAACTTACTGGAAAGCGTTTCAGTGATTTGAAAATGGAAGCCCCGACTCCATTTATTAGCCCCATTGATTATGCAGCGAACTTTGAAGTGTTTTTGGACGAAAAACCAGAAGAGGAACCTTTCTATTTTTGGTATGGATCCTTTGAACCTCATCGAGCTTATACTTACGGATCTGGAGCAGAATTAGGAGGTAAAACCACAGACATGATTGACAAGGTGCCTCCTTTTTGGCCGGACAATGATTCCGTGAGAAACGATTTATTGGATTATGCTTACGAAACGGAATACTTTGACCAACATTTGGTAAAGATGTTGGCCACACTCGAAAAGCGAGGCCTGTTGGAAAACACATTGATTGTAGTTACTTCAGACAATGGCATGCCTTTTCCAAGAGTTAAAGGTCAGGGGTATGAATATTCAAATCACTTGCCTTTGGCAATAAGGTGGGGAGATGGAATTAAGAATCCAGGTAGAGTAATTGACGATTTTGTGAGTTTTGTGGACTTTTCTCCTACTTTTCTTGAGGTAGGGAAGGTGGATTTTGATAGTTCAGGAATGGCTGCTTTTGCAGGAAAAAGCCTTATTCCAATTTTTAACACCGAAGAAGAAGGTAAAACAGATCCTTCCAGAAATGCGGTTCTGATTGGTAAAGAAAGGCATGATATCGGAAGACCCGATGACCAAGGCTATCCTATTCGAGGGATTGTAAATGAGGAATACACTTATATTCATAATTTTGAAACCGGTAGGTGGCCTGGGGGCAATCCAGAAACTGGCTACCTCAATACTGATGGTAGCCCTACCAAAACGGTGATTTTAAATCAAAGAAGGGTATCAGGTGAAATGAAATATTGGAACCTGGCTTTCGGGAAAAGACCTGCAGAGGAGCTTTACGATAGAAAAAAAGACCCTTATGGCTTGAATAATCTTGCATTACATCCCGAATATCAAAACATAAAAAATTCCCTAAAAGAAGAATTATTCAAACAATTGAAGGCTCAGGAAGACCCTAGGATGTTTGGAAATGGGGAGATTTTTGACAATTATGAGTACGCTCAGGAAAGTCAACGTGACTTTTACAATAGATACATGAAGGGAGAATCTTTTAAGACTGGCTGGGTCAACGAAAGTGATTTTGAAACTGATTTTAAAGATAAATGATAAAGGCAGGTAGCTTTTTGTTTTTGGTGTTGGCATTCTTTGTTTCCAATACCTTCATTTGGGCTCAGGATAACCGACCGAATATAATTATGATCATTGCGGATGATATCGGCTATGAAGATTTGGGGAGTTATGGAAATGAGATTGCTTCCACACCGGTTACAGACCGAATTGCTTTGGAAGGAATACGCTTTACAAATTTCTATTTGACAACAAGTTCATGTAGTCCAAGCAGGAGTAGCATCATTTCAGGTAGGTATCCCCACAATACAGGAGCCGCTGAGTTGCATACTGCCATGCCTGAAAACATTCTCACTTTCCCTGAATTATTAAAGGAGGCTGGATATTTTACAGCGCAGTCAGGCAAATGGCATATGGGACCTGTTCCTAGAAAAGGATTTGATCTGATTTATGACAAGAAACCTCAAATTGGTCATGGAGGAGAAGATTATTGGGTGCCTCTATTAAAAGAAAGACCTAGAGATAAACCTTTTTTCCTTTGGTTGGCAGCTTTGGATGCACATCGACCTTGGGCAGAAAATGATTTCACTGGTGCGCATGACCCAGATAAAGTTGTGGTACCTCCATACCTGGCTAATGGCAGCGCTACTCGAAAAGACCTGGCCAATTACTATGATGAGATAAGCAGGTTTGATTATTTTATTGGTAAAGTGGAGGAAGAGTTGGAAAAGCAGGGCCAATTGGAGAATACGATTATCTTTATTTTATCTGATAATGGTAGGCCTTTTCCCAGAAGTAAAACCCGACTTATAGATTCTGGAATCAAATCACCTTTGTTGGTGAAATGGCCAAAATCATTACCAGCGGGAGTGGTAGCTGATGCCATGGTAAGTAGTATCGACCTAGCGCCAACATTCTTACAGCTTGCAGGAATAATAGCCCCAGATAATTTTCAGGGAAAGAGTTTTTTATCTGTTTTAAAGCAACCTGAATTACCCTTTAGAAATTACGTTTTTGCAGAGCACAATTGGCACGATCATGAAGCCCATGAGCGAATGGTTAGGACTAAGGATTTTTTATACATAAAAAATAACCGTTCTCAATATGCTAACCCAGGACCTGCGGATTCCAATTCCAGTGATTCTTATGCAGACCTCAGAAACCTCAGGGACCAAGGTAAACTTAATCCTGCCCAGGCAGATGTTTTTATTTCTCCAAGGCCATTTGAAGAGTTTTATATAGTAGCAGATGATGAATACCAGTTGTTAAACAAAGCAACCATGGTTGGGAATAATAGTGAAATGCTTCAGTTACGAAAAGTTTTAGAAAGGTGGTCGAAAGAAACAGAGGATTCTGTTCCTGAAAATTTGACCCAGGATTGGTACAATAAAGAAAATGGAAAGTCACTTGATATACAAAGGCTTAGAGGAGAGATGCCAGGTGGTGAAAAAGCGCTTGAAACTACAGAAAAAGGTCCCTTTTAGTTAAAAGAAAACAATGAACTTTAGAACATACAAAACTAGCTTAAAAAAGGGTTTTCTTCCTTTGGTACTAATTGCTCAGGTTTGGATTTTTAATGCTTGCCAAGAGCCAAAAACTGAGCCAGCAAACAGATCAATGGATCCTTGGGCATTTCGTTCTGTGTTGGATAAGAAGCCAAGAATGCTAACACTGGCTTTTGATACGGTTAATTTCGCAGCCTATGATTTGGCCAGTGGGACCTTGTACAAGGTTTGGAATGGAGGGGTGACCAAAGAAGGTACTGTGTTTACCAATAAGAAAAACATACAGCCTACTACTTGGGGAGCACCTTATTATGAAGAAGGGAAATTATACAATCAATGGGCGGTAAGTCGTAATGGAACTCCCTTACAAGTTGAGTTGAAGTATGAGGGGTATTTGATTTTAGATAATCACATTACCCTGAATTTTAAACTGCTATTACCGGATGGGGAAAGCATTAGCATTAAGGAGAATCCTGAGTTTACGCTTAATGAGAAGGGTGAGATAGGCTTTGAGAGAAACTTTAAAATTAATAAGCCATCAGCAGATTTGTCAGTGAGTTTACAGCAAGCTGCTGATAAGACAGCAGCTATTGTGATTGAAGATAACAGTACTGTTGCTGATTATTTTGAGCCTGTTCCAAAGCAAGAGAAACCTGCAATCAGTGAAGGCTATGATCATTTGGGGATTTTATGGATGGAAAATAGCGATTGCTATACCTGTCATGAAGAAAAGAATGCCATGGTAGGTCCTTCTTTCAAGCAAATTGCAACAAAATACCTAAAAACGCCAGCCAATATAGCTTTATTAACAAAGAAAATAATTAGTGGAGGAGCGGGAGTTTGGGGAGACACCCCAATGAATCCACATCCTGATTTGAAAGAGAGTGAGATTAAAACCATATTGGATTATGTGTTTACTTTCAGACCTAAGGACGCTGATGACAATACAAAAAGTCAACTTGCAAAAGCCAAGAAAGTAAATCCTAAAAAAGCAGAAGAAAAACCACCAACAAAACCTGGTTTTGGCGCAGCTTTGGAAGGGGTTCACCCTAGTTATGACCTGACTGTTTTACACAATGAAAAATTTCAACCCAGGGTGGGAGCTTTGGCTTTTTTACCTGATGGAAGACTATTGGTCAGTACCTGGGATTCCATAGGTGGAATTTACGCTCTAGAAGGGGTAACAGGGGATGACCCCAAAAAAGTAAAAATTCAGCGCATTGCCTCAGGTTTGGCTGAACCCCTAGGAATGGAAGTTGTAGATGGGGATGTCTATGTACTTCAAAAGCATGAACTTACCCAATTGATTGACCATGATGGAGATGGGATTATGGATGAATACAAGGTGGTATGTGATGGTTGGGGAGCATCAGATGATTTTCATGAGTTTGCATTTGGATTGGTATACAAGGAAGATCATTTTTATATCACTTTGTCCATGGCCATGCGTTTGTTGTCCACAGAAAGGCAATTGCCTGATCGTGGGAGAACGCTTAAAATCAGTAAAGATGGAAGTATTGAAAGGCTGGATTATGGGCTGAGAACGCCAAATGGGATAGGGATAGGAGTAGATGATCAATTGTTCCTGACAGACAACCAAGGACAGTGGCTACCAGCCAACAAATTGATTCATGTACAGAAAGACAATTATAACGGAATGGCTTGGGGATTGTCCGCAGAACAGGAACTAAATCCACCAAAGGCTAGTCCACCGGCTATTTGGTTACCTGACAATGAAATTGGAAACTCTCCAGGTGAACCTATACTTATGAAAGACGGTCCTTACAAAGGACAGATGTTGCATGGAGATGTAAGTAATGGAGGTATCAAGCGTGACTTTTTGGAGAAAATCAAGGGACAGTATCAAGGCGTGGTGTTTAGGTTTTCTCAAGGTTTTACAGCTGGCGTCAATAGGCTAGTTTGGGGTCCTGATGGGGCCTTGTATGTCGGAGAAGTCGGAATGGTAGGTGGTTGGAGCTGGAAAGAAAGGCAGTTTGGTTTGGAAAAAATCAAATACAATGGAAAATCTACCTTTGAAATGTTAACCATCAAGGCCAAACCAGATGGGTTTGAGATAGCTTTTACGGAACCAGTAAAGAAGGAAGGCTTGAATTCTATATTAGAGAAGCTTGTTATCGAGCAATATTATTACAAAGCCACTGCTGCCTATGGTGGTCCAAAATTGGATTTACAAAGATTAAAACCAGACGATATTGTATTGTCTAATGATGGCATGAGAATAGATCTTAAAATTTCCGGATTAAAGGAAAATCATGTTGTATATTTTAATTTACCTGAAGACCTTAAAAGTGAAACAGGGAATTCATTGTGGTCTTCTGAGGCCTGGTACACCTTAAATAAAATCCCCAATTAACTGTCAACCATGAAAAAGAACGAAGATAACGGATATAGCAGAAGAGAGTTTTTAAACCGATCAGGTGTAGCCTTGGCTGCTGGTGGATTGGGAATTACCCCTTCCTTAAGTTTTGGTAATTCAAGAAAAACAAATAAAGCAATGAAGAAAATTAAAATCACCCATACTGATTCCAATTTTGAAAGAGAACCCTTATTCCCTTATCGCTTTAAGGGAAGTGCGATTACTCAGGCATGGCAGGCTGTTGCATTGATGCAGTCGGAAAGTGGTAGACATAAAATAGGAATAGGTACGCAAGGTACTTTATGGTCAGACAAAGCTGTTTTTCAAAGTCATTCTACAACAGGAGGCAATGCTTTAATGTATGCCATGACTGAAAGGGCTTTGCAAATAATTAAAGGCAATAGCTTCACAGATCCAGTTAGTCTATTGGATGATGTCTTACCTGAAGTGTATGCTTACGGAGTTAAAATCACCGGTAACCCGGATTTGAAGACTACTTTTGCGCTTAATTCCCTTGTGCCTGTAGACAATGCCATTTGGTTATTGTATGGGGAAGAGAATGGAATGAAAAATTTTGACGAGATGATCCCTGAGGCCTATAGACCTGGACTTTCGAAAAAACATGATAAAGTAGCAAGTATTCCTTCCTTTAGTGTTGGTGCTTCAATAAAAGACATAAAAGCTGCTGCGGATATGGGACACTTTATTATGAAGTTGAAAACAGGTGCGGCAGGGACTCAAAAAGAAATGCTTGACAAAGACATCGAATTCCTTACTGAGGTGCATAAAACTTTGGGGCATAGAGAAACACCTTATACCAAAAATGGTAAAATTCCTTATTATTTTGATGTTAACGAGAGATATGAGAAAAAGGAGACCTTAGAACGTTTTCTAGATCATGCCAAAAAAATAGGTGCTTTTGATCAAATAGCTGTTATTGAAGAGCCTTTTGGTGAGAATAACAAAGTTTTTGTCGGCGATTTAGGTGTGCGAATAGCTGCAGATGAAAGTGCGCATACAGTAGAAGATGCTTTGGAAAGAATAGAACAGGGCTATTCAGCAATTGCTCTTAAAGCCATTGCCAAGACGATGAGCATGACAATGAAAATTGCACAGGTAGCCTATGAGAAAAATGTTCCATGTTTCTGTGCTGACTTAACAGTAAATCCAATTTTAGTAGATTGGAATAAAAATGTGGCAGCAAGATTGCATTCGTTTCCTGATATGCCACTTGGATTACAAGAAACCAATGGTCATCAATATTACAAAAATTGGGATAAAATGGTAAGTTATCACCCAATGGCCAATGAAGAGTGGGTAAAAACCAAGAATGGGGTGTATCCTACAGGTAAAGCTTTTTATGAGAAAAGTGGGGGGATTTTGGCCACTATTCCACACTATGAACAAATGTTCGACCATTAATGCGGAATTTTTGAATATTAATCAAAACCATTCCTAAATTGATGTTAATAATGATGTTTAAACGATTGATCAAATGGAGTTTAGCTTAAAAATGCTTTGATCAATTTAGAAAATAGTAATATTAATAGCACCAATTCAATTATGATTTGGTGCTATTTTCACCTATTAAACTAAACGGTTTATAATCATAATCATTTTGAGTTTTCATAAAATTCACAAAATTTGAAATTTTTTCCTTTTACCTTTTTACGTAAGTTTTAATAATTCAAAGGTTAAATTTTATAATGCAATAAATATTTTTTATTACGAAAAGCGGATTAGGTACGATTTTGCAAAAAAATAAGTGTATAATTTTTTTAATTCATTAATCTTGATTTACATTTGAAAAAATGTATTTTAAATATACAAAACTGTATATTAAATAATCATTTTGATTTGCACCTGGTTTAGGTAATGTGCTAAAGACTGGTTTTGGGTGTAAAAATTGAATTGTACAAGTAAATAGGTAGAAGGTGGAAATAATTTTGGTAGACGATGACCCAATCGTTATTTTATTACAAAAGAAATTGATGGAGAAAGCAGGTATTTCTCATAAAGTAATTTCATTTAATAATGGTGAGGATGTTATAGAATTTCTTTCGGAAAAAGAAAGTGGTAGTAATTACCTTATGTTCCTTGATATTAATATGCCTGGATTGTCAGGCTGGGAAGTTTTAGATAAATTGGAAGGTATGGATATACCTTTTGGCTTAAAGGTAATAATAATTACTTCTTCCATAGAAGATGCAGACCGGTTTAAAGCAAAGTCTTACGATAGAATAGTGGATTTTTGGGTTAAACCATTTAGTTTACAAGATTTTAGTGGATTAAAGCTGAAATTTGATTTGTAATTTAAAGCTGATTAATCCTTTGAAATAATGGGAATAATTAGGTATTAGAAGTACCATTAGTTATTAAAATTTGATAAGATGAAGGTTTTTTGATAAATCTTCATTTTTTTTTGCCAAGCCTATATCGGACACCTTAAACCCAAAATATGCAATAGACACTCTATTACGTGCTGAAATCGCTTCAAAATCAGCCACTTCGTTGCTGTTTTCAAATTCACCATAGCGGTGCTATGCTAAAATCTCCAAACAGATTGTCTCGATTTTCTTGCGATTGCAACACTTCCCGTAAACACGGGACAGGCTTCACTCCTGACTATTGTCAGGACAGAGAAATCCTATTACATAATCCGGGTTAAAGCCTGCCTATTTTCTGTTTTTTTTCTTATCCATATTTCGATTAACAGGTTGAAATCTGTTCCATTTTTTATCGCTAACAAACTATTTTACTTTCTTTACTTGCGCATAATGTATATTTTTGGGACATCAAATAAAGAACCCTTATGAAGCTTTTCTGTAACTATTTAAAAATTAGTTTTTTATTACTTTTTTGTTTTTCTGCGAGCAGTTTATTAGCCCAGGAAAAGTACCCTACGGTAGATGGATACAAAGGAATATGGTTTACCCTTGGACAAAAATCCGAATTTGGTGATAAATATTCAGGAGGCTTAGGCACCTATACGGCTAAGCATATTCCCTTAGCCATTTATGCGCCTGAAGTTAACCGTACCTTCTTTGTATATGGAGGTACTAAAAGTGAAGATGAAAGATACCTTCTCTGTATGATAGGGGAGTTTGATCACAACACCGGCATGGTTTCAAAACCTGTAATTGTATACGATAAATTAGGTGTGGACGATCCACATGACAATCCAAGTCTTGCAATTGATAAGGAAGGTTACCTATGGGTGTTTGTAAGCGGTAGAGGAAGAAAAAGGATGGGCTTCAAGTATAAAAGTACATCGCCTTATAGCACAGCTTCTTTTAAACAGGTTTCAGAGGAAGAAATGACATATCCGCAACCCAAGTACATTGCCGGCAAAGGATTTCTTAATTTATTCACCAAATATACTGGCGTGCGTCAGTTGTACTTTGAAACAAGCAGTGATGGTGAGGAATGGTCTGAAGACCAACATCTCGTAGGAATAAAAAGGCCTGAAGATAAAAATAGTGGCCATTATCAAGTCTCTGGCCAACATGAGGGCAAGATTGTGTTTTTCTGCAATTGGCATCCAAATGGAAATGTGGACCTTAGAACCAACCTATATTATTATCAGACAGAAGACTTTGGTAAAACTTGGACA
The DNA here is from genome assembly GCF_056859355.1 of Cyclobacterium sp. L-R. Taxonomy (NCBI): domain Bacteria; kingdom Pseudomonadati; phylum Bacteroidota; class Cytophagia; order Cytophagales; family Cyclobacteriaceae; genus Cyclobacterium; species Cyclobacterium sp. L-R. Next base: position 131,151 of record NZ_JBSXOH010000084.1, read on the forward strand.
GATATCAATGGCAAAACTGTATCAATACCAGTAACGGATCCATCAACTTCTGGATTGGTAAAGGAATATTTTAGCCAAAAACGCAATGTTTACCTTAAAGATGTGAATTTTGATTCGAAAGGCAATCCCATTGCCTTGTATGTAGAAGGAGAAGGGCACCAACCAGGACCTAAATATGGCCCTAGAAACTGGCATGTGGTCCATTGGGATGGTAGGCAGTGGCAAGACCATATAATCACCCAGTCAGATCAAAATTATGACATGGGGAGCTTGTGGATAGATGGAGACAATTGGATGGTTATAGGACCGACCAATGATTCACCACAACTATATGGCGCAGGAGGAGAAGTAGAAATGTGGAAGAGTACAAATGCTGGTAAAACCTGGGCCAAGACAAAGAAACTAACCAAGGGTAGCAAGCGCAATCACAATTACATTAGAAGAGTTTCGAATGGGACAGATCCATTTCTGTATTTTTGGGCAGATGGAGACCCAAATAGTTTTAGCAAAAGCCAGCTCTATTTTGGCGACAGTAAAGGAAAGGTTTGGCAACTCCCATATGAAATGACCGCTGATCAGGAGAAACCCAAAAGAGTAAAAACCAATATCATTAGCAGGTGGTTTTGACCTTAATTTAGGTCTTTAGAAAATTAATAGGTCCGGCAAATTAACAGTTATTGTTAGTTTGCCGGATTTTTTTGTCCAGAATTTGCTTCGACAAGGAGTATTTGTAACTACCCTTGACTAGGCGTAGTTTGCAAATACTCCTTTCTATTCTATGGAAATTCAAATTCTTAATTTTAGAGGTTTTGGGATAATAATTTGGCTTACCCTTTGATTGTTTTTTTTATTCTTGAATTTCTTTGCGACTCTGCGGCTCTGCGAGCAATATTTATAAGTTATTTACAGATTATTGATTCTCGCAAAGGCGCTAAGACGCAAAGGGAATAGGGATGCCTCTTATTGAAAAGGTAACCCTTGAATTGTTTTTTTTATTCTTGAATTTCTTTGCGACTCTGCGGCTCTTCGTGCAATATTTATAAGTTATTTTCAGATTATTGATTCTCCGCTCAGTCACCCTTGCCTAGGCGTGAGTTTGCAACTACGCCTTAATATTCTATAGAATTTGTAATTATCTATAACCATTCAGGCCCAAAGAAAGAAGTCACAGAAGTATGATTTGGATTGATTACAAATTAAGCATGGTTTTTGCCCATTTTGGTTTTTAATAACTAAGCCCCGAAAGTGGTTGTTTGTTTTCATTGTACAATGATCTACATAAAAGATTGGAATGTATACTTTACTGAGAAGACATGTCTGGCCTATAGTAACCTTAATATTGATTTCAAATTCTCTTTGTTTAGGTCAAAGGATTTCTGGTGCAGCCACTTTAAAAATAGATGATGGTTGGAATGAAAGAATTTATGCCATTAATCAACTCGAATTTTTTGAAGACAGCACCAATAGGCTAACTTTTAAAGAAATTAGTAAAGAAAGGTTTCAGCAGTTTATTAAAATTAGATCGGATTTTAGTAAAAATAATTTTAATACCGACTATACCTATTGGGTGAAGCTTTCCATTGATAATACTCCAGAAAGTAAAAAAAAATGGTTACTTGAGTTTTATGACCAAAGTATAGATCATATTACCGCCTTTATTCCTGATGGAACTGGAGGATATACAGTAAAGGAAATGGGAGACAAGAATCCCTTCTCCCAAAGACTTTTTAATCATAAAAATTTCCAATTGCTTCTAGACAATAATGAAGATGGAATTACGAACTTTTATTTTAAAATTAATTCCTCCCAAAAGGCAGATATTCGGATAGCCTTGAGGTCTTTAAACCGATTTGTTCATTATGCCTTGAGTGAATATTTTCTTTACGGATTGTTCTATGGAATGATATTGATTATTGCCTTTTACAATTTTTTGATCTTTCTGGCAGTTAAAGAAATGAAGTATGTCTATTATATACTTTACCTCTTAAGTGTAGCCTTTTATGCTATGAGTTTGGATGGTATTGGTTTTCAATATTTTTGGCCAAACTCCCCAGGATGGAATGCAGTAGTAAATGGCATTTTCAGCTTTTCAATTGTTCTATGGGCTGTTTTATTTACTGTAAGATTTCTAAATACAAAAAGGAAGGCAATTGCCTTTCATTATTCCTTATGGTTGTCATTAAGTGTTAAAATCGGACTTTTCTGTTTGGGTTTGTTTGTAGACAATAAATACTTTGAACTTACCTATTTTGATAGTATACCCTTTTTACTAATATTATCCACCTCTGTTTTTTTGTTAATTAAAAAATACCAGGCCGCTAGATTTTTCGTGATGGCCTATGGGGTTTTATTTATTGGCATAAGTATAAAGGTTTTGGCAAACTATGCCATAATACCCCACAATACACTCGTTTATTACAGTCTTCATTTTGCTTTTTTAGTTGAAATGGTGCTGTTGTCCTTCGCCCTGGGAGATCGGATTAGGTTGATGAAAGAAATCCGAGACAAGGCCCTTAAACGGTCTCTATTACAATACAAGGAGAATATTTCCCTGAAGGAAAAGGTTAATAAGGAGTTGGAGTCTAAAGTGAGTGCAAGGACTGCCGAATTACAGGCCAAAAACAAATTGTTGGAAACTTACAATAGCCAACTACAGGAAAAAGATGAAGAAATTAAGCGCATCAATGCTTTACTGGACAAAGACAATTGGAAATTAAAAAGCTCTATAAGAGCTTCGTTTCGTGCAAGGTTAACCCAGAAATCTTTAACTCTTTCAGAATTTAGAGAGATATTCCCTGATTCTTCAGCTTGCTATAGGTATTTAGAAGAGTTAAAATGGGGAGAGGGATTTCGTTGCCGGCATTGTGACAATAGTAAATATGGAAAGACGCCTAAGGTATTTAGCCGTAGATGTACCAAATGCGGCTACATTAATTCAGTGACCTCAGGGACAGTGTTCCATGGTGTTAAATTCCCCCTTGACAAAGCTTTCTATATTATCTATGCTTCTTACATTACCCAGGAAAAATTAACCTTGGATCAGCTCGCTACAACTTTAGATTTAAGAAGAAATACCATATGGGCTTTTAGAAAAAAAATTCAAACAAGAATTGCCAATTCAGAAGAATCCGATCCTGGGTGGGAGGAGATTGTTCAACTTGAAATGGTTGATTATTAATTTGAATGATATTATAAGGATTACTGGTTTTTCCCAGCCTTGCCATAAAACCCTAGGGAACTGATTTTACCAAATATTTTAAAACTAATTTCTGGAATTTAGATGAGTAAACACCTAGCAGTGCCCTTAATCCTTAATTCCATATTTGCTGTTTTTTTTGAGTTATTTGCTTTGTGAATTTGCTCAAAGTCTTGGCTAAGATAAGCCGCTCATTAATCCAAAATTTCAACTTTTAACACGGTAATTACCAGTCCTAATTTTATTGCTATCCATCTGGTACAAAATTTTTCAATTTGCCCCATAGTGTTGAATTAGGGTGTTTTTAACTGATATTAATGTGATATTTTTTGATTAAATCTTAAGGTGATTTTAGGGTTTTAGTTAAAGTTTTTAGCCATTTTTTCATATTCAGCCATTTGTTTAACATAATTTCAAACCTACAAATCAAAAGGACTTTGATTGACCTATAAACTATTAAAATTACCTAAACTCAAAACCTTATGAAAATTCCCTTTACTATTGAAAAAGGAAATTTAAAACCCAAAATCCCTTTTTCATTAATTTTGCTGACACTTTTATTTGGAGGGCTTATGCTTTCCGAAAACTCGACATTGCAAGCACAACAACTCACGGTGAGCGGCACCGTGAAGGACCCATCTGGGGAATCCATTCCTGGGGTTAATATTCTTGAAAAGAACACAGGAAATGGAACTGTTACCAATATAGATGGTAATTATGAATTACAGGTTAGTTCGGGGCAATCTGTACTGGTATTTTCATTTATCGGCTTTGAAACCCAAGAGATATTGGTCGGTGACCAAAGCACAATTAATGTTAATTTCAAAGAAGATGCGCAGGGATTAGAAGAGGTGGTAGTTATTGGATATGGGACCCAAAGAGAGCGGGACCTTACCTCTGCCATTACCACAATTAAATCTGATGACATCATAAAGACGCCTAATTCCCAGGCTATGCAATCCTTACAAGGAAGAGTTGCCGGGGTGCAGATTGTTAGTAATGGAGCGCCAGGAGCATCACCAACAGTCCGCGTAAGAGGGATCGGTTCCTTTGAGGGAGGAGGAGCTCCGCTGTACGTTGTTGACGGAATGTTTTTTGACAATATTGATTTCCTAAGCCCTAACGATATTGCAACCATCTCTGTATTGAAGGATGCTTCCGCTTCCGCCATTTATGGCGTACGGGCGGCCAATGGGGTAGTGGTGATCGAGACCAAAGGTGGCGAATACAACCAAAAGCCTGAAATAGTCTATGACGGTTACTATGGCATTCAAAACCCTCAAAATGTATTGAAGATGGCAAATTCTCAACAATTTGTGCAATACATCAATGAAACCGGATCTGCTGCTGATATTGCCTTTGTGCAAAATGCCATTCAACGTTATGGAAGAAGCTATATAGATCCATCCTTACCTGCTGTGAATACAGATTGGTATAGTGAAATGATGGCACCAGCTGCCATACAAAACCACAACCTTTCTTTTAACGGAGGCAGTAATAAAACCAGGTATTCAATTGGTGCCAGTTATTTTGATCAGGAGGGTTTGATGAAAGAAACACGCAACAGTTATCAGCGAATGAATTTCAGAATCAAGCTTGATACAGATGTGAAGGATTGGATGACAGTAGGCGGTAATTTGAATTTAAGTACCGCAGAGCAATATAATGGAGACAATGGAGCTTGGTTTAGGTCTTACTTTGCTGTTCCTATTCTTCCTGTTTATGATGATACCAATGTAGATGCAAGGCCTTATGGCTTGTCCAATGCTCAGCAATTAGGATATAGAAGCAATCAAAACCCATTTTACAACTTGCTTTATTCTGACAATAGGAACAAAGTTTCCAAACTGTTGGGTAATTTTTATTCCGAAATAGAAATAATACCGAATAACCTGACCTTTAAAACCTCCTACAATTTCAGTATGGAGAACATCAATTCTAGAAATGTTGGCTTTGCCTACAGTGATGGCAGAGAGGAGCGCCAATCTTCCTTGAGCAGAAATTCATTTTCCAGATACGACCAGATTTGGGACAATTTCCTTACCTATCAAGATAATTTTGATCTTCATAACCTAACAGTTGTAATAGGACAATCTTTTAGGAGTGAAACCAATGAGGTTTTATTTGCAAGAGGTGAAAACTTAAACCCTGATCTAATGCGGGATGAGGAACAGTTTTGGTACCTAACCAATGCCACTGATTTTGATCTAAATGGAATAGGAGATGGCGGAAATAGGTTGTTTTATCAGTCCTATTTCTCAAGAGTAGCCTACAATTATGACGACCGCTACTTATTGTACGGAACATTTAGGAAAGACGGAAACAACAAATTTCAGCAAAAATGGGGCAACTTCGCCACATTTGGAGCAGGTTGGGTACTTACCGAAGAATCCTTTTTTAATGTTCCAGCCATTGATTTCCTTAAGATAAGAGGATCCTGGGGTCAATTGGGTAATGATGGAATCAATTCCTCTGTTGGTGCGCCTGAGTTGGTGGAAAACAGAGGTGCTTATGACGGTGTATTAATTATCGGACGACGATTGGATCCTACTTTTGATTTGATTGACCGTTGGGAAACTACCGTTGAGAGGAATATTGGTTTGAATGCCAGATTCCTGAATGAGCGCCTGTCTTTTGATGCAGACTATTTTATCAGGGATACAAGAAACCTTGCAGTAAGCATTATTCCTCCAGTAATTAGAGCAAGTGAAAGAAGAAGTGTAGGTGAAATTAGAAATGAAGGACTTGAATTGTCTTTAAATTGGGAAGACAATATTGCCCAGGATTTCTCCTATTACCTCAGTGGAAATATTGCCACCCTCAAAAATACAGTTTTAGGATTGGGTGGACCGGAAAGTTTAGATGCAGGTTCAGCCGAATTCAGACAACGTTCTATTGTTGGGCAACCTTACCTGGCGTTTTTTGGCTATGAAACAGATGGGGTATTTCAAACCGAAGAGCAGATCAACAATTACGGATATACACCACAATTCATTACAGATAATAATTTACAAGCCGGAGATTTGAAATTCAAGGATCAGAATGGTGATGGGATTATTAATGATGAAGACAGGGTAGTATTGGGTTCATTCTTACCAAAGTACTCTTATGGATTCAATGCTGGCTTTAATTACCGAAATTTCGAATTTTCCGCTTTGATTCAAGGTCAGGTTGGCAATAGTATTCTCAATAGAAAAAGGGGAGAAATTATTTTCACCAATGACACAAATATAGATGCTGAACTTGCCGAAAACCTATGGAGAGGAGAGGGGACTTCCAATAAATATCCTTCAGCTTCTGGTTTGAGAAGAAGTTGGAACCAGAATTTAAGCAATTATTTTGTCGAGGATGGAAGCTATTTTAGGTTGCAAAATGTCCAATTAACCTACTCCATTACTGATAAGGAAATATTGGGAGTGAAATTCCCCCAAACCAGAGTTACACTTACAGCGGATAGGCCATTGACAATTTTCAATTACAATGGATTTAATCCCGAAGTAGCCAATGGAATAGACCGTCAGGTTTATCCCATACCAGGTGTTTACACCATCGGCCTAAACATCAAACTTTAAACTCGAAACAAAGATGAAGAACAATAAATATAGAATCGTTTTGTTTTTGGCTTTAATTTTTGGCCTGGCTGGACAATCTTGTACAGGATTACTTGATGAGCCGCTAGAAAATAAATTTATAGCTGAAAACACAGATTATACGCAATTCCAAAATATGGACCTGTTGCTGTATGGGGCCTACAATGAGCTTTATTCACTTCAGTGGGAAAGCTTCCCTTTAATTAGTGTACGGGGTGATGATGTCAATGCAGGTGGAGATCAGGTGCCACTTACAGAGACGGATAATTTTCAATACAACAGAAATTTCTGGATGTACAATTCTACCTGGCTCAACCTCTATTCTGATCTTTTATTTTGGCATGGTGCCATGGAGGAGATCCAAAAGTACCAGGATGCAGGGGCCAGTGAAGCTGATACCCGTCAGTACATTGCTGAAATCAAAGTGCTAAGGGCTTATGAATTGATGCATTTGGCCCGGCTATGGGGAGCAGTGTTGATTCCCAATTCTTCAGAACCAAGTCACTTGTTTAATGTACCCCTTTCAGATTTTGATGCAGTGATGCAGCATATTTCCGAACAGATGGATGAAGCCATCCCTGACCTTCCGGGTGTTCACCCCAATCAAAGGACAAAAGTGAAAGGCGGCGTTACAAGGTATACCGCACTGGCAGTTAAAGCACTGGCAAATCTGGAAATGAAAAATTACCAGGCGGTGGTAAACGCAACGGATGAAATCATTAGCAGTGGCTTGTTTAGCCTGGAGCCAGATTACTACCAGCTTTTTAAAATTCCCGGTAAACTTAACGACGAAAATATCTTAGAACTGCAATATTCAGATTTTGGTCAGGCGAGTGGTACCAATACAAGGTATTTATGGGATTTTTTCGGCCCTTCCAACTGGACACCTGCCGTTTCCGGAGCCGGAGGTGGATGGGGCTTTTGGGAACCATCTCTTAAATATGTGAAATTTATGCTGGATAGAAACGAGCAAGAGAGATTGTCCACCTCTGTTTTATTTACTCCGGAAGGAATAGCCGAAATACAAGCCGATCCCAATTATGCAACTCTACCCAATTGGGTTACCAATAGCAGTGCGGACGGTGATGTATTCAATGATCATCCTAGGTATAATTTTCTAAGTGGAAAGCATTATTTACCCTCTACCCAACTTACTCCGGGCAGATTTACCTATGGTGAAAATAAAAACTTTACTTGTATCAGGTATGCCGAGATATTGCTTATACATGCCGAGGCTTTGGTAAGTGGTGCAAGCGGAGGCGTGATTTCGGCAGATGAAGCTGTTAACGAGGTTAGAAATAGGGCAGGACTAGGAAATCTGAGTGGCGTAAATCTTGAGGCTGTGTTGGAGGAGAAATTTGCAGAATTTGGAATGGAATGGGGAATCCGCTATTACGATTTGATTCGTCACGAGCAAACAGATGCCTTGAATTATGGAGGAAGAGTTTACGAACCAGAGGCAGATAAATACTTGCCTTATCCTTTAGAACAGCAGGATATTTTGCCTCAAATCAAAAACGCTGCTAACAATAACTAATGGTAAATTTAAAATATAATCCGATGATAAATATAAGGTTCACACTAATCATGTTGATGGCCTTGATTGCCGTCTCATGCACCGATGGATATATTGATGATATCGCCTTTGTAGCTCCTGGCACAGACAATGTGGCGCCGGAAATCCAAATCAATTTCCCAAATGAAGGTACGCAAATCCGCGTGGTGGAAGATGTTACGGCTATCAATATTGACTTTGCGATTGAGGATGATATCGAAATCGAAAAGGTTTCATTAAATATGGATGGAACAGAAATAGCCAGTTTTAACGAATTTATTGATTACAGAAGGTTTTTGAAAAAGTATACTTTTGAAACCCTTACCAATGGACAGCACGTGCTTGAAGTTATAGCCACAGATATGTCTGGTAAAACTGCTACGAAATCAGTGACTTTCGAAAAGACAGAACCCTATCAGCCAATTTATGAGGGTGAAGTTTTCTATGCGCCCTTTGATGGTGACTATGTGGAGCTGGTAAGGCTACAAACCCCTGATATTGCAGGAGCACCTGAATTCGCCAATGGATTGGTGGGGAGTGCTTATGCTGGTAAAACAGATTCCTACCTAAAATTCCCTACTGATGGATTAAAAAATGATTCTTTTAGTGCGGTGTTCTGGTACAATCTGAATGCCAATCCCGATAGGGCAGGGCTTTTGGTGATGGGGCCACCTGATGAAGCCAATCCATCAGCAATGAACAATAGAACTTCAGGATTCAGGTTGTTTAGAGAAAATGCGGGAGGCAAACAGCGGATAAAACTCAATGTGGGAAATGGTTCCGGTGACAATTGGTTTGATGGAGGAAGTGCTGCAGATATTGACCCTTCTATTTCAGGTTGGAACCATATCGCTTTCACCATTTCACCTGATCAAGCCACAGTTTACCTCAATGGAGAAATTGTTAGTCAAAATAATTTTCCGGGGATTGACTGGACTGGATGTGATTTGCTGTCTGTAGGTTCTGGAGCTCCCCGATTTGCTGGATGGGGACATTTATCCACTTCCAGCTTGATGGATGAACTGAGGATTTTTGATAAAGTTTTGACTCAGGAAGAGATTCAAGCTATTATGGCTGCAGAAAACAATTAAGAAAATCATAGCTCAACGGCAGCCACCCATCACGGCTGCCGTTCTATTTTCTACCGCATGTACCGAAAATTAATTCTACCCTACCTTTTCCTGATTTTGATATTTTCTTGTCAGGAGGAAAATTCTGAGGCACCCAATATTCAATTGACCAAAGCAACGGCCGGTCAAATTATGTTGGCTCAGGATTTTAGCCAAAATACAGGTGTTGCTGTAGACGAAAGCATTTCTTTGACTTTTTCTGTTGCTATAGAGCAAAGCAATATTGAAGACCTTATAATTCTCAAAGAGAAGGAATCCGGTCAATTGGTGAATTTTAATGTTAATTTTTTAGCTCAAAATAGAGAAATAATCCTCCGACCTATTGGCTTATTAAAACAAGGCACTGCCTATTCCTTAGCAGTCAAAGAAGGTTCATTAGGGAAAAATGGTGCCTACTTTTCCGGTTATAAGGTGGAATTTACCACCTTATCTGCGGCCATTAAGGTGCTTAATTTCGAGATTGATGAGGCTGAATGGGTTGGTAACCGCCGATGGGTAGGGGCTAGTCTAGACTTTTCTTTAACCATGACTTTTTCCCAAGCTATCGACCTTACATCCGATCAGGTAAAGCTAACAGAGAACGGGAATCCGCTTCTTGTGAAAGTGGAAGCAGGAGATAGTGAGAAGACTTGGACAATCAAAAGTACAGGTTTACTTAATGATTTTAAAAAGCATACCCTTTCTATAGTCTCCGACCCTAATTCTTCAGTGTCAGAAGAATTAGAGGATTTTACTGTTAAATTTTTTACAGGCAAAACTGAGCTTAATAAATTTCCTTTTCTCACCGATGCTGCTTTATTAACGCTTGTTCAGGAGCAAACCTTTAAGTATTTCTGGGATTTTGCACACCCGAGTAGTGGATTGGTAAGAGAAAGAAATACTTCAGGGGACCTGGTAACCACTGGTGGAACCGGCTTTGGAATGATGGCCATTATTGTTGGAATAGAAAGAGGATTTATAAGTAGAAGTGAAGGTGTGGAAAGGTGGGCAAAAGTGGTGGAATTTTTATCAAAAGCAGATAGGTTTCATGGTGTATGGCCTCATTGGTTAAATGGCAATACTGGGAAAGTGATTCCTTTCAGTCCCAAAGACGATGGGGGAGATCTTGTTGAGACAGCCCTGCTCATTCAGGGGCTATTAACTGTTAAAGAATACCTGGATCTTTCTAATGCTACGGAGAATGAAATCATTGAGGATATAAATGCTTTATGGGAGGAAGTAGAGTGGGATTGGTATACGAGAGGAGGTCAAAACAAATTGTTCTGGCACTGGTCTCCAAACAATGAATGGGATATGAATTTACCCGTTTCCGGATACAATGAAGCCCTTATTGTATATGTTTTGGCAGCTTCATCCCCTACCCATCCCATAGCCGCAGAGGTGTACCATAAGGGCTGGGCAAGAGATGGAGGAATAATGAATGGGAACAGTTATTTTGGGATGGAATTGCCTTTAGGCGTTGCAATGGGAGGCCCCTTGTTTTACGCGCATTATTCGTTTTTGGGTATGGATCCCAGAAACTTAAAGGATCAATACGCCAACTACTGGACTCAAAATGTAAACCATAGCCTAATTCACCAAGTCTATAGCGAGCAAAACAGTTTGGGCTATGTTGGGTATGGGCCAGTTATGTGGGGGCTGACAGCCAGTGATAACCAAGAAGGGTATTCCGCGCATTCTCCCACCAATGACAAGGGAGTTATTTCTCCTACTGCTGCATTGTCATCCATGCCCTACACACCCGAAGCTTCTATGGATGCACTTGAATTGTATTATTATGGTTTGGGAGACAGGTTATGGGGAGAATATGGTTTTTACGATGCATTTAACCTCACTGAGGACTGGATTTCAGACAGTTATCTTGCCATTGATCAGGGGCCTATTGTAATCATGATAGAAAATCAACGGACTGGATTGTTATGGGAACATTTTATGCAAAACCAGCAGGTACAAGCCGGCCTGGATAAATTGGGGTTTAGTTATTAAAAAATTGATTAATAGCGTCAATATAAAAGAGATATCAAATGAACAGGACATTAAACTTATGGATTTTTGGAATAGGAGTGTTGCTCCTTATTTCAAGTTGTAACAACAATCCCGAACCATCCAAGAGGATAATTGTAAAGGGATATGACCGACATGTTGAATTGCAATGGGAGCCTGTTGAAGGGGCTAAGAGCTATGCTGTTTTTGTAAAAAAAGAGGACAATAGCTATACAGAAAGAGCAAACGTGAAGGATACTATTTACATGGATTTTGTGAACGACCTGGGGACTGAGCTAGAACTTTCCTACAAGGTGGAAGCACAATTAAATAAAGGTACTGAAAGCTTGGGTGAAGTCACAGTAGCTACCCGATCAATGACGGACGAAGAACTGCTAGATATGGTTCAATATTACACATTTCGGTATTTTTGGGAAGGTGCAGAACCCAATTCAGGAATGGCAAGAGAACGAGTTCATATGGATGGCAACTACCCACAGAATGATCAAAATGTAGTGACCACGGGAGGAACTGGTTTTGGTATTTTTGGCCTGTTGGCTGGAATAGAAAGAAATTGGGTGAGCAAGGAAGAAGGGATAGCACGTTTTGAGCGTATAGTTGATTTTCTTGAAAAGGCTGATAGGTTTCATGGGGTTTGGCCGCATTGGATTCATGGGGAGAGTGGAAAAGTTAAGCCTTTTGGAAATGATGATGATGGAGGAGATTTAGTAGAGTCAGCCTTCTTAATGCAGGGTTTATTGGCCGTGAGAGAATACTATAATAATGGGACTGAACGAGAAAAGCAGCTTGCCCAAAAGATTGATGAATTATGGAATTCTATGGAGTGGAACTGGTACACCCAAGGTGGTCAGGATATTCTATATTGGCATTGGTCACCAAATTTTGGTTGGCAAAAGAATTTTGGGATCAAGGGGTATGATGAGTGCATGATTACGTATGTTTTGGCCGCTTCGTCCCCGACTTTCAGCGTACCTGCAAGTGTTTACCATAAAGGTTGGGCCAGGGATGGTGGGATTGTAAATGACACTTCGGCCTATGGACATGACCTTCCTTTGAAACACAATGGCTCACCTGAGTTTGGAGGCCCCTTATTTTGGTCTCATTACTCTTATTTAGGCCTAAATCCTAAGGGCTTAAAAGACCAATACGCCAACTATTGGGAGCATAACCGAAACCATACTTTGATTAACAGGCAATGGTGTGTAAATAATGAACAAGGATTTAAAGGCTATGGAGAAGACCTTTGGGGCTTGACGGCAAGCTATACCGTAACAGGATATGCTGCCCATAAGCCAGGAAATGATCTGGGGGTGATTTCTCCCACAGCTGCATTGTCTTCTATTCCTTATACGCCTGAAGAAAGCATGGCGGTGATAAAGAATTTGTATTACAATTATGGGGAAAATGTTTTTGGGCGTTATGGTTTCTATGATGCCCTAAGCCCGGAAAAAGATTGGTATCCACAGCGGTATTTGGCCATTGATCAGGGGCCAATTGTTGCGATGATTGAAAACTACAGAACAGGCCTTGGGTGGGAGCTATTTATGGCTGCACCAGAGGTTCAAGAGGGATTAGAAAAGCTGGGTTTTACCATTTCTGAGGAGTAATTGATTAAATTGTGAAAACGTATCCGCTAATTCAAACGTTACAAAATCCCTCCGTCACGGCGGAGGGATTTTGCTTTTTCAGGACTTACGAATAGCTGTTTAACCGCATTAAATTTTTAGTTGAAAATGAACTTGTAATCCTGTTATTTTTTCATTTTAGCACTGCAAGGGCATAGTAAATTAGCACAGGGTGTCAGCCATGTGGAAATAGGTGAAAATTTAAATTCTGTGCCATGAAAATTTGGTATTCATCACAGATAAATTCCAAATTGCTAAAATATTTCGCCCCTGCAGGGCTTAGGTTGCAATACTGATTTTTCACACAGGGCTTCACCCTGTGCTATTATATCTGACCCTTTCAGGGCCGGGATTGATTGGTTGGAGTTGCTGTTTAACCACTTTGGGTTTTTAGTTGAAAATGCATTTATTATCCTGATGTTTTTTTCATTTTAGCCCTGAAAGGGCATAGTAACTTAGCACAGGGTGTCAGCCCTGTGGAAATAGGTGAAAATTTTAAATCCTGAGCCCTGAAAGGGTGGCATTCATTCCACATTAATCAATATAACCATTTTACCCATTCTGAGTATGATTTGGTCCGGTCAAAGATGAATTTCAATTGATTCCAATACTTCTTACTATTTTTTCCTCCTGCCTTTTTTCCTTCCAGATGCTTCCGACCACCTACCTTTTGTTAGCCTGAGTGATGGAAGAAAATTCGGTGCTTAGGAAGATAAAATTGAACATAAATTAATTTTTGGATAAACGCTTTATTTATGGTTAAATTGAAAAAAATATATACCTACTATCGTGACCTTTTATCGCCAACCGACCTTTATAATCGCATTGTCCATTTGCTTATTTTTTTTGGTTTTGGCCTTTAGCTTCCCTGTGGGGATCAGGGAACAATTGGCAATTGCTTCCGCATCTACTTTAAGCTTATTCGGGAATTATTATTTGGTCTTAGGTCTATTTATGGTGATGCTATTGATAGGCATCGCCATTTCTCCCTGGGGAAAAATTAAATTGGGTGAAGGTCCCGTGGCTTACAATGGGTTTTCCTGGGTAGCCATGCTTTATAGTACGGGCATGGGAGCAGGGCTAATGCTAAGGGCCGTACAGGAACCTGTCTATTATTTCACCAATCCACCTAGATCAACAGACTTATCAGGAGAGGTTTTCGCTTTGGAGTACACGTTTTTTCATTGGGGCTTGACTCCTTGGGCCTTTTATGGTCTGTTTGGCTTGATGATTGGCTACCTGGTTTACGGGAAGGGGAGAGCCATGTTAAGTTCCTCGCTTCTGGTAGGTAGATACAATAGGCCTTTATTGATCGTAATTGTAGATGTAATTACCATTATCAGTACCTTATTTGGTGTGGTAGGCGCTGTAGGATTAGGCAGTAGGCAATTACTGGTTGGTTTTCAAAAGCTATTTGTAGAGGTAGAAATCAACTATTTCAACAATGCCTTGGCAGTACTACTGCTTGGCGGATTGGCTACGATTTCCGCATTTTCAGGGCTGAGTAAAGGAATTCAAAATTTATCCCGCTTTAATATAAGTGTGGCAATCTTCCTACTATTGGCCACCTTGTTTTCAGGTGATATTGTAGGAATTATGGGTAGTTTTTTATCTTCTATAGCTGCCTATGCGTATGATTTTTTGCCCATGAGCATCAATTATGGAAGCAAAAGTGTTTCCCAGGAATTCTTAATGGATTGGACCTTTTTTTATTGGGCCTTCTGGCTTTCCTGGGCACCATTTACCGGGGTGTTTATTGCACGTATTTCAAAGGGTAGAACATTTAGGGCTTTTATATTTGGGGTCATTTTGGTGCCCTCACTAGGTACATTTCTCTGGTTCACAGTGTTTGGAACCTCGGTCTTTGAATTGATAGGAAACCCTGAAAACTACAGCGGTCAATACGATTCTTTGTATGGATCCATCTTTGTTTTCTTTGACAGTTTTTCATTTGCTGCTGTTATGAAAATATTGGCTTTTATCTTGGTTTTTACCTTCCTGATTACCTCATTGGATTCTGCCATTTATGTTCTAGGCATGTTTGCAGACAGAGGGAATATGGAGCCAGACAAACAACATTTATTGGGCTGGGGTTTGATATTGTCCTTATTTACAATTGCAACCCTATTTATTGGAAAAGAAGAACTGTTACAGGCTGTTAGTCAATTGCTTATTTTGATTGCATTGCCTTTTAGTTGGGTTTATCTTTTGATGATTGGTAGTTTTATATTTATCTTGATAAAAAGAAATAAGCATGATGCAATTTAATCTGAAAAATTGGTATTTAACCCTAAGTCTCCTTTTAGGGATTTTTCTATGCCTGTCATGTGAAAGCAATAAAAAATTGGCCAGTTATGAAGGGGTGAAACACAAAGGGGTTTGTTGGGTAGGAAGTAGGGACCCACTTCAAGGAGGGGAATTGCGCACTTTGCAAAATTTAGGGGTTAGCCACCTTTCACAAACCCCATTTGGCTGGCAGAAGTCGGTTACTGCTCCAGAATTAAGTTGGGAAAAGGACCGTAAAAAATCATGGTGGGGGGAAAGTAGCAATGGGTTAATTTCCACTTCTGATACAGCCAGTTCCTTGGGGCTTACCAATATCTTGAAGCCTCATATTTGGGTGCGGGGATCTTGGCCCGGGGAAATAGCCATGAGCAATGAGAAGGACTGGAACTTGTGGTTTGACAATTATAAAGACTTTATTCTTTATTACGCTCGAATAGCTGAAAAGCAAGGTATCCCTATTTTATGCATAGGTACTGAATTGGAAAAGGCCAGTCATAAAGAAAAAAAGTGGAGGGAGATAATACAAGCCATACGTGAGGTTTATAATGGAAAGCTTACCTATGCTGCCAATTTCACAGAATACCAAAAGGTTAATTTTTGGGATGCTTTGGATTATATTGGTATTCAGGCCTATTTCCCATTGGTTGACCATCAAAATGCTCCTGATTTATCTCAATTAATTAAAGGTTGGGAAAAAGTGATTCCTGAAATAGAAAAAACGAATATCACCTACCAAAAGCCGGTGATATTCACTGAAATAGGCTATTGCAATACAGAAGATGCTGCACATTCTCCATGGGTTTGGCCCAGTGAAAGGCGAAAAGCTACCCTTTCGGAGGAAGTCCAAGCCTTGTGTTATGAGGCTTTCTTTGAAGCTGTCTGGGATAAACCTTGGATGCAAGGGGTGTATTTTTGGAAATGGTATCCTGAACCCAGGGTACGTGAACCTGATTTCACTCCTCAAAATAAAATGGCCGAGAAAATAATGAAGAAGTATTTTCTTGATGCCAAAATATAGATCGAGAAGATCTTTAACCCGGATTATGTAATAGGATTCGTGATGAGTGTTGCAATCGCAAGAAAATCAGGCTGTTTGGAGATTTTAGCATAGCACCGCTTTGGTGAAATTGAAAACAGCAACGAAGTGGCTGGTTTTAAAGCGATTTCAGCACGTAATAGAATGTCTATTGCATATTTCGGGTTTAATTATTGGCTAAAATACTCAGTCAGTCATTTTAGCGGGGATAGAAGTTTTTCGATTGATGAAGCCATGGAAGGCAACGATAACAACCAATACACCTACCATTACGACCGCTACAATACTGAGCGTATCATTTAATTCCCATTGCTTGGCAGCAATTGCTGTTATGCCCCAGGCACCTACCAATGCAGCTTCCCGCATATTTCTATAATAGGTTAACAAGGCATAGATAGAAGTGGCCACGATAATTACCAAAGCTGCCCAACCTGTTTCTGTCCAAATGTCATCTAATATCCCTGTATTTTTGATTCCTACAGATAGGGTCAAAACCGTAGCCAAAATGACCCAACCAGTATAAAGGCAAATGGGCCACCAGACAAAAAAGATGGTTTTCAAAGGTGCATCATAGGTTTCCAATCTTAGTCTAATAACCAATTGAATCAATGAGAATAATAATACTAGAATCACCACTACAGAGAGGAGTATTTGTTCATTGACCCACACATATATCCAAAGGGCATTGCTCAAATTGGCTACGATAAACCAAATACCTGAAGGGGTTAATGATAGGTCGTTTTGATTTTTATAATAACCAATCCATTGGTAAATCAAGTAAGCAATCAAAGCCAAATAGATCAAGCCCCAAATGGAGAAAGCGTACCCTGCCGGTGTAATCAAGGTGGTGAAATCGTCGCTGATGTCACCTACTGAATTACCAAAATAATTTCCGGAGCCTCCCAGGTAATTAATGAATAAAGTAAAAATAAAAGTGAGGGTATTAGTTAATAGAAGAGGTAGTGGTTTCATTTTGTTCTTGGGTTAGGTTGTAAGGTTTATTATAGTTCAGATTTTTTGATAGCCCTATAGGTTCTTTTTCTAAACAAAGGGAGGCTCTTGGCATAATAAGCAGCTAAAAGGAGCACGCCTAAACTTCCAAAAGCCAGTGTCAATGGACCACCAATGCCGTCAGTTACAAATCCAATTACAAAGCTGCCCAAGGAAAGTGAACCCATAAACAGCATGATATAGAAGCTTAAGACCCTTCCCCTTTTCTCCTCAGGTGAAATGGATTGAATCAAAGTGTTGGATCCGGTAAAAATGATTACCCTTCCCAGACCTGTAGCCAAAAGTGCTAGTAATGAGAGCCATAATATTGAACTGAAGGAAAACACCGCCAGTCCCAAACCAAATATTATGGTGCCTATGAGTATTAACTTATCCAATCCTAAAATGTTATTTTTTGTTCCAACAAAAAATGCACCTACCAAAGAACCTAGGCCAACAGCACTTGTCATGTACCCGAAAATCACCGCATCCCCATCAAATATCTCTGCAGCATAGACGGGTAGAATGACCATATAGGACATGCCAATTAAGGTGATGGCAGCAACAAACAACATTATAAAACGCAGGTGTTTTGTTTTAAAGGCAAACCTTGCGCCTTCTGCAAATGCATTTTTGAAATTCTGTTTAGGAAATTCTTTCGGCGCAGGTCGGTACTTAATAAAGGCGAAAAACACTACCACGCTAAAACTCGCTATAGCGTAAAGTAGAAAACAATACCCTTCACCTATTAAAGGAATTAAAATTCCTGCAAGGGCAGGGCCTACTATTCGGGCAGTATTGAAAAGCGAAGAGTTCAATGCTATGGCATTGGTTAGGTAGGCCTTGTCTTCAACCAGATCGTTGACAAAAGCATGCCTTGAAGGCATTTCTAGCCCACTTATCAGCCCAAAAATAATTTCTAAGCTGAGTATTAGGGTGAAATTTATATTGCCTGAAATGGTGAATACAGCCAAGGCTGTAGCATTGATGGCAATGATTGTTTGGCAGACCATCAGCAACTTGTGCTTGTTATACTTGTCTGCAAATACTCCTGCAAAGATAGAAATAAGAAAAGCTGAAATCTCCCTTGAAAAGGACACCACACCTAAAAGTAGGGCAGAGCCGGTAAGGCTATACACCAACCAGCCTACCACTACCTGCTTCATCATATTTCCCAGGTTTGAAAATGCCTGTCCGGTAAAGAAATACCGGTAATTTGATGAAGACAGTGATTTGAAAATTAACATTGCTAGGGATGAAAAAATGATTACTAATCAAACATGACAATTGATGTCTTTGATCATTTACAATCAAAAAAAGGCTTGTTTGGTTTCATCCACTATGATATTGTTAAATGCTTTTTACGAAATCCTCCCATTTACCAAAAGGTTCCGCTTTCATGACTCGTGGAAATTTGACTTGACCACCCTTCTTTTTCTGTTTTTCATTGTAGGCAATGAAGGTCGATACAGGCACAATTTTTACATCAATGCTTTTTAAAGCTTTGTTTCTGGCTACATTATAATTCTTATTGTTCTCTCGAAGGAAAGCATCCAAAAAATCTTTAACAGCAGCTTCATCGGCATCTCCTGAGTCTTTACCCAAGTACCAGCGATGGAGATATTCATCATTTTCTTCAATAGCCGCCACGGTGTATTCAGGAATTGCTAGATTGAATTTTTCCTGTAATGCTTCCATTGCCTTGTCCATTTGGTGAACACCCAATTGGCTTCCTACTACATTGAGAAAAAATTTGGTTCTCCCTGTTATGCGTATTTCTGAACGCTCCTTATTGGTAAATGCTATCGTATCTCCAATCATGTACCGCCATGTGCCGGCAACAGTAGAAATCATTAGAATATAATCTTTATTTTCTTCTACTTCAGCAATCCCCAATGCTTTGGCATCGGCATTTACAGCCCCATTTTCATCTATGTTTTCAGGCTCAAAAGGCACAAATTCAAAGTACACACCATTGTCTAAAACCAAGGCCATTGCATCTGTATCGGGACGGTTCTGAAAAGCCAGAAAACCTTCCGAAGCAAGATAAGTGTCTATATAAATCAATGGGTGAGCAAGATTTTTCTCAAAGCTTTTTCTGTGAGGCTCAAAGGCTACACCACCGGGAGTATAAACGGAGAGGTTGGGCCAGATGTCATGAATAGAAGAGACTCCATGGTAGGAGATCACTCTTTTCATCATCAACTCTATCCATGATGGAATACCAGATATACTTCCAATGTCCCAATCTTTAGCATTTTTTGCAATCTCTTCGATTCTTTCATCCCAGTCTTCAATGGCTGAGATTTCGGGCCCTGGTTTATAGAAGCTTTGAAACCAGAAAGGGATTTGATTGGCGCTGATACCACTTATTTCACCTTGTAAAAAACCATCCTGCTGCTGAAGTGCTGTAGAACTTCCCAACATCATGATTTGTCTTTCAAAAAAGTCAGGAGGTAAATCATATTTGGATAAGCTTACTACCTGTTGAATACCTGTTTTTCTTATGGCATCAACCATGTCCTCCGTCACAGGGATATATTTGCTATTGCTGGTTGTTCCTGAACTGACTGCAAAATATTTGTTAATTCCTGGCCAGGTAATGTCTTCATGCCCTTCCCTTATTTTTTTCCACCATTCATTGTAGATTTTATCATAATCATGATAGGGGACTTTGTTTTGAAAAGCCTTAGGTATATCCTCAGCATCGAGGATGTTTTTAAATCCATAGTATTTTCCAAAAGCGGTGTCTTTAGCCGTTTCCAACAATTGGGTTAAAACCTTTTCCTGGTCTTTTTCTGGGCTATTTTCTGAATTTAATTTACCGCCAAGTTCAATGGCTTTTTTTATGAGTTCACCAATTACGGGCATAAGGTTTTCTATTATTTATGGTTGTTTTATTTCGTTGTGAAAGTAGCAATTATCAGACCATTTAAAAATATGTGTTTAAGTTATTGAAATTTAGTCTTTTAAATAAAGTTTAATTATGTTTACGTAATGATGTAGTTTGAAAAGGTGATTTAATTATTGCCATTGTTTGACTTTATGCCTCTCATTATAGAGGCAATAAAATAATAGGTTATGGCTATATATGAATTAATTTTTATTTTAATTAAGAAAGATAACCTGAATGCAGGTTTGTCTAAAATTGAGTTGGGTTACAGGGTAAATAATTTATTTTTTTACTTAGTTCCAATTGTTTTTTTAAGCGAAAAATTCAACTAATTAAAATTGTTAATTAGTTTAAAAATTTGTTTTTTAGTTGGGTGTAAGGAACATCCTGATTTTTATGACAGGATTAGAAATGAATTCAACCAGAAATAATGTTACTTTTGAAAATTTCAGGGTCAAATGAAATTTAAATTTTTCTGACAGTTTAAAGTTAAATTATGGAACCTTCTTTAGATATTTCATTTGGTGCCATTAGTGAGGCAATGTATGGATTTGATTTTCCTGAAATTGATTTGGTTTTGGGTATTTCTCAGGGAGCAAAGTCACCTGCGGCAATGATAGCTCATCAGTTAGGCGTTGAATTAAAATTAATTATTGTAGGTAAGAAGAACAAGCGAGGGAAATTTTCTGTATCTACAGCAGAAATTGAAAACAGTGCTGCCTGGGATTTTTTCGGGCATCACCGGATTCTAATTGTGGATGATATTTCTATAACAGGCAAAACCATTCAGTTTATCAGAGACAATGTCAAAGCAGATAAGGTATACAGTATGGTTCTTTTTGGTGAGGCGGACTATGTTTTGTTTCCCAAAGTAAAATCCGCAGTAAAATTACCTTGGACTACTGAAAAAAAGTAAAGGAGTTGGAAGATAGGGTAGAGGACTACTTAAGCCTATTAGGATAGGTAGCATTTTGAGTAGCTTTACACTTTAAAGCAGTTCCGTTCCCAAGTCATATATATTTCGGACTTCTTTCAATATTTTATTAATATCTATATTTAAGTCTATCAAATTGCCTGTTTTGATATCAAAAACAACTCCATGAATTATTGGACCTCCATTTTTTAGGAAGCTCTTTTGCCATACAGCCATTTTTATCACATTTATGCATTGTTCCTGAACATTCAATTCGACAAGTCGATTGTATCGCTCCCGCTCATTCGTAATTAAATTTAACTCTTGAAAATGTAAACGATATACATCCCTAATATTTCTTAACCAGGGATTTAATATACCTAAGTCTTTTGATTCCAGAGCGGCAGCTATTCCCCCGCACAAGTAATGACCGCAGACAATTATATGTCGCACTTCTAGGTGGCCCACAGCATACTCTATTACCGAGGCTGAATTATTGTCATTATTAGGAACTAAATTGGCGATGTTTCTGTGTACAAATACTTCCCCAGCATCAGCCCCTAAAAGTTCTTCTGCTGTAACCCTGCTGTCACTACAACCAATAAAAAGGTGCTTAGGCGTTTGACCTTTGGAAAGCTTTTCAAAAAAATCTTTGTCTTGGGCCAATTTTTTCTGAACCCAAACCCTGTTATTCTCCAATAGTCGCTTATATTCCATAGTGTTACCTTTTATCGCCTACCTTACAACCTTAGTGAATAATTAATATCAAGGTGCACAACCATCAACCCGAAATATGCAATGGACATTCTATTACATGCTGAAATCGCTTTAAAATCAGTCACTTCGTTGCTGTTTTCAATTTCACCATAGCGGTGCTATGCTAAAATCTCCAAACATCCTGATTGTCTTGTGATTGCAACACTTCCCGTAAACACGGGACAGGCTTCACCCCTGACCATTGTCAGGGCGGAGAAATTCTATTACATAATCCGGGTTCAAATATACCTGTAATCTTTGTGCTAGCAAACTACTATTTACAAATTGCTTTTCAGAGTGGATAGTTGTCTATTCAGTAGTCTTCATTCAATTATCCTTTGAATTTACGGGAATTGATGAGACAAGCCTAAAACTAGAATTTGCCTTTTTGAGGAAGAGGAACAAAATCTGTTTCACCTGATACTTTCGGGAAAGTTTGGTTAAGCCATTTTAATTTGGCTGCTTTGATTAATTCCTTGTCTGACGAGACAAAGTTCCATTCAATGAATCGTTCTTCAGGAAAAGGTTCGCCGCCAAAAAGGTAAACGGTGGTATTTTCCCCTATAGTAAAAGTGCATATTTTACTATCCTTTGCTACCAATAATTGTTTAGGTCCGTAGGTATTCCCTTCGGAACTTATCTCCCCACTTAGGATATATAGTGCACTTTCCCCAAATAAATCATCTCCAATATTCAATGTAGTTTCTTTACTGCTCTTTATCTCTAAAAAGTACAAATCACTATAGGTGGGTACAGGTGATTTCCTGCCAAAAGATTTGCCAGCGATCAATTTCATTTGGACACCATCTTGCTCCCATGCAGGAATCTCATCTGCGGAGATATGTGAAAAGGAGGGAGGCATTTGTTCCAGATTTTTCGGTAGAGCTACCCATATTTGCAATCCATGAAGCTTTTTGTCCACTTTTCTAAGGTAATCTGGGGTTCTTTCCGAATGGACTACACCCTTTCCTGCGGTCATCCAATTCACTTCACCTGGTTTGACCTCTACGGAGGTACCCAAACTGTCTTTATGCAATATAGACCCTTCAAATAAAAAGGTGAGGGTAGAAAGTCCTATATGTGGATGTGGTGGTACATCCAGGTTTTGCCCTTTATCCAATTGCACAGGCCCCATATGGTCGATAAATACAAATGGGCCTACTGCTCTTTTCTGTGCAAAAGGTAATAATCTCCCTACCAAAAAACTTCCGATAGAAGCTGCCCTTTCTTCGATAATCAATGATAGATTTGACATAGATTAAATTTGAAATCACTACTAATTCAAACAATATTAGATCAACGCCTCTTCTCCTTCATTGTACCAATTTCGGTTGATCTTTAAGCTTAAAAGCATAAGCAAGATACAAACAATAGCTGTGTTTAGAGAAGCAAAGGAATAAATTAAAATAAAAACCAAGAGGTAATAAATAGGGGTAGCGACCAAGCCCAGACAAAATTTGATCGTACCATAAAACACGGTGTCTTTTATTTTAGGTTTTATCCATGCCCACACTAGCCATAGAGGTAAATGCATGGCCTTAAACAAGCGATTTTTCCATTTTGGATGAGCATTTTTTTGTCTAACTACTGGTTTTGAGGTGGTAGGTGTACTATCTGTCCGGAAGGTAGTGAGATCAGTGTCGGTTCGGAGGAGCTTAATAAGGGCATTTTCATAATTGTCTTCAGGAAGATGCAGTGTCAATTTTTGTAATTCATTTTGCACTTTTCTCACCAAGGCTTTCTCTTGGCCCATATACTCTTTTGCGGCTATTGGTTCTCCCACTTCTAGCAGCACCTTTGTGCCAGATTTTTGGTGGGCTTGGAAGTTTAGGCCAATGGGTAGAATTTTCAAATCCATTTCAGGATCCTGCATTAATGCCCCAGCTACAATTCTTGTGAATCCCTTACTTAAAGGTCTTACCTGCCTCTTGAGGCTGTGGTTTCCTTCTGGGAATAAGAGAATTTTCCCTTGTTTCTGTAAGACGGATTCGCAAAATGAAAAGCTTGATTTATTTCCTTGTATACTTCCAAAACCATCTCTGATTCTATAGACGGGAACCATCCGGATAAAAGTCAATATTTTGGCTATAATGGGATTTTTAAATACAGAAGCTCTTGATAGAAAATGAGGTTTAAGATCGATATAGGTTGCGATCAACAATGGATCCAATAGGGCATTCTGATGGTTTGAGACAATTACAATAGGGTTATTTTTATAAGGTTTCCATTTGCCCTTTACCTCAATTTTAGAAAAGTAAAACCATAGGGCAATTTTGACCCATCGGTTCAATAGGCTATTAAATAGTTTTTGCCACATAGTTGTATTTTTTCCATAGCATAGCAATTGTTAACCCTGATATTATGTGCCAAATCCCCCACCATCCTGCGATAATCGACATTCCCCCCAATCCATCGAAATAGTTGAAAATCAAAACAAGGGCTAGGCCGGAATTTTGAATGCCTGTTTCTATTGTTAGCGTTTTAGTGTCGGGAAGGTTAAGGCCAAATATTTTCGATATACTGTAGCCTGAAGCTAAAGCAATAAGGTTATGCATTAAAACAAGGCCAAAAATCCATCCTATAACCCTAATGAATAGGTCAAAATTGCTAAAAAATGCAATGATAACAATGCTTATAAAAATGACAACACTAATGGGCTTAAGGATATTAGCCATTTTTTGGGCCATTTGGGCTTTTTTATTGTTGACATAAATTCCTAAAATTAATGGAATTCCTAAAATCAAAGCTACTGTCTCAAATACATCGGCATAATCAAGGCTTATGCTTTTTAATAGAAGGGCAGCCGGCTCATACATGCCTGACCATAGTGCAAAGTTAAATGGAGTTAGTATTACAGAACTTAAAGTGGCAAATGCCGTAAGACTTACAGACAGTGCACTATTACCCTTACTGTAATTGGTTAGGAAATTTGAAATATTACCACCCGGACATGCGGCTACTAGGAACATTCCTAAAGCAACACTAGGAGTGGGTTGAAGTGCGAATACCAATAATAAAGTTAAAAATGGCAATAGTATAAATTGAGAGATAATCCCTAAAAAAAATGATTTTGGGTTTGTCCATAAATAAGTGAAATCTGAAAGTTTGATTTCAAGGGCAACGCCAAACATAATTACAGCTAGGGATATGTTCATCAATAGTAAAGAACCTTCCCCAAAATTGATCTGCATTTGATCTAATTCTTCCATAAATCTTTTAAGTGTGAGGCTCAAAATTAAGATAAAAATTCAGAACGGTAGGTTTGTTGGATAAATGTTAAGTTTTTACAACTATTCAAAAACAAAATTTCAATGATAAATTTAATTTTTATAAATTTGACCATTGAAAATTTCGGAAGGAAAGATCAAATGGCACTATTGGCTAATTTTGAATTGTTCAGCACTAGAACTTCATATTATTTCCAAAGCGGTGGACAGTAAAAAATAGTAATCTTATAAACCATAGAATAGACAATCAACATTATGGAAAAAATTAAAGTAGGTATCAATGGATTCGGTAGGATAGGAAGACTCGTTTTCCGTGCTGCACAGGAAAGAGAAGATATTCAAATTGTAGGCATCAACGATTTGATTGATGTAGATTACATGGCCTACATGCTAAAATATGATTCTACCCATGGCCAATTTAAAGGTGATGTGGAAGTTAAAGATGGCCAATTAATAGTGAATGGCAACGCCATCAGAGTTACGGCTGAAAGAAACCCTGCTGATTTGAAATGGTCTGACGTAGGTGCAGAGTACATTGTAGAATCTACAGGTTTATTCTTAACCAAAGACAAAGCACAAGGTCATATTGATGCAGGTGCTAAAAAAGTAGTAATGTCAGCTCCTTCAAAAGATGATACGCCGATGATCGTTATGGGCGTGAACGAAGGTACATATACTTCTGACATGGTATTTGTTTCCAATGCTTCTTGTACTACTAACTGTCTTGCTCCTCTTGCAAAAGTGGTGAATGACAATTGGGGTATCGTAGAAGGATTAATGACTACTGTACATGCTACTACTGCAACTCAAAAAACTGTTGACGGACCTTCTATGAAGGACTGGAGAGGCGGAAGAGGTGCTGGACAAAACATCATCCCTTCTTCTACTGGTGCAGCTAAAGCTGTAGGTAAAGTTATCCCTGAATTGAATGGTAAATTGACTGGTATGTCTTTCAGAGTTCCTACTCCTGATGTATCTGTAGTAGATTTAACTGTAAGATTGGAAAAAGGTGCTACTTACGAAGAGATTTGTGCCAAAATGAAGGAAGCGGCTGATGGAGAACTAAAAGGAATCATGGGTTACACTGAAGATGCAGTTGTTTCTAATGATTTTATCGGTGACCCAAGAACTTCTATATTTGATGCAGGTGCTGGAATCCAGTTAAGTGACAAATTTGTGAAATTGGTTGCATGGTATGACAACGAATGGGGATACTCTAACAAAGTAGTAGACTTGTTGCAATACATTGCAAAAAAATAATAAGCCTTAGGCTTTAGAATTTATTGAAAATAGGGTTGGAAATTTTCCAGCCCTATTTTTTTATGCTTTTTTCATAAGTGTTTATCCACTCTTGCGTACTCACTTTTGCTATTAGCTTCCCTATTAATTCATAGGGTATTTTGTCCATTTTTTTGAAGCGAATACAGCTTTTACCCATGTCCAGTTTGGTAGTACTGAACTTTGAGTATTCAGTTGTAAACCAGTTCAATAATTCCTCATTGGCATAGATCCCTAAGTGGTATAGCGCTATATAATTCTTTTGGTTGGCTAAGTTTACAAAGGGTAGGGGCAATTTGGGATTGCAATGGTACCCAGCTGGATAAAGTTTATGGGGAACAATATAGCCTATCATACCATAACTCATGGTTTCTTCAAAACCTTCAGGAAGGTTTGAGTTAATTACTTCTCGCAATTTTATAAAAGCTTCCTTTCTTTTATCAGGGATTTCATCAAGATAGGCCTCTACCGATTGTGTTTTGCTGTTCATATTAATCTTTAATAGCTTAGTTCCTCTCTAGCGAGGAAGCTGTTTTTGATAGGTCATTGAGTAACTTCAAAGTCTCCCTATGTAATATAGGAGCTGTTTCAGGGCCTAGTGAATTAACTTCTCCATAGGGTGCTTTATCTCTTCCATAAGTGAAAGGAGGTTTTTCATCCCACTGGCTTTTGGGCACAATATACCCAATCATATCATTAGCCATTCCACTAAAGAATTTAAATTTGCCTGGCATTTGACTTTTGATGGCAGGGACTTCTACTGGAGCTATGCCAAAATCAGCGCCTTCCGGAGCTTCTACTCCGCCGTTGAGGATCTCTGGATACAGTTCACCTGGAATATGTACAAAAGTTGCAGGGCCTAGTTTCCATGCGTTTACTTCTGACCTTACCTTTCCCCAAGAGACAAATCCACGATCAAAAACCCCAATAAAAGAGGCAAGCCTAAATAATTTATTTACCATAGGTAGTGCTACAGTTTTGGCACGTAAAGCCAAGCTGCTATTGTACACAGTATCCATGCCTTTTTCCATGGTTTCAAAGCTTATTTTAGCGAGCGCCATCCCCTGTGCATCAATTTTTTCTACAGTTGCCTCTTTCAAAGTGTCCTTTGAGTAGGGGTGGAGCAATGGGTCGCTTGGCCTAGTGGTCATTAGTCCTCCAAGGGCGGCATTGAGGAATATAGAAACCCCTCCTAATCCTTCGTGGTAAACAGAGTCATTGTACACAATTCCCTTTTCCATGTATTCCCTCCAATAATGAGGGAAATCAGAACTTACCAAAGTATTCTGAGACCAAAGGGTTTCGGGATGATTGCCCCAGTTCAAAATTGTTCCTAAAGTCTTATGCGTGTCTTTGTCCACTACCTGCATTAATCTAATGGCAGCATCGTATACTTCCGGTGCCCTGGTATCACCGACAAGTGGTGCGGCGTCACTTTCATTAATAGCGAATTTTAAATAAGCAGGTTTTTGTTTGTTGTAAGCTTCCAATACAGAGGACACAATCCCGTCAAAGACCAGGTTTTTGTAACCTTCATCGACGCCTCGCGTGAATGGATCCGGTCCCCACATGCCCATCATATCCGGAGAGGAATGCACATGAGTACTAGTGATGATTACATGATCTAGATCTGTTTGTTCAAGAATTCTTTTTCTGACCGTTAGTACCTCATCATTGCCAAAACCTATCATGTCAATAACGCATAGACCCAATTTGATTTTTCCATCATTTAAAACCATGGCCCTTGCCCATAAAGGGTCATTGATTCCCGATGCCGGTCTGTTTTGCTGAAAGCCTGCTAACCAAATAGGATCAAATTTGTCGTTCCCATTGAGGTCATTGTAATGGTCCCCATCGGACTCATTGAATCTTGCATCGTCATTAGCATCTTCCCAGGTGTCAAAACCAACAGGGCTTATGTCTGCAATGGCAAAGCCTGCAGATAATTCACCTTTACCTTCATTCATCAAAGACAAGTTCAAGTCGTATCCCTTGTGCCTGTCACGAAATTGGTAGGTTCCGTAAATTAGAGCTATCAATAAAATGGCACCTATAAATAG
This sequence comes from Cyclobacterium sp. L-R, assembly GCF_056859355.1. NCBI lineage: Bacteria > Pseudomonadati > Bacteroidota > Cytophagia > Cytophagales > Cyclobacteriaceae > Cyclobacterium > Cyclobacterium sp. L-R. The sequence goes on from NZ_JBSXOH010000084.1 coordinate 159,690, forward strand.
AAGAAAATATTTTAACCAGTGATTCATATAAAAGTTTTAATTTATTACTATAAATGATAAGAAAAGACCATTGATAAGCTATTCTACCGTACAATAAGTATTGAATATATTGTTTAACCCGAAATATGCAATAGACCTTCTATTACGTGATGGAATCACTTTAAAATCAGTCACTTCGTTGTAATTTTCGACTTCACCATAGCGGTGCTATGACTCAGTCTCCAAATAGCCTGATTTTATTGTGATTACACCACTTCCCGTAAACACGGGACAGGCTTCACCCCTGACATTATCAGGGCGGAGAAATCCTAATAGATAATCCGGGTTTAATAAAAGATTCACTAATTGCGAAAAAAATATATAGGTTAAGTAATGTTAAGGATTTTGAATTGAATGATGTTGGAATTTTTTTATTAGGAGTTTTCAGTCGATATAAGTGAAGCATTAAAATTGCTTTTAGGCCTTGGTTTTGCCGACACCTTCCATTAAGCCTCTTATATAGCCTATGGCAAATAGGGTTCCGATGGTGCTATATCCTGGCTTGTCATTACTGTCTCCAGCCATGGTAGGAACATGATCCGGTCGTATTGGCCCAGTAAATCCTATTTCATGATAGGCCTGCATGGCTGCAAACATATCTGTTTTTCCCTCGTCATGAAAGGTCTCTTCAAAATTGTTTTTATCTCCTCTTACATCCCTGAAATGGACAAAATGAATGGCTTTTCTTTTGCCGAAGTACCGGATGGCTTCAGGTATATTAACTTGGTCATCTGCACTGCCCATGGATGCAAAACTACCCTGACAGAATGTAATGCCATTGTTTTCACTTGGATAAAGCCCTAGGACTTTTTTAAAAGCCTCAACCGAGGTAATGATTCGGGGTATACCTTGTATATTGTCAACCGGAGGATCGTCTGGATGTAGGGCCAGTTTAATTCCATACCTTTCGGCCTCAGGTCCAACTGCTTTAAGGAAATATTCAAGGTTTTCCCACATCGTTTCTGGAGTTAAATCTCCATATTCTGTAATGGGATCCTTTTGGAGCATGGCCGCTGAATTGAAGCCACTCACTAAGGCGCCACCTCGACCTGGTTTATCTAAAAAAGTACGTGCCCAACTTATCACTGGCATCCAATTGTAACAGATGGTATCAATTCCTTCAAGAGATAAATTTTTCATTAAAGTGATAAAATTGTCTATTTCTTCGTCACGACCAGACAGAGCAAGTTTGGTTTTTAAGCCAAGATAGGGAGGTCCCTCTACAACCCTTAATTCAAGACTTTCTTTGGCCCATACATTCTTGATGGCCTTGATCACGTTTCTTGAATTGTCTTTTTCACCCGGCAGTCCAGCCAAATTAGCATGTATTGGGCTAACGGCACCCCTTACATCCATTTGCCGGGATAGGGCAGTTTTTTGTTTTTCTATGCCCCAAAAGTAGGCAAGGCACAACTTCATTCCCAAGTCCCTTTGGTAGCTGCCAATGGCTATGGTACTAGCTTTAGAGTTAGAAGGAAGAATAACCGGGCTAGCAAAAGTAAGGCCGGTTAGTTTAGCTGAATTTTGGAGGAATTTTCGTCTATCATTGTCCACTTTTATATCCGTAATGTTTGTCAGCAAAATCCATGAATAGATTCCAATCGTAAGGAGTCAAATTGTGTTTTCCCTCACGAATGTGGTGTCCTGCATAAGGCAGGTGTACAGGGTTACCTGGTGCATTTATTTCTTTAGGGAAGTTTCCTTCCATATTGTAGATCTCTCTGTGTACGCGAGTACCTAATTGTAATGAAGTGTATTCTCCTTTGGGATCAGCCCATAGGTCTTCAGATGCACTGGCCACATAGACTGCTCTAGGTGCTATTGAAGCGATTAGCATGTGTTGGTCTATTGGCAATAGTGCTTCATTGTCGTTGTATTTGTTGAAATTGTCCGTAAACCAATAGGGGAAAACGGTGTTTATTACTTTCACAGTCTCTCCAAATTTTCTTCTTGACAGAGCTGCTCCACCGCAACCTGACTCATTAGAAATGGTGATGGCCCATCTGGGGTCCGATGCTCCTGTCCATAGAGAAGCTTTACCTCCTCTAGAGTGCCCGATTACAGCTGCTTTTTTAGAATCAATTTCAGGTGCCGTTTCAAAGTAGTCCATGGCACGCATAGCTCCCCATGCCCAGGCTCCTAATCCACGCATTCCATTTTCTTTTTCTAATTCTTCGGGGTACAGTGTGTTAAGGATATCTTCTGTAAAGGTTACCTTGTCATCATCAGAAACGTCTTTTACATGAAAAGTAGCTGCAGCATAGCCCCTTTGAATTATTTCCTCTGCTGGCCAGAAACCCATTTTGGTTTTTCTGGTGGGGTCTATGTTTTCAGGATCTCTATGATTGATTAATAGAAATACTGGGGCAGGTTGATTCTTTCTATTTGGTATGAAAAGAATCAACCTAATGGTAATTTTTTTAGATCTATTGGTCACTTCTATGTCCACCTCTTTCAGGGTAGCCATTCCATTCATAGCCATCTTGTCCTCATTCACTGTGGTGAAATTTATGGCGTCTATGGCTTTTGGCATATTACCATAGACATTGTCTTCAAAAAGGTTTACTATTTCAGGTCTCCGCTTGTGTACCCAATCTTGTATTGAGTTTATTTCTTGTCCCTTCAGGTTTACAAAGATGTCAGGGATAGAATATTCAGGAACTTTTGACTCCTCTTTGTTGGCATCCTTTTGTCCGAAGACCAGGCAAGGCAATATAGAAAGTAAAAAAAAGTATAAAAGTGATTTATGCGTCATTTTCTTGTTTAATTAGGGTTATTAACTACTGCAATATATAAAAAAAACCTACCAAAAGGCAGGCTAATTTTGATGCTGATCAAGGTTTTCACCAATTAAAGATGCTTTTATCGGCGAAGGGGAGCTTAATTCGTGGTAATGACTATTACACCGTTTTTGGCTTTTGATCCATATATATTCATTTTGTCTGGACCCACTATGGAAATGGTTTTGATGTTTTCTGGATTAGGGTAATCCATTACTTTAGGGTTTGGAAAAAATACTCCATCTATTAGGTATACAGGAGCGCTATCAGAATTCCCAACTTGCTCTCCCGATTCTCGGAAGTTGATTTTTCTAATTCCTACTTCCCTAAGTGCAAACTGTACATTCTGAACTTCACCCATTTTCACATCTTTTTCCGCAGAAAAATTGATGCTAATAGATTGGGGATTGATGGAAAAATGCCTGATATAGGCATTCATGATTTTCGATAGACTTGTGTTAATTGGCATGATCACGCCATTAAAGTTAACCAAGCCCTCTTTAATAATATGAACTGGTATTTCGTCTACTTTAGATTCGATAGGGTCACTGGTAAATCGATTTTCTTCAGCCTTATAGCCATTGATGTAAATTACATCTCCATAATCTTCATTTAAACCTGGAATTATATTATTGATGTTTGATCCATTAATTTTAAAAGAAATAGGTAGTAACAATTCATATCCTTTATATTGATGAACAGGTACTAGATTGGGAGCATCTGCTAAGACATTTAATATCGCCTTTTCAAAACTTTGATCAATACTATTTACAAAAGAGATGTCTGTTAATCTCCCTTTAGAATTCGTTTTAAGCCTAACTATTGCAGTCCCTGATATATTATTTTTAATGGTCTCTTTAGGAAAAGAAAGTGTTTTGGCCATGTGTTTTTTAAATGAGTTACCAAGCGTAATTGCTCCAGACTTTAAATCATCTCTTAACTCTATGGCTAAGTTTTCAGGGAATGATTTAGTTTTGGTGTTTTGAACTGAAGTTCTATTGTTAGTTGTAGAAGAAATTAAAGTGACTTTTTTGTCATTTTGTTGATTTGGGTTTTCAAGTTCTATTTTTGCATTCACTACTACGGCAACTATTTCATTGTCTTTTTTGCCAGTCAACCAGGCTGGAGCTTTTGTGTCAATAAGTGAAGCCAATAATATTTGGTCCACCTCTTCCCCTAAACTTTTTTTGATCGATGGACTAACTATTTTTGCTTCTTGATCTACCACAAATTCCAACTCTACACTGCCTCCATTTATATAGATTTCGTCTATAAGCTCTTTAGGGATTTGGTTTGTCAAATAATTTTCCCAGGCATCCCAACCTATTTTTGGCTCTGGTTTATGATCTATAGAGTAATAGGGGTAAGCATTTTCATACTTCTTATTAAGGGTTGAATTAGGGCGTAATGATTCGACCAAGTTGAGTACTTTTATGTATTCCTGCTGGTTTTTGATACCAGTGAATTCGTAGGATAATTCACCTACCTGTACATTGAGTGATTCATGTTTAAGTTTCCCTATACTTTCATAATGTGTTGGGTTTTTAACGTTTTTAAGTTTTATACCTACCGCTATTGAATCTTGGAAAGCGACAATCTGATTTTTTAAAAATGAAATGGGTAGTGTAGAATAATTATTGAAAGAAATTATGCTATTGTTGCTTTTCATTGATATCAAGCCAAAGACCATAATCATTAAAGGAACCAACATGGCCAACTTAAACCAGTTTGTTTTCCTATTTGCTTTCATCATTTGAATTCTTTTCAAAGTAGTGGAGCGAATGAAGTAGTTGCCCAAAGAAAGGTCCAAGCCTTGAAAAGCCATTTTAGCAACAAGTTTAGGATAAGAATCCTTGAGTTCAAGGTCTTTTATTACACTTTCATCTGCTTGAAACTCATGTAAATCAATTAATGCTTTTTGCATTAGGTGAATTATAGGGTTAAACCAAAAAACATTACACATAATCTGATAAATGATCACATCATAAGTATGTTTTTGTTTTACATGTTCTATCTCATGGTTAAGAATTTGCTTTTTTTCTTTATGATTAAGTTCAAGCTCATCATCCCAAAATATTTTATCAAAATAGGAAAACACTGGAGTAAGCCCGAAAGTGGGTACTTTAAAATAATTGTCTTTAAGGATAAATGTTGTTTGGTACCAGCCCTTTCTTAGAATTTGTTTGAGCTGTAGGAACTGCCAGTAGAATTTAGCAAAAAGAAAAATTGCTACAATTAAATAAGCAAGGAGTAGGTAGTCTGTAATTCCCCATAAAGTAGGTAGCCTACTTCCTGTAACGGTTACTTCAGGTAGTCCATAAGTGCCAGCGATTTCTTTTTGAGCATCAAATTCGAGCGCTTTTAAAAAAGCTGTATTCTCTAATGAAATACTAGGTTTTTCAAAAGATACAGGGATTTCGATCAAAGAAAAAGCTATGGCTAAAAATGGCGTGGTCAATAGATAGATCCTATTAAACACAAATGTTTTTTCATCTTTTAGAAATACCCAATAAAAGGCGTAAAAAAACAAAAGGCAAATTATACTCTGCCAAATAAAATTGATGATTGCAGCCATAATCAGTTTATAGATAATTTTGCAGATAAGTTTTTTTTATTCTTGTATTTACTAATCTAAAATGAAATTACTTTTACAGTTAATCCTAAGTTTCTATCTTTGAAACAGGATTAAAACCGACCTCAATTATTAATGGATAAAAGACTAATAATTGGTCAATATCAAAGCTTGTTTATTGAACTTGTTTGGGTGAAATTTTGACATAGTTGAACAAATTAAAAACAAGCGTATTTAAACTTATCGATTTAGTTTTAAAAATCCTAAACAATTTTAAAAAAATACTTAATGCCTTAATTCAAATTAAATGGAGCACCAATTATTTAATTGTAATGGCTTAAATTAAATGGAAAAAGACTTATTTTCGTTAACGTTGCCGTTAAAACCCTAAATAATCCTAATTGAAATGGTGAATAGAAATATATTTCTCCAATTTTTACTAATTTAATTAAAACAATTTATAATAATTAGGCGTTTTAATTATAGATATTGAATAAAACATAATTTCTGGTGTGGAATTTGTAAATCAATTAAAAATTAAAATGTAGCTTTGTTAAGTTTATCATCTAAATAATTTATAATATCATGTCTATTCAAGAATTTTTAAACAAGTACTCGGATCTTTCTAAAACCAATGCGGTGGTTTATATGGAAGATGCAGATGGAAATATTTTCCATTCTATCGATGAAGCACACAAAAAAGGAAAGCATCCTTTTGTAACAAAAAATCTAAAGGATTCAGCGATTGCTGATCTGAATGATTTGGGATTGTCTTCTAAAAGTGAAGCTTCTAAATTAATGGGAATTATTCAATTTATCTATGGAGTAGATGCCAAAGCTGATATGACAGCTACACGTGGCAGAAGAACCTATTCTTCAGAAGAGAAAGCTAGCATTCTTGCTAACTGGAAGCAAGCTGAGGCTGAAGGTAAAACTAAAGCTGATTTCAGCAAAGATACTGGTGTTACTTATCAGACTTTGTTCAAATGGATTAAAGAATCTTAATTAGCCTCTCAGGGGGCGTGTTTGCAGTCACATGACTAAGCATGTGTTTTATCACCTAATAACTAACTCAAACGCGCTTCTTGCAGTAGTATAATAAATAAAAAAGGCCCCTTATGATTTTCATAAGGGGCCTTTTTTGTACACCCGGAAGGATTCGAACCCTCAACCCTCGGAGCCGAAATCCGATATTCTATCCAGTTGAACTACGGGTGCATGCAGGCCAATGAGGCCGCAATATTAGTTAAATTAATTAAGCATTTAATACTTTTTGTACTTTTTCAGCTGCTTCTTTCAATGTTATTGCAGAAGTAACTTTTAGACCTGATTCGTCTATTATTTTTGCTCCTTCTTCCGCATTCGTACCTTGTAATCTTACAATAATAGGAACGCGGATATCACCGATAGATTTATAAGCTTCAACCACACCTGATGCAATTCTATCACATCTAACGATACCGCCAAATACATTGATCAATATGGCTTTTACTTTAGGATCTTTTAAGATGATTCTAAAACCGGCTTCAACAGTTTGTGCATTGGCCCCGCCTCCAACGTCTAGGAAGTTTGCAGGCTCACCGCCAGAAAGCTTAATCATGTCCATTGTTGCCATAGCAAGTCCTGCACCATTTACCATACAACCTACATTGCCATCAAGCTTAACATAGTTCAATCCTGACTCTGCAGCCTCAACCTCAAAAGGATCTTCTTCACTAACATCTCTCATTTGAGCCAAGCCTTTGTTTCTATAAAGGGCATTGTCATCCAGATTTACCTTTGCATCTACAGCCAAAATTTGGTCATCAGATGTTTTCAATACTGGGTTAATTTCAAATTGAGAAGCATCGCTGGCATCATAGGCAGCATAAAGGGCCATGATAAATTTCACCATTTCCTTGAAAGCATTTCCTTCAAGACCTAACTTAAAGGCTACCTTTCTAGCTTGGTAAGGCTGAATACCCAATAATGGATCTATCCACTCCTTAATGATTTTCTCTGGAGAATTTTCAGCTATTTCCTCAATGTTCACACCACCTTCAGTAGATGCCATGATTATATTGCTGCCTGTAGCTCTGTCCAATAAAATTGACAAATAATATTCCTTAGGTTCTGATTTACCAGGATAATAGACATCTTGTGCCACAAGGATTTTATTGACCAATTTCCCTTCATCACCTGTTTGAATCGTAACTAGGGTGCCATTTAATATATCCTTGGCTTTCACTGGAACGTCTTCCAAAGATTTAGCCAAAACCACGCCTCTTGATCCGGTTTCTTTAATTTCTCCTTTACCTCTACCTCCAGCATGGATTTGTGCTTTTAGAACATACCAGGAAGTACCTGTATCTGCAGTAAGCTTTTTTGCTGCCTCAAGTGCAGCTTCCGGGCTTTCAGCAACAATCCCTTCTTGGATTTTGACTCCGTAAGATTTTAAAACTTCTTTAGCTTGATATTCGTGTATATTCATTCTGGTCAAATTTTTGCCCGAAGTTAATGTCTAATGTCCGATTATTCAAGATTTACGAGCTGCTTTTTAAGTAATCTTTTCATGTTTGGGCCATGTTTATACTATTAGGTACTTTTCATGCCATTAAAAATCAAGTGTATAGCTAATAATGTTCTTTCATAAATTTAAAACTTCAATCATGATTTAATTTTTGATTAATTTTAAAATACAACTATGTTTGTTCCCATTACTTATTTTATCCTCATATAATACTATGCTTTACGCTCAATCTCTTCAAAAATATTATGGTGATCTCCATGTCCTCAAAGGGGTAGATGTAACTATCAAGAAAGGGGAGATCGTGTCCATAGTTGGTGCATCAGGTGCAGGAAAAAGTACCCTATTGCATATTTTAGGTACTTTAGATAAACCAGATCAAGGTACTTTGAAAGTAGATGATATTGATGTTCTACAGCTTAATGGAGATAAATTAGCTAGCTTCAGGAATGATAGAATAAGTTTTATTTTTCAGTTCCACAATTTGCTTCCGGAATTTACTGCCGAAGAAAATATCTGGATTCCAGGTTTAATAGGTAAAAAGCCAGAAAGCGCACTTCGAAAAAGAACCGATGAATTGGCCGGTTTACTTGGAATCAGTTCTAGGTTAGGACACAAGCCTTCCCAGCTATCAGGAGGGGAACAACAGCGTGTGGCTGTAGCAAGGGCTTTGGTCAATAGTCCTGATATAATCTTCGCAGATGAACCTAGTGGTAATCTGGATACGGAAAATGCCCAATCCCTTCACGAACTATTTTTTAAATTAAGGGATGAACTAGGACAATCCTTTGTAATCGTTACTCATAACCAATCCCTAGCAGGGATGTCGGATAGAATGCTAACCATGAAAGATGGCAAGATTTTAACCTGACAAAAACCTTTATAATATATCTTTGATAAAAGTTGATCATGTAATCAAAAATTAATTTTTATCTTTGATACTTCAAAACTTCACTTTATGGTATTAGAATTTGAAAAGCCAATAGCTGATCTGGAGCTTAAACTTCAGGAAATGATTCATTTGGCTAATGAAAAAAACATAGACTTGTCTACAGATATCCAATCTCTAGAGGAAAAGCTTCAAATATTAAAAAGAGAAACTTTTCAAAACCTTACCAGATGGCAGCGGGTTCAACTTTCCCGACATGCTGACCGACCTTATGCATTGGATTATATTTATGAAATGACCAATGATTTTATAGAGTTACATGGTGATAGGACTGTAAAAGATGACAAGGCGATGATAGGTGGCCTTGGTGACATTGATGGCAGATCTGTTATGTTTATAGGTCAACAGAAAGGAAGAAATACCAAACTTCGCCAAGAAAGGAATTTTGGTATGGCCAACCCTGAAGGTTACAGAAAGGCATTGAGGTTGATGAAAATGGCTGAGAAATTCAATAAGCCTATCATTACTTTAATTGATACTCCTGGTGCATATCCCGGAATAGAAGCTGAGGAAAGAGGACAAGGGGAAGCTATCGCCAAAAACCTTAGGGAAATGTTTAAGCTAAAGGTTCCTGTTATCTGTATCATTATTGGTGAAGGAGCTTCTGGTGGTGCTTTAGGTATCGCTATTGGTGATAAGGTAATGATGCTTGAGAATTCCTGGTATTCTGTTATTTCTCCCGAAAATTGCTCTACCATTTTATGGAGAAGCTGGGATCATAAGGAGCAAGCTGCAGAAGCACTTAAGTTGACAGGGCCTGATATGAAAAATAATGGCTTGATTGATACTATTATAGAAGAACCACTAGGTGGCGCGCATAGAAATATGCAAGACATGGCCTTGAGAATTAAAGAGAAGATCAATGAAGCTTTGGTGGAACTTGACAAAATGAAAGTTGAGAAACGCATCGAAAAACGCATTGAGAAATTTTGTTCGATGGGTGTTGTTCAGGAATAAGGGGCAATCATTGTCTTAATTCTGGTTCTATTTATCGCATGATTTTCTATCAATTTATCTATTGAAAAAAAACAATAAAATAGGACTTGCCTTATCAGGGGGAGGAGTGAGAGGTATTGCGCACCTAGGCGTTTTGCAAGCCCTTAATGAAGAAGGTATTTACCCTGACTGTCTTTCTGGTAGTAGCGCGGGGGCCATTGTTGCGGCAATGTATGCCCATGGTTATGCCCCAAGAGAGATATTAGACATTATTGTCCAAACCAAATACTTTAAATTCTTCAAGCCTTCAATTAGTTTTAAGGCATTGTTAAGAATGGATCTTTTAGCAGATTTATTTGCGAAATATTTGCCTGAAGATGATTTCTCTGCCTTAAAGATCCCCATATTCGTAACTGCTACCAACTTTCAAAAAAGTCGTACGGAGTTCTTCTCCAATGGTCCTTTGATTAAAAGATTGATGGCATCTGCTTGTATACCGGGGATGTTTGAACCGATTTTATTGAATGGGGAATTGTATATAGATGGAGGCGTACTAAATAATCTCCCTGTGGAACCTTTGGTTGATGACTGTGACACCATCATTGGGGTCAATTGTAACAATCTACCTGACCTAAAAGGGGATACACATATAAAAGGATTGATAGAAAGATCTGTGATAATGGCTTTGAACTACAATGTTTATAGCAGGAAGCCCAAATGCGATTACTTTATAGATCCTCCAGGTTTGGCAAAATTTGGTGTGTTGGAAGTGAAAAAAGCCATGGAAATTTACGATACCGGCTACCAATATTGCAAAGAATTTTTACTTGAAAACCAATCATTGTCTCTTTTGAAAAGTCAGGATATTAACAGTTTATATAAATCATGAAATTACTAGCTCGTTTTATATTTTGGATTTCTGGATGGAAAGTTTCAGGTAAATGGCCTGAAGGTTTAAAAAAGGCAGTCCTTATTGCGATCCCTCATACCAGTAATTGGGACTTGATTTATGCATTGTCTGCTTTTTACATAATGGAAGTTCCCGTGAAATTCACCATTAAAAAAGAGATAATGATAGGGCCACTGGGATGGCTAATCAAAGCTTTGGGAGGCATACCTATCGATAGAAAAAAAGTAGTAGGCAAAAGAAAGCAAACCTACACAGAGGCGATGATTCAGATGCTTGAAGAGAGGGAGGAGTTGGTTATGATGGTAACCCCTGAAGGAACAAGAAGCTATGCACCAAGGTGGAAATCTGGTTTTTACCATATTGCTCTAGGGGCAAATGTACCCGTAGTGATTGGCTTTTTAGATTATAAAAGAAAACTTGCAGGTATAGGTCCTGTAATTCAACCGAATGGAAATTTACAGGAGCAAATGGAAGAAATGAAAGCTTTTGGAAGAACCATTACCGGTAAATTTCCTGATCAGGGTATCAGATAAAATTATTTTTGTTGAACTATTGCTTCTAAACAACAATTAATAATCAAATGATGGCTTAAAGATTAATTGTCTTTTGCATTATATTACTAGATAAAAACTTTCGCAATTTTTACTTCAGTGACGGTAAAGAATTTTTTTTGCTAAAAGGATTGGTTCAGTAGGGTTTAAACAATTTTTGACTTCTTTAATTTCAAATAACTTTTATTTCGCAGCTTTACAACTGTTTCCTAATGGTTCAATAAACCTATTGCGTAATTTAACCCGGATTATGTAATAGGATTTCTCCGAAATGACATTGTCAGGGGTGAAGCCTGTCCCGTGTTTACGGGAAGTGTTACAATCGCAAAAAAATCAGACTGTTTGGAGATTTTAGCATAGCACCGCTATGGTGAAAATGAAAACAGCAACGAAGTGGCTGATATTAAAGCGATTTCAGCACTTAATAGAATGTCTATTGCATATTTCGGGTTTAAGGTGAGGTTATTGACCAATTTTTAAAATAGGGAATGATTTTTGGTACCATAAATTTTGAAAATTACTTGAAGACGCAATGATAAAAAGTAAAATAAAAAGCCTTAAAAAATATTCTGTTTTTGAGATTTTAATAGATGGAGTTAAAGATTTTGGGAAAAATGATTCCTTTACCTTTGCTGCCTCTACTGCCTTTTATACCATATTTTCTCTTCCTGCTTTATTGATAATCATACTCAATATTGCTTCTGTGCTCTTAAATGAGGATACCGTAAAAGAAGAGCTATTCGCACAAGTCACAAAATTAATGGGTAGTGAAAGTGCATCTACTCTTGAAGATGTTATGGCGAATGTGGCCATAAGTGGGCAGACATTTTATTCTCGAATTGTCGGTATTTCGGTACTCATTTTCTCTGCAACTACGGTATTTGTAAGTTTGCAAAACAGCATCAATCACATTTGGCACATTAGATCTAAACCTGAAAAAGGGCTCTTAAAATATATAATTAATAGGGTGCTTAGCTTTTCCATGGTGGCATCAATTGGCTTTTTACTGTTGGTTTCTCTCTTAGCAGATGCCTTTATAGTGATATTACTGAACTATTTTTCTGATTTGTTTGACAGCAGCACCTTAAAACTGGCTTCAGTCATCAATTTTCTGGTTACCCAAGGGATTTTTGTTTTGATTTTCGGCCTTATGTATAAAATTCTTCCAGATGCCAAGGTGAAATGGAAAGATGTGTGGTTGGGTGCATTCGTTACTATGCTTCTTTTTGCTTTGGGGAAGCTTCTTATAGGGCTGTATCTTGGTAATGCAGATGTAGGCAGTTATTATGGTACTGCAGGGTCTTTGGTGGTAGTGTTGATTTGGGTTTATTATTCCGTTGTCATCTTCCTTTTTGGTGCCCAATTGACCTATTATATAGCTGAAAATATAGGTGGACATGTGACACCTATCAAAGAAGCTGTAAAAGTACGACTTATAGAAATAGATGAAGATGAGGATGAAGAAGAGCAAGAGTGATCCAAGTCCTAAAGGGCTTAAACTGCTTTGAAATTATAGTTTTGACTACTTTCAATTAAAGAGAAATACCAATGAATTTCTTTTAGAATAGTTAATTGCTGAGCTTACTTCATTGAATTAAGCGATAATTTAATGGCGGTATTGCTCCGATTTACGCAACAATTCCGCCAATTTTTTTACCGCCCTTTTGCCTTGATCAGTTTTTCTTCGAGATTATGATGTCTTGAGCCTTGTAATACTTGTATTTATACCCGTATTATGTAATAGGATTCGTATGTGTTGCAATCGCAAGAAATTCAGGCTGTTTGGAGATTTTAGCATAGCACCGCTATGCTGAAATTGAAAAGAGCAACGATTGGGTATTTTAAAGCGATTTCAGCAGGTAATAGAATGTCTATTGCATATTTCGGGTTAAATTGACATTCATAAAATACTTAAAGCGCATATGATAGAATCATATATAAACATTAATTGATCCCATGTCTTGCAGAAAAAGGTATTTAACAATAGAATTATTTGACTAGTGACTAAGCTTGAAAACCCCCATCTACGGTAAAAATACTGCCTGTAGTATAACTTGAGGCATCAGAAGCTAGGAACAAAGCCATAGCACCAATTTCCTCTTCCTCTCCAATTCTTTTCAATGGAAGTGCTTCTAAAAACTTTTCTCGAAGTTCTTGATTAGACCAAAGTACTTCACTGAATTTTGTTTTAATCAATCCAGGGCAAATGGCATTTACCCTAATATTGTAAGTTCCCCATTCCTTAGCAAAGGCTTTGGTCAAGGCTACAAGTGCAGATTTACTAACACTGTACAGGCCCAATCCTTTCTCCGGAGAAAGAGCACTAATGGAACTAATATTTATGATGGAGGCTGATGAAGATTGTTTTAAAAATGGCAGACTTAATTTCGATAATTCATAGGGTGCTTTAAGATTCACATCCAAGATTTTATCGAAGACGCCTAGGTCAGTGTCTTCGATAGCTCCATATACTGGGTTTGTTGCCGCATTGTTAACAAGAATATCTATTTGACCGTACTTATTGACTGTTTGTTCAATCAAATTTTTTCGATCATCTTCATAACCTATGTTATTTGCAACCCCCATGGCTACGTAGCCTTTTTCTTTGAGTTTGGCGATGGCTTCATCAAGCCGCTCTTGGTTTCTACTATTTATCACCACTTTCGCTCCCGCAGCAGCATAAAAATGGGCAATTGAAAAACCAATGCCACTACTTGCTCCTGTAATAATAGCGACTTTACCATGTAATGAAAATAGAGAACTTAAATCCATAAAAATTCCGTTTTATTAAGTCAGAAATATGCTTTTACCAAATTTAAAATTTAAACTCGGGTTTTACAATAGCCTTAGACATAGGCTTGACTCATGTTTATTTGAATAGGCTAATTTTATTTCGAATCCAGCTCATAATAGATGATCCATTGCCTTTAGAAGCTTGTTAATCTTTTTTGGCATCATCTTCCACTTGAGGTTTAAGGTGTTTATTTTCCATTTTAGAAACCTCTTTTCCTAAAACCTCTTTTGCAGCTATTTCCTGCGAACTTTCCGTTTTTGATTTTTTGGTATTGAATATTTTATTGTAAACTAGATAAAGGGCAATTAATACTGCCACAATTGTTAATGCTCCGATTAATAGATCCATAGTATTGTATTTAGTTTAGTGTCCTATTTACAAATACACAATAAAGATGCCTAATGGCCTGTGAGCATATTTTTTTTAATTATTTTTCACCTAGGGACGTTATTGTTAATCAATATTTAGTGGTTTATTAAACCCGAAATAGTTAATAAACAATCTATTTCGTGTTGAAATCGCTTCAAAATACCCAGTCGTTGCTGTTTCAATTTTACAATAGCGGTGCTGATAAAATATCTTAAAATACTGATTTTCTTGTGAATGCAACACTTCCCGTAAATACGCTATAAGCTTTATCCCTGACCATTGTCATGGCGGAGAAATCCTATTTCATAGTCCAGGTTAAATTCGATTCATAGGTATTTACAGGCAAGAGATAGGAGTGAGCTGAAATAAATGTCGATTGCTAAGCTTTACCTGACATAAATTATAAAAAAAAGTAATGTTAAATGGTGATTAAAAAATCACCTGAGGTCTATTATACGGAATTTTTGATTGGGCCAAGAACAGCCTTTTTACATTTGGAATTGCTCAGGGCCTTGTCCTTTGAGTTCGTTTAACCCTCCTATTACCTGATGGAATCACTTTAAAATCAGTCACTTCGGTGCTTTATCGACTTCACCATAGCGGTGCTATGACTCAGTCTCCAAATGGCCTGATTTTATTGTGTTAACACCACTTCCCGTAAACACGGGACAGGCTATAACGAATCCTATTACATAATCCGGGTTTAAACTTAGCAACTCAAGTGTCAAAATGAACAGGAAAAGCTGCCGGGAACCCACAGGTTAGCCTTCAAAATTATATTAAGAGGTTTAATGTTCTTTTAGGTAAATGGATTCTCTAGTGTTTGATGACTTAGCTTTTGGCTTTGAGGACTATAGGGTTTTATTTCTCAAGTTCTTGGACGAGCATCAAAAGAGGTTTCCTTGGACGGGTTGGGTTTTGAATGGGTTATTGGTCCCTTTTAGAATTTCAAAAAGGATTTTATTAAAGCCATTTTTCCAACTCTCACTATTAATTTTTATGTCATTGGGCTCTAAGTTGACTGAACCGTTCAATTTGCAATAGCCTATTAACATGCTCCAAATGGTATAGAAAGTACTATCTGCTTGTAGGTCAGGCCGCATACTGCCATCTTTGATCCCTTGTGAAATGGCTTTGATACCAATTTTTGCCAAATCGTTATGGCTTTGGAGCAATTTATTAAAATATTGACTTTCCAAAAGCAAAGGATTTACTTTATCCTGGTCTTGCTGATACAGTTCCAAAACTGATAGGAAGTAGAGAATGGCATCATGGAAAACTTTCTTTTCCTGTACAAATAGAAAATAGCCATTGACCAAATCGGTCATTACCTCAATTCCTGTTTTGTCTTTTCCTTTACCGAAAGATTTATTGAAGACCTCCTTTAATTCTTCAATACCTTTTTTTGTAATGGCCATGTAAAGGTCTTCTTTACTTTTATAATAAAAATAAACAAGACCTTTACTTATTTTGGCTTTCTTGGCTACGTCTTCGACCTTGGTGGCATGGAGTCCCTTATCACCAAACAAGACAATGGCTGATTCAAGGATTTTTTTCTCTTTTTGCTGTCTTTCGTAAACGCCCATGTTCTATTTTATGCGTATAATAAATCTTTCCTAAAATTATAGCTTAGGAAAGCACCTTGATTATATAATAATTTTTCTTTCCTTTTTGTACCAAAAGGTATTTGTCTTGGAGCAAGGTTGTCTCCACCTTGTTGTTTGGATTTTCTATCTTTTCCTTATTAATAGATACTCCACCCCCTTGAATCATTTTTCTGGCTTCACCTTTAGATTTAAAAATTGTTTGGTCTAAGGTCAATAAATCAAGAGCGCTTTCTGCATTTTCATAGGTAGCTTGATCCATTTCAATCACATCTACACCATCAAAAACCTGAAGAAAAGTACGCTCATCCAAGGTAGCCAAATCTTCGAGCGATGATTTGCCGAAAAGAATTCCAGAAGCTTTAAGGGCCACCTCGTATTCTTTTTCACTGTGAACCAGAATGGTGATGTCTTTTGCCAAGGCTTTTTGTAAAGCCCGAAGATGGGGCGCTTCTTGGTGCTCTTTCTCTAAATCCTCAACAGTTTTTTGGTCCAAGGTGGTGAAAATCCGGATGTATTTGGATGCGTCTTCATCAGAAACATTAAGCCAAAACTGGTAAAATGCATAAGGGGAAGTTTTTTCTGGGTCTAACCAAACACTGCCACCTTCAGTTTTCCCAAATTTTGTTCCATCAGCTTTTGTAATAAGCGGAACAGTTAGGGCATAAGCCTCTCCACCTTCTTTTTTCCTGATCAATTCAGTACCCGTCACAATATTTCCCCACTGATCAGAACCGCCTAATTGTATGCTGCATCCTTTGTTTTTCCATAGGTAATAAAAATCATACCCTTGAATCAACTGGTAGGTAAACTCTGTAAATGACAATCCATTGCCATCTTCAAGCCTTCTTTTTACAGAATCTTTTGCCATCATATAATTGACGGTAATGTACTTACCAACATCTCGGATGAATTCCAAAAATGAAAATTCAGACATCCAGTCATAGTTGTTAACCAAGACGGCTTTATTTGATGCCTCTGCATCAAAATCTAAAAATTTCTCTAATTGCTTACGAATTCCGGCAATGTTTTGATCCAGGGTAGCTTTGTCCAATAGGTTTCTTTCAGCTGATTTAAAGGATGGATCTCCAATCATACCTGTAGCTCCACCTATAAGCGCAACGGGTTGATGCCCTGAGCGCTGAAAATGGAGTAAGGTCATTACCCCAACCAAATGGCCTATATGAAGTGAGTCGGCAGTAGGGTCGAAACCAAGATAGGCTGCTGCTGTTCCTTTTTGTATATGTTCTTCTAATCCTGCGGTCATGTCCTGTATCATGCCCCGCCACTTTAATTCAGCTATAAAATCATTCATTCTACTTGGCTTTTTATTATGCGTGCGCAAATATAAGGCATCCTGATAAAAGGAAGGAATGAAAAGGGTTTATTAATTTGTTTGCAGGTTTTTTTTTAACATAAAGTTCAAAAAATCGAGGAAAGTGCTTTTGGTTGATTTGGAAGAGGGTAGATAAATTATCCTCTATAATTTATCTATTTTCAATTTAAATCTAAATTCAATTTCAACCGTTTTGCCTTTAAGTTCTTCAATATTGAGGATCGGAAGATCCTTAATTACTCTTTTGCATTCCTCATACAATCTTGGATGCTGGTTTGATTCATTAATTTGTATTGGTTTTTCTAATGGATTGCTCACAAAGCCGACGATTACAATGTCATTCCTTTTAAAGGGATCTCGTTTTAGGTTCCCATCTGGTAAATAATAAACATCTCCGGAAGGTTGCACTTCATAAACTCCTGTCAATTCACCATTGTTATTTATTTTAAAATATAAAGTCACCGATCCAACCTGCCCAAATTTTCTCGCCTCTTCAGGGTACCTTAGTGATTTGGAAAAATACCTAGTCATTTCGTCTATAGTAGTAATCTCATTATTTGATGAGTTTTCTTTGACTAATTTTGTTTCTGTTGCCATTGAGTCTTTTTCCAGGCTATCACTTTTTTCAATTGTAGGTGTTTTTTCAGATAAGCCTGCCAACAAGATTAGAAAGATAGGAAGCAGCCCTATTTTCCTTAATTTTGAAAATTTCGATGTATTTGGAGATTTCATCATGAGTATACGGTTTTTGAGGTTATTAGAATTGAGTTCTGTGAATTGAGGTAAGGCCATTCGATCACTGACCATAGAAATCAATGCCATTTGGTATTTCCTCATATTCGATTTTTCCACTACTTTGGCATCAACTTGGTATTCGAGGTTTAATCTAATGGCTTTATTGAGCAAATAGGTTGCCGGATTATACCATTGGAAGGCTGATAACAATTCAATCATAAATAAATCAATGAAATGCTTCTCCCTGAGGTGCACCTTTTCATGGTCTATTACCATTTTTAAGTCCGGGTGATGAAGGATGTTTTTGCCAATAATGATCTTATTAATGAAGGTAAAGGCGCGAATGTTTTTTTCAGATAAATAGACCGTTTGACCTTCTACTTGGTTTTTTTCTGCTGCTTTGTAAATCTTATATGCTTGAAAGTAGCTCAGAACAAATCTTGCAAGACCAATTATTATTCCAATACTATAAATTAAAGTTAATAGGAAGAGCCAATTAAAGGTTTCATCATCACTCGTTTGCTGAATTATTTCACTTGAACTTGAAGTAATTGAATTGATTCCGCTGATATGCACAGTGCTTG
The DNA here is from genome assembly GCF_056859355.1 of Cyclobacterium sp. L-R. NCBI lineage: Bacteria > Pseudomonadati > Bacteroidota > Cytophagia > Cytophagales > Cyclobacteriaceae > Cyclobacterium > Cyclobacterium sp. L-R. Next base: position 178,355 of record NZ_JBSXOH010000084.1, read on the forward strand.
TTGAAAGATCTTCCTTGACAGGTATTTGTATCAATGGGATGATATGTGACAATGGGAGAACAAGCAGTAGGTAAATGCGGTTAAATGAAAATTGTTTATACCTCTTTAGCAAAAAATGGTAGGAGAGGTACAATACAATGGTAGAGATCGATAACTTCAATAAATATATAAAAAGAGCCTCCATAACTTATTTAGATTGTATTAATTTGATCAATTCTTCAACTTCTTTTTCATCCAACTTTTCCTCTTTCACAAAGGCTGCAACAGCACTGGGAAATGAATTGTCAAAGTATTGGCTAACAATTTCTTTCATGTAAATTTTACGGTAAGCTTCTTTCTTAAGCAAAGGATAATATTCATAGGTATTTCCATAGGCATTGAATCCAACGATTCCTTTTTCCTGCAAGACCCTTATAAGAGAAGAAACGGTGTTATAATGTGGCTTAGGATCCGGATATTTGGCTACAATGTCTTTTACAAAAGCTTTTTTAAGTTGCCAAAGGATTTGCATTAGCTCTTCTTCCTTTTTGGTTAACTTTTCCATACTGACTCGAATTATATATTTATATAAATATACAACGGGTTTTTCAGTTTACCAATTGTTTTACCAGTTTAATAACTAAATAGTTAAATAAAAACCAATTATTCAACTTTGAACTGTTTTGAAATAGCCTTTCCATTTTAGATTTATTTCCTTTATCGCCTTAAAATTTACTTAGTTGGAAATCCCAAAGAATGAAATTAAATTTAAGTAATTATTTAAACCCAAAATTTTATGAAGTTCCTCTCCCTTGTTGTTATTGTTATTACCTGTCTTGTACAACCTATTCTAGGCCAAAAATCCGAAAGAATTAAATTGGCAAATGAAATGGCTTACTCCATCAATAATGAATTAATCAATCACTGGTACCCCAAGGCCTATGATACCCAATATGGAGGTTTTATTAGCTCTTTTGATGCTGCATTTAAAGCCACTGAAAATCAGGACAAGATGATTGTTTCACAAGCCAGACATTTGTGGACCTTGTCTAAAATGATAGAGAGAAGTCCAGGTACTGATCACTACAAAAAAGGAGCAAGGCTAGGGTATACATTTTTGAGAGATAAGTTTTGGGACAAAGAAAATGGTGGGTTTCACACCTTGTTAAGTCGTGATGGTCAGGTAAGAGGAAGTGGTTTGGGGGCCAAAACGGCCTATGGTAACTCTTTTGGTATATATGGTCTTGCTGCCTATTATAAAGTGTCATCGGATCCAGAAGTGCTTGAATTGGCAAAAAAGGCCTTTTATTGGCTAGAGGAGCACAGTTATGATCCGGTTTATGGGGGCTATTTTCAATCCCTTGCATTAGATGGCACACCTCTGGCAAGAGATAACAGTACACCATCTACCGCTACCATTGGGTACAAAGACCAAAACAGTTCTATTCACTTATTAGAGGCATTTACTGAACTTTATGTAGTTTGGAAAGACCCTTTACTTAAACAAAGAACTACGGAGCTTTTGGCCATTATCAGAGACAGGATTGTTCAGAAAGAGGGATACCTACAGCTTTTTCTGCAAGCTGATTGGACCCCCGTTAGCTTTAGGAATGAAGGGGAAGAAGCCATCGAGAAACACCATTCTATAGACCATGTATCCTATGGACATGATGTTGAAACTGCCTATTTGATGATGGAAGCTTCTCATGTTTTGGGGATTGAGGAAGATTATGCTACCTGGGAAATAGGGAAGAAAATGGTAGACCATTCCCTTAGGTTTGGTTGGGATGAAAGTAAAGGTGGGTTTTATGATGGGGGCTATTATTTCCCAGGAGAGTCCACTCCAAGAGTTGTAAAGGATACTAAGAATTGGTGGGCTCAGGCAGAAGGGCTTAATACACTCTTAATTTTGACGGATTTATACCCCAATGATCCATTGCAATATTATCAAAAATTTAAACTTCAATGGAGTTATATAAAACAATACCTAATTGATCATGAAAACGGAGAATGGTATCCTGGTGGGTTGGATAAACAACCAGAACTGAAAGATGCACAGAAAGGCCATGTGTGGAAAACCGCTTATCATAACTTCAGGTCATTGAATAACTGTGAACAAAAATTGCGTGACCCTTCTCACCTTGCTTTGACCATTAAAAAGGCTGGGAATGAACATTAGCTGATGATTCTTACCTTTATAAAAATTTAATTTTCAACTAATGATCTTTTCCTTATATTTCTGGTCTTGAATATTGGCTAAATTAGTGGGCCAGTGGTTTAAGGATGTCTAAGATTTCAAGACTATTATGTAAAGGAGAGGGGAAAATCGGATATACGCAACAATAATTACTGAGACTAAAGTCTTGTATAAAAATCAGGCTTTTTCTCAGGTTGCATAATATCATATGACCAGAAAATAACCTATGAATCTATTGAATGTGATAAAACAAAAGCCTTTGCGGGTTTTTTTAGCCGCGAGCGTATTTATAATTTTTAGTTGTGGCTCCAAAGAAGAACAGGATTTAAAAATCAGTACTATAAGTCCTTCCAATGCCCTTGATTGGGCATCTCAAATTGAGGAAATAGTGCAACCAACCTTGGAATCTGGCTTGGTTGTCAATATTTGGGCCTCTGATTCTTTGGTTTTTGATCCTATTTCTATCGATTTTGATGATCAAGGAAGACTTTATTATAGCCGTACCAATAGGCAGAAAAATTCCGAACATGAAATCAGGAGGCATCAGGACTGGGAAATCAGATCTATAGGACTGCAAAGCATTGAAGATAAGCGTGCTTTTTTAAGGGAAGAACTTTCGCAAGAAAACAGCGATCAAAACCAGTGGATGGAGGACCTTAATGGAGATGGATTTCATGATTGGAGAGACATGACCGTTGAAAAAGACCATATTTATCGTCTGGAAGACACTGATGGAGATGGATTGGCTGATCGCTACCAATTGGTTTTTGAGGAATTGCATGAAGAAGTCACTGATGTGGCAGGGGCAGTGATGAAATATGGAGATGACCTTTTCGTAGGTGCTGCTCCTGATATGTGGAGAGTTCAGGAGGATGTTAAAACTGGTCTGACTAAAAATAAAGCATCCATTTCCCATGGGTATGGTGTACACATAGGTTTTGGAGGGCATGGAATGTCAGGTCTTGAAATGGGGCCTGATGGTAGAGTTTATTGGGGAATAGGGGACATTGGTTTTAATGGCAAGGACCAAGAGGGCAATACCTATAAATATCCAAATAGGGGCGTAATTGCTCGCTCCAACCCTGATGGCAGTGATTTTGAAATTTTTGCCATGGGGGTAAGAAATACCCATGAATTTGTGTTTGATGATTATGGGAACCTTATAAGTGTTGACAATGATGGTGACCATAGAGGTGAAAGTGAGCGTCTAGTTTACCTGGTGGAAGGCTCTGATACAGGTTGGAGGATTAACTGGCAATTCGGGAAATACAGAGACCCTAAGAACAACAATTACAAAGTTTGGATGGATGAGGAGATGTACTTGCCTAGGCATGAAGGACAGGCTGCCTATTTCCTTCCACCAATAAAAAATTACATCAATGGCCCTACAGGCATGTTGTATAATCCAGGCACTGCACTAGGTGAGCGATGGAAAAATACTTTTTTTGTTGCTGAATTTGCAGGTAATCCTGCAAGGTCGGGTATCCATGCTTTCAAATTGGCTCCAAAAGGAGCAGGGTTTGAAATGACGGAGACCAAAAAAATTATGGGAGGTATTTTGGCAACGGGAATGGATTTTGGACCCGATGGCACGCTTTATTTCGCTGATTGGATTGATGGATGGGGGACGAAGGATAGCGGTCGAATCTGGAAATTGGATGATTCGTCTTCTGTCAACAGCCAATTGAGAAAAGATACTGAGATTTTAATCAAGGCTGATTATGCTGAGAAAGAAGATGCAGAATTGAGCGAACTCCTTGATTTCGTTGACAAGAGAGTTAGGCAAAAGGCCCAATTTGAATTGGCCAAAAGAGGGAGTAGAGGTCTGAAAATATTTCAGGCTAATTTAGCAGAAAATAAGGGACAAATGGCGAAGGTTCATTCCATTTGGGGCATCGGACAACTTGCCAGATCAGGAGAGGCCAATGCTGGGCAATTACTTGTGCCACTATTAGAAGATGCTGATCCTGAAATCAGAGCTCAGGCCGCACGATGGTTGGGTGATATTCGTCATAAAGAAGCAGAAGCTAAATTGATACCTTTACTTCAAGATGAATCTGCTCGTGTTCAGTTTTTTGCTGCAGAAGCACTAGGTAGGATTGAAGCTGTTTCTGCTGTTCAGCCGATTGTCACATTCCTAGAAGCCAATAATGATGAAGACATTTATTTAAGGCATGCAGGAAGTTTGGCCCTCGCAAGGATTGGTAATGTAGCTGCTGTAATAGCCCTATATCAACATCCTTCCAAGGCGGTAAGAATAGCTGCTGTGGTAGCTTTAAGACGCATGCAGGCAGAGGAAATTGCTGTTTTTCTAGAAGACAAAGAAGAATACATATTGGCAGAAGTAGCTAGGGCTATTAATGATGATTTTTCTATAGAAGGTGCTTTGCCTGCTTTAGGGAAAGTACTAAGACGCGAAAACCTGACTTCTGAGCCTTTGCTTAGAAGAGCGATAAATGCCAATCTAAGGGTTGGGAATGAAGAAGCTCTCAATCAGGTGTTGCGTTTTATATCTATGGAATCTGCACCAGAAAACATGCGTATTGAAGCCATAAATGCCCTTTCGACCTGGGATAGCCCATCGGTTTTGGATAGAGTAGATGGTAGGTATAGAGGGCATGTTTCACGAGATGTAAATTCACTAAGGCAAAGTGCCGCTAGTCCACTGTTAAAGCTTCTGGATCATTCAGACCCTGATCTTCGTGTTACGGCTGTAAATGCAATTGGAAGATTAAAGATTGCTGATACTTCCGAAAAATTGATGAGCCTATTAAAAAGAGATAGGGAACCACTAGTAAGGGAGGCAGCTTTAAAAGCTTTGGCAGAATCAGGTGCTGATAATATGGACTTAGCACTAGAGCAAGCAACAACGGATAAGGATAAAAGGGTAAGGGTCGCTGGTTTGGCGATTTTAGGAGAAACGAGTTTATCTGGACAAACAGTAGCTAGCTTATTAGAAAAGGTGATTCTGAATCAAACTGTAGAAGAGAAGCAAGCGGCAATTACTACCTTAGGAAAGGTAGAGGAAGAATATGCAAAGCCCGTTTTTGAAAAATTACTTGATCAATTAAAAAATAAAAAATTGCCTGCTGCTGTTGAATTGGAATTAAGTGAAGCACTTGAAACATTAGGGAATTCTGATTTGTTGACTCAGTATAAAGCGATAAATACTAACTTGTATGCTGGTGACGTTTTAGCTAGCTATAACGGTAGTCTTTATGGTGGGGATGCAGCCAAAGGAAGAAGGATTTTCTTTCAACACCAGAATGCTCAGTGTATACGCTGTCATGCCTACAATGATTTTGGTGGTATTGCTGGACCAAGATTAAATGGGATTGCCAACAAACTTGACAGAAAGCTCTTGCTAGAGGCATTGGTGGCGCCAAGTAATCGAATTGCTCCTGGTTATGGAATGGTTACTTTAAAACTAAATACTGGTAAAAGCGTTTCAGGAATTGTAATAAATGAAGACGAAAATAACCTTACAATAAAAACAGGTAATGAACCTGAGAAGCTTATTGCAATAGAAACCATAAATGAAAGGTCAAATGCTTTGTCCTCAATGCCGGACATGAAAGCCTTATTAACAAAAAGAGAAATCCGAGATTTATTAAGTTTTCTGGTTACACTGGATAAAGAAGAATAAATTGCTGGTTCCAATGAACATAATTAAAAAAAACTCATCTCATTATTTTATTATAGTTATCCATGTTGAGAAAAATTGAATTGACTAAACGATATAAAATTTTTAATTTTTTACCTTTTTACCTATTATTAAGCATTTGCTTTACAGCTTGTAACTCAGGTGAAAAGGTTGTTCCTCTTCAAGTGAAACAATTAACCCAAGAGGAGGTCAACCAGCAAACAAATGCTATTGAAGGTTTGGTAAACCCGGAGTTTCATAAAGATCTTAAGTTGGATCTTTGGGCAGTGGATTCATTGGTAGCAGATCCCATTTCACTTCAAATAGATGACTTTGGCAATGCCATCTATTCAAAGACCAATAGAAGGAAAATTTCTGAATTTGATATCCGAAGCCATCAGGATTGGGAGATTTCATCTATAAGTTTCAAAAATGTGGAAGATCGGAAAGCCTTTATCCATAAAGAACTTGCACCAGAAAACAGTGACAAAAACAAATGGTTGCCGGATATTAATGGCGATGGTTCTCACGATTGGAAAGACCTTACGATTGAAAAGGAAAATGTTTTCAAAATCCAAGATACGGATGGTGATGGCAGGGCAGACCGTTCCCAATTAATTGCCAGTGATTTCAATCAGGAGACTTCAGATGTTGCAGGTGCCGTTCTGTACCATGACGATGCGCTCTTTGTAGGAGTTGCCCCGGATCTTTGGAGGATGACAGATACCAATGGAGATGGCTTAATGGATGAAAAGAAGTCGCTCGCCCATGGATTTGGTGTTCATATAGGATTTGGAGGACACAATATGTCAGGACTTAAAGTAGGGCCTGAAGGTAAAATTTATTGGGGAATAGGTGACATTGGCTTTAGTGGTAAAGACAATGATGGTAACCTTCTTGATTATCCCAACTGTGGGGTAATTGCGAGAGCCAATCCAGATGGCTCCGACTTTGAGATATTTGCTTATGGAGTAAGGAATACCCACGAATTTGATTTTGATGACTACGGCAACCTTATAAGTGTAGACAATGATGGGGACAATAAGGGAGAAAGAGAACGGATCGTTTATTTGGTGGAAGGTTCAGATACTGGATGGCGTATCAATTGGCAGTTTGGTAAGTACCGAGATCCCAAAAACAATGGATACAAGGTATGGATGGATGAAAAAATGCACCTTCCTAGAAACGAAGATCAGGCAGCTTACTTTATTCCTACAATTGCCAATTATGTAAATGGACCTACAGGAATGCAACACAACCCAGGAACGGGACTTGGAGAGCAATGGAAAAACAAGTTTTTTGTAGCTGAATTTGGTGGAAATGCGGCCAGATCTGGTATACATGCTTTCGATCTGAAACCAAAAGGTGCAGGATTTGAAATGGGAGAAACAGAACAGATTTTAACTGGAATTCTTGCTACAGGAATGGATTTTGCCCCTGATGGAGCGTTGTATTTTTCAGATTGGATTGATGGATGGGTAAACAAAGGCTATGGTAGGATATGGAAATTCACAGACAATACAGCTACTTCAGAAATTCGTAAAACTACTGCAGCTCATTTAGCTAAAAATTATGCTGACTTATCCAAAGAGGAATTGATTTCCTTATTGGCCTTTGAAGACCAGCGTGTAAGGCAAAAAGCACAGTTTGAATTGGCAAGTAGGGGAGATGACGGATTAGAAGTATTTACTTCTGTTTTGGCACAGAAAGAGAATCAACTGGCTAGAATTCATGCCATTTGGGGAATCTCTCAACTAGCCAGGAAAAGCCCTGAAATTGCTGAAAATTTAGTGCCTTATTTGAAAGACAGTGATGTTGAAATAAGGGCTCAATCTGCAAAATGGCTTGGGGATTTGGAATATTCCTCAGCCGCCAAGGATATTTTACCTTTAGTAAGTTCAAATGAACCAAGGGTGCAATTTTTTGCTACAGAAGCATTGGGCAAAATGAAGTTTGAAGCTGCTTTTGATGCCATCGTTAACCTTCTTCAAGAAAATAACAATGAAGACCTGTATATCAGGCACGTGGGTAGCCTTGCTTTAGCTAGGGTTGGGAATCCTTCAGATATTGGGGATTTATCACAGCATCCTTCAGAGGCAGTTCGCCTTGGGGCTGTTATTGCTTTGAGAAGGTTAAGGGATAAAGGAATCGTAGCCTTTTTAAATGACAAAGACGAATACATCATTGCAGAAGCAGCAAGGGCAATTAACGATGATTTCTCTATAGAGGAAGCCATTCCTGAACTAGGAAAATTATTACTTGCAAGAGATTTTACTTCTGAACCTTTGATCAGAAGAGCCATCAATGCAAACTTGAGATGGGGAACAGAAGAAGGCTTTAATAACTTATTGCTCTATGCCAACAAGGGAAATGCTCCTGAAGACATGCGAATTGAAGCAATAGCAGCATTGAGTACATGGAATTCACCTTCTGTCCTAGACAGAGTCGATGGATGGTACAGAGGAGAATTCAATAGGGATATTGCAGGATTTCAGGCTTCGGCCGCAAAAGTATTATTGGATTTGACGAAAAACAGGAGTCACTTAATACGTGAAGAAGCTGTAAATGCTTTAGGTGAGTTAAAGATTTCTGAAGCAAGTCAACAATTGCTCACTGTGCTAACCAATGACAATGATGCAGCTGTTAGGGCGCAAAGTTTAAGAGCGATGGCTAAAATTCCTGAGTCACCAATGGATAAGGCAATAGAGCAAGCGCTTTCAGATAAAGAAAGAAGTGTAAGGGTAGCTGGATTGGACCTCTTGGAAGAGTTGACTATTCCTGATGAGAGAAAAGCAGCTCTCTTGGAAGAAGTCATCCAGAAAAGAACAGTAGAAGAACAGCAAGCAGCGGTAAATACTTTGGCAAAGCTTGACCAAAATAGTACCAAACCAGTGTTTGAAAAACTATTGGTACAATTCGAAAATGGAAAGCTGCCCCAAGCCATTGAGCTTGAATTTTTCGAGGCAATGGAAACAAGAGAAGATGCAGCATTAAAAGACCGGTACAATGAAGTGCATGAGGGCATGAGTCAGGATGACTTGCTGGCTTCTTATAGTGGGAGTTTATATGGGGGTGACCTTGTGAAAGGCCGTAAGATTTTCTTTCAACACGCCACAGCTCAGTGTATTAAGTGCCATGCTTATGATGATTTTGGAGGCAATGCCGGTCCAAAGTTAAATGGTGTAGGAGCCAGTTTAACTAGGGAACAATTGCTTGAAGCTGTGATTGATCCAAGTAAGCGATTGGCTCCGGGATTTGGTGTAGTTACCCTTTCTCTGGACAATGACAAGAAACTCGCAGGTATCAAAATGGACGAAACAGAAGAAAGCATCACCTTGAAAATGGGTAATCAACCAGATACAGTGGTCATGAAAAGTCAAATTCTAGAAAGGAAAGATGCCCCATCAAGTATGCCTGATATGAAGCAGTTTTTAAGTAGAAGAGAAATCAGGGATTTGGTTAGTTTCCTTGTGACCTTGAAGGAAGATTTTAATTGATATTGAAAAATCAATATAAACAAAGAGGCCTCATTTTTAAAATGAGGCCTCTTTGTTTATAAGTAGGTTATTATTTTGCTGTATTTTACTTCTTACTGATTTATAATGTCCCTTTTGTACTTGGCAGTTGATCCAATGCATTCAGGTCTTTCTTGACCGCCATTTTAATGGCTCTTGCCAAACCTTTGAATATGGCTTCTATTTTATGGTGTTCGTTGTCCCCTTCAGCCTTTATGTTCAGGTTGCATTTTGCCGTGTCACTGAAGGATTTGAAGAAATGGAAGAACATCTCTGTTGGCATATCTCCGATTTTCTCACGTTTAAATTCAGCTTCCCAGACGATCCAAGGACGTCCACCAAAGTCTATGGCTACTTGGGCTAAACAATCATCCATAGGCAATAAAAAGCCATATCTGTAGATGCCTTTTTTATCTCCCATAGCCTTCAGATATGCTTCACCAAGTGCCAAACCGGTATCTTCTATGGTATGGTGCTCATCTATATGCAAATCTCCTTCAACCTTAATTTCCAGATCGCAACCACCATGCTTGGCCAATTGATCCAGCATATGGTCGAAGAAGGGGAGACCTGTACTAATGGCACTTTTACCAGAACCATCAAGGTTAAGTCGGATGTCTATATTGGTTTCAGAGGTCTTTCGAACAATTTGAGCTTTTCTTGGTGGAAGCTTTAGGAATTCATAAATAGCATCCCAATTGTCAACACTTTTATCTGCATTTTCCACCACTTCTTTTCCGAAAAAGATCGATTTGGTTCCAAGGTTTTCTGCCAAGGTTACATCCGTTAGTCTGTCACCTATCACATAGGAGTTTTCCAGGTCGTAATCTCCATTGAGGTAGCCTTTAAGCATGGCTGTACCAGGTTTTCTAGTAGGGGCATTTTCGTGTTCAAAGGTTTTGTCAATATGAATATCCTTGAAAAAAACGCCTTCCTGTTCCAAGGTTTTGAGCATTTTGAATTGTGCTGGCCAGAAAGTGTTTTCAGGATATGAATCTGTTCCTAAACCATCTTGGTTGGTAACAAGGACCAACTCAAAATCCCCTTCTTCTGCTATTTTTACCAAGTTGGTAATTGCACGGGGTATAAATTCAAGTTTTTCTAAACTATCTACTTGAAAATCGGTTGGTGGCTCCTTGATAATGGTGCCATCCCTATCTATAAACAATACCTTCTTTTTCATGCTTCAATCTTTTCTAGTGCTTATTGGATTGATTCTTAAGAACTTCTTTCAATGCTTTGATCATCTGTTGGTTTTCCTCTTTACTACCAACTGTTATCCGCAGACAATCATCACAGCGTTGTACTTTTGACCTGTCTCGGACAATTATTTTCTTATCGATTAATTGCTGATATACCTTATTGGCCTGAGGTACCTTGGCTAAGAGAAAGTTTGCAGCTGATGGGTGTACTTTTTCAACTTCAGGAATTTCTTCCAAGGCAAGCTGCAACTGTTCTTTTTGGTCAAGAATTTCCTTGATCATTTGTTCAAGCTGTGCTGTATTACCTATGGCTTCTAAAACAGTATCTTGAGTCAAACCGCTGATATTATAAGGCGGTTTTATTTTATTTAGTATGCCAATTATTTCCTTTGACGCAAATGCCATTCCAAGGCGCAATGTAGCCAAACCCCATGCTTTGGAGAGTGTCTGCATAACCAATAAATTGGGGTGTTGCTTGAGTTCAAGACTAAAACTAGGTTCGTCACTGAAATCTATATAAGCCTCGTCTATTACAACCAATCCATCAAACTTTGATAAAATTTCATAGATGGATTCCCTGTTGATTTTGTTACCACTTGGGTTGTTAGGTGAGCAGATGAAAATTATTTTGGTATATTCATCTACTGCTTCCAACACCTTATGTACCTCCATATCAAATGTGGTAGAAAGAGATACTTTCTTTGTGGCCACATCATTGATTCCTGCACTTACTTCGTACATACCATAGGTAGGAGGCATGATGATGACATTGTCTATTCCTGGTCTACAAAAAGCCCTGAATAATAAATCTATGGCCTCATCACTTCCGTTTCCCAAGAAAATATTGGCAGGATCAACCTGCTTAATGGCCCCTAGTTTTTCCTTTAATTTTGACTGATAGGGATCAGGGTATCGATTGTATGGTTTTTCAGATACTGAACCCAACGCATTTTCATTCGCATCAAGAAAAATTCCCTCTTTGCCAGTGTATTCATCCCTTGCAGAAGAGTAGGGTTTAAGTGAGGCGATGTGCGGCCTAAGTAAGGTTAGAAGATCAAATGCCATCTATTTTTTTTCTTTATCCAGGTAATTTAAACGTATACTTACGGCCTGTTTGTGTGCCATAAGTTGTTCATTTTCTGCCATCACTTCTATCACTGGTCCCAAACCTCTTATTCCTTCTTCAGTAATTTTCTGATAAGTGATTTTTTTCACGAAACTGTCCAATGAAACCCCAGAATAACTTCTGGCATAACCATTGGTAGGTAGGGTGTGGTTAGTGCCTGAGGCATAGTCTCCGGCTGATTCTGGTGTGAAATTACCTATAAAAACCGAGCCTGCATTGATGATGCCACTTACAGCTTTTTCTTCTTCCCTAACATTGATAATCAAATGCTCTGGAGCATATTCGTTGATTAGTTCTAAAGCCGTATCCATATCATCTATCACAACGGCCACACTGTTTTCCAATGCTTTGCTAGCTGTTTTTTGACGAGGTAAATGTTCCAATTGTAAGTTTACCTGTGCGATGATATTTTCAACAATTTTCTCTGTTGGGCAGACCAATATGACTTGACTGTCCGCGCCATGCTCAGCTTGAGAAAGTAAATCTGCGGCTACAAACTCTGGAATAGCCGTGTCATCAGCATATACTAAAACCTCAGAAGGTCCTGCAGGCATATCAATGGCTACTCCTTTTTTCGCTGCCAACTGTTTTGCTGCTGTTACATACTGATTTCCCGGGCCGAATATTTTATCAACATGAGGAACAGTTTCTGTACCGTAGGCAAGTGCTGCTATGGCTTGTGCACCTCCAGCTTTAATTACTTTTGTGACACCAATCAATTTGGCAGCATACAAAATAGCTGGATGAACTTGCCCTTTTTGATCGGGCGGTGTACATAGTATTATTTCCTGACATCCTGCCAATTTTGCTGGTATGCCAAGCATAAGAACAGTAGAAAACAAAGGAGCAGTTCCACCTGGCACGTACAATCCTACCTTTTGGATGGCCACACTTCTTCTCATACAAGTCACCCCATTCATTATTTCCGTGCTTAATGGGGCAGCTTCTTGTAATTTATGGAATTTCTCAATATTCGATTTGGCAGTTTTAATGGCAGCTTTAAGTGCTTTGTCAACCAGCTTTCCCGAATTTTTAATGTCTTGAGGATCTACCATTATAGAGTCAATTTCCACATGGTCGTATTCAAAGGCAAACTTGCGGAGTGCTTTATCTCCTTGACGTTTTACCTTCTTCATGATCGGTTTTACGATCTTTTCTATGTCCTTGGTTTTTTGTACTGGTCTTGCCAGTTCTTTCTTCCAAATCTTTTTGTCAGGATTTACCAGGATTTTCATACGCTTTGAATTTTATAATGGAAAGAATCAGTTCATTGATTTGTTATGAATTTGAATGTTTCCCATTAGGGTTCAATCTTTTCCTAAATAAGCATCTTTTCAATGGGAACAACTAAAATGCCCTGCGCTCCAGCATTTCTAAGTTCTTCTATATTTTCCCAAAACTGTTCTTCACTAATTACAGAGTGAACAGATGACCAACCCTCTTCGGCCAATGGCAGTATAGTAGGGCTTCTCATTCCTGGAATCAATGCTACTATTTTATCTAGATTTTCATTTGGGGCATTTAAAAGCACGTATTTGTTCTTTTTGCCCTTTTGAACAGCATCCATTCTAAAAAGTAACTTTTCTACTGATATCTGCTTGGCTGGACTGATGCCTTTATGGCTGATCAGCACAGCTTGAGATTGGAAAATTTCTTCTACTTCCTTCAGTCCATTCATCATAAGGGTTGATCCTGAACTGACAATGTCACATATGCCTTCTGCTAGGCCTATGCTAGGGGCGATTTCAACTGAACCACTGATTTCATGAATATCAGCCTTAATGTTAACTGTTTTAAGGTAGTCACCAAGGATTTTCGGGTAGGAAGTAGCAATGTTTTTGCCTTCAAAATATTCGATACCTGGGTACGATTCTCCTTTAGGTATAGCCAAAGAAAGCCTACATTTAGAAAAACCCAATTGCTTAAGAATAGCAACATCTTTATTTTTTTCAACCAGCTCGTTTTCCCCTACTATGCCAAGGTCTGCAATACCATCGGCCACATATCCAGGGATATCATCATCTCTGAGAAATAAAAATTCTATAGGAAAGTTGGTTGAAGAAGATTTTAATTTACCTGTGCCGTTATAAAACTTAATGCCACATTCTTTAATGAGTTTTAGTGAATCGTCACTTAAACGCCCGCTTTTCTGAACGGCAATCCTGATAATGTTTTCCATGGAATAATGTATACAATAATACTGAGAATATATTTTAGTTTGATTTGCTTCTCCACGAGTAAGGGATTAGATGGAGGAAAATCGCTATTTTAGGAGGTATGATGACCTGCATGATGCATGTGTGCATTTGCCGGGTATAAAAATTTAGAGGTAAAGCGTAAACTTCCTGATATCATCATAGTATTGCAAATTTAGTCAGCTATTGCAAACTTGCAAAAAAAAAAGAGGATTACTGTGATAAAAGCAGCTCTTTTAATCCGGATTCTACAATAGGCTTTCTCAACTTCAGTTTAGTAGTAGCAAAACAATAATGAAATCAGCTTTTTTAGAGCCAAATCTTGACTACCCTGCCTAGGTTTGTCTTAGCTACTAAGACCTTGAAAAAACACTTCAGTTTTTGATTAGTCATTGATTTAAAGACTGAGAATAGCCCTAAGCCTCGGCCCATCCATTTTACTCTACATTTAAACCCGAAATAGGCAATAGCCATTCTATTACGTGCTGAAATCGCTTTAAAATCAGCTACTTCGTTGCTGTTTTCAATTTCACTATAGCGGTGCTATGCTAAAATCTCCAAACAGCCTGATTTTTTTGCGATTGCAACACTCATCACGAATTCTATTACATAATCCGGGTTAAATTTTGAATTGATACTGGCTTTGTAAGCATAAATTGGCTGTGGACTGACAATATTGTTTTGGGTACAAGTGCTGAATGGGGCAAGGGAATGGTGGACACTTGCCACCTAATCCTGCCTTATCAAACGAAAAAAAAATAAAAAAAATGAGATACTGAAAAAACTGTTATCCTAAAACCCAATAAAGGAAAACTTTTTAGAAAAAAATAAGAGTGAAAAATGAATAAAAAAAATTAATTGTATTGGTAGAAATCATTCACCATTTTATTATAGTTGATAATGTCTTTGTATTGTGTATTGCTTTTTATTTTCGCAATTGATTTTTTAAGTAAAAGTGTATTGATCCTATTGTCATCAATCTCAAGGTTAGAATAAGGCTCCTCTGAAATTAATACCTTAGAATTTTGGTTTTTATGGATGCTTTCTCCCAGTAACTCATTGGCTACTGTTACCATTTCTTGACTTTTTTTAGTGTCTATCCATTGAAAGAACTCCAAGTTTTTCTCTGAAATAATTGGCTTGGCTTTTCTCATCCATTTTTTATTGATCTCCATTTTCTGCTCAATTATTTTGTAAATATCTGTAAGATTAAAAGGAATTACCTGGCTAATCTTATTCAAAATACTTGTTAAATTGCTTTTAATAGAGAGGTCAATTAATATTTTCATGGTGTTAAAATCCTTTTGAAAGTAAGACAATTGAAGGGATTGCTGCGCATCCTCAAGGGTAGATATTAAAATATCATTGTCTTTTATTACATTTTCAACCTCTGAGATAGGTTCGAATATAAAGTTGTTTAATTCTGCCTTTGATAAAGATGAAAAGGGGGCTATACTTTTATCAACTATGGTTATATTCTTAAACCCTTTGCAGGTTAGGTTTTTGAAAATTCTTTTGCTTAAGGAATTGAACCCCATAATTGCGATCTTTGGGGTTTTTAATTTTTTCGATAAATCTGTGACAAGATCTGAAACGGTGTAGGTTATCGAAAAATTTGGCAACTGATAATCCACATGCTTTTTTATCAGCTTATTGGTTGATATCAAATTCTCCCACCATTGTCCAAGATATTCACCGACCATTTCATTTTGTGAAGCCAATTCATAGGCCTGAATAAAGCTTGGAAAGAGTGGAGTAGTGCCATAATTAGAAGCTTGTACACCGAAACATAGTTCAGAAAGGTAAACCAGCAACTTTTCCTCATCACTAGTCTGTTGAAACTCACTTTTTAGCGGTAAGCCAATTTTTTTACAATCGGAAAGTGCATCAAAAATTTTATCCTCCAAATCCACCTCGCTATGATAAATTATTTCTGTTCTTTCTGGTATTGAAAGAATCAACAACTCATTAACTTCCCTCCAGGATTTCATGTTTTGCATTAATTGCTTACACTCATCCCAATCTAAATAAAAAGCGTCACTTTTTAAGTTGTATAAATTGGTGCTAAAGCTTAATAATCTAAACTGTCCCATGATTGCTGTTTCTAAATGCTGTGAATGTTTGGCTACTTACGTCTCCTTCCATTCTGCCGGATTTACCGGTTTATAAAAATTTAATATTCAAATATAAAAAGTATTTAAAAACGACAAATAATTAGTCGATGAACATACAAGCCTTGTCGGTAAAATCCCCAAAACGGTCGGTGAATTTTTTTATTGCTGTTATCTTAATTTACTAAAAGCTATTAAAAAATTAAAAGTCCGGTTTTATCCACCGGACTTTTTGGCTTTATAGCCTATACCTGTCAGGTAATCAATTACTTTCTCTCTTTGGTCTCCTTGGATTAGAATCTCACCATCCTTGGTGTTTCCACCTACCCCACACTTGGCCTTAAGGTCTTTTCCTAAAGATTTTAAATCATCTTCCTGTCCAATAAACCCGGTCACTATTGTTACTTGTTTTCCACCCCTTGATTTTTTATCCAATAAAACCTTCAAGTTTTGCTGCTTGGGTGGAAGTGTTTGCTCACTCCCTTCGTTTTCAAGATCAAAATTAAAGCTGTCTGCGGTAGAGTAAACTACCCCATCTCTCTTTTTCCAATCATTGCTCTTCTTTCTACCCATTCTCTCTTTTTATTTTTTGAACTTCATTGTCCAAACTGGTTTTTTAGAACTATTGACAACATCTTCAGCTATACTGCCGCCTAAGAGGTGTAAAAAGCCAGTTCTACCATGTGTGGCCATTGCTATCAAATCTGCATCTATATAATCAGCAAATTCATTAATTCCTTCTTCTTCGCTGTCTGCATTGAAGACATCTATGGCTGTATTCTCAAGATTATTTGCTTTAATAAAAGCGTTAATCTTTTCCATCGAAGTGATTGTTTTTTCAAAGGAGTTGGGTGTATTAATTTTCACAAGTCGAATCTCTGCACCTAAAAGTTCCTGAAGTGTTTTGAGTTTTTTGATGACTTTTTTACCATTTTCCCCAAAATCACTAGCAAACACAATCTTTTTAATAGAATTGGAACTGACCTGAGCTTTGACGGTTATTACCGGGCATTCAGAGTGTCTAACAACTTTTTCTGTATTTGAGCCTATCAGTATCTCTTCAAGACCGCTTGACCCCTTTGAGCCCATGATTACCAAGTCCGCTTTTATTTCTGTGATCTCTCCAGAGATGCCAGCGTAAGGATTGCCAAAAGAGATGTTAGTGGAAAATTTGTAGGCTTTGCCTACATGTTCTTCCTCCATTTTCTTCAATTGTTCTTTCCTTTTATTGACTAAATCCACCATGTAGATTTTATCAATAAAATTTTCACCCATGCTTACTTCTCCCATTGTATTGAAATTTTGAGAAGTGGGGATTTCTATAATGTGTATAAGCTTAAGTTTGCATGCTACCTTGGTTGCTAATTCCTGAGCGAGTTCAAAGGCATATCCAGCCTCTTCTGAAAAATCATAAGGTACTAAGATACTTTTCATAGATATGATGCTGTTTAAATTTTGAATTCAATTAAACTACATAAATGTAAACATTTTAGGTACAAAATGGCTCAATTGTTTAAAAAATCATCCATCCGATACCAAAAAATAACACACAAAACAGTGTTGAAAAGGCCATTATTTTTAGATAAGGGTCCAATTTCTCCGGTGTTTCAAATTTACCTACAGCCCAGCCAGTTTTCAATATGCTTGGTGCCATCAACAAAAATGCCAATGCTCCATAGGCTTGTTCTATTATTATAAAAACGAATAGTAATATCAAGGCGCTAACAATAAGGGTCCAATGATAGGTCTGTGCTGCTTTTTTCCCTATTCTAACAGGTATAGAAAGTTTTCCGGCCACTTTGTCTGATTCTATGTCCCTGATGTTATTGATGTTCAAAACTGCTGTACTAAGTAGTCCAATTGATGCTGCAGGTAACCATAATGATGGGTCAAATGTCAAGGTATGCAAATAATAGGTACCCATGACACCCACACATCCAAAAAACAAAAATACAGAAATGTCACCTAAGCCGGCATAACCATAAGGCTTTTTTCCTGATGTATACGCGATTGCCGCGATAATGGCTAAAATACCAATGCCCAAAAACAATAGAAACTTATAGATGTCTTCCAACGCGATAATTAACAATATCAGCCCGCTGATTAAAGATAGGGCTGAGAAAATTATCACCGCTATTTTCATTTCAGAAGCCTGAATAAGACCTGATTGAACAGCCCTTACCGGACCCTGCCTGCCATCATGATCTGCACCATTTTTGCTGTCTCCATAATCATTGGCAAGGTTGGACAAGATCTGCAATAAGGTAGTTGTGACAGCGGCCAATAATAATATTGACCATCTGAAGCCGGATTTTTGAAAGGCGATAAAACTGCCCATGAAAATACTCGACAAAGCAAGAGGGAGCGTTCTTAACCTTAATGCATGGATCCAGGCTTGTTTTTTGGTGGTAATGGTCAACTTTGTTGGTATTTATGGTAATAGGTAATGATAGGAGTGAATTTCATTAGCGGAATACTGACTATTGCTCCTAGCCCTTTGTTTTTAGGCATCAATTAATTTGAGTATTTCACTGTCCATTGGCTTCACTGCAGAAGGAAAGAACTTAACCAACTCACCTTTTTCATTGATGAAATATTTGCAAAAATTCCATGACGGTTCTTCATTGTTCCAGCCGTTTTGCTTCTTGTCTGATAGCCATCTGTAAAGTGGGTGCTTGTCAACACCTTTAACGGAGATTTTCTCAAAAATAGGAAAGGAAATACCGTAATTCTCGGAGCAAAATGATTTGATGTCTTCACTACTTCCAGGCTCTTGCCCACCAAAGTTATTGGCGGGGAAAGCAAGTATGGTCAATTTATCCTTATAAGCTTCATACAGCTCTTGTAGTTCGACATATTGTGGGGTATAGCCACATTTTGAAGCCACATTGACAAGTAGCAATTTCTTACCTTTGTATTTAGCCAGGTCAACAGGTTTACCATTAATATCATTCATGGTGAAATCATAAATACTATTGCTTTCCTTCATGATTTCTAGGTTTTTGTTTTCTTGTAGATTAGGATCAACTGGTGTATCAGGTATCCGTTTTTGCAAAGGAGACTGAAAAGCAACAAGGCTTATCGCGAAAACATAAAATATTGATTTCATAATTACATTTTTTGTGGAACATCTATTCCCAATAACTTCATTCCTGAGCTTATTGTTCTAGCTACGCTGTTAGATAAAGTAACCCTAAAGGATTGAACTTCGTTTTTTGCTTCACTAAATATAGGAAGTTCTGCATAAAATCGGTTATACTCCTTTGCTAAATCAAATAAATACTGAGCGATAACTGCCGGAGATAGGTCCTCTGCTGCCATTTCTATTTTTTTAGAATAATCAGCAAGCATAAATACCAATTGCTTTTCAACATTTTCCAATTCGCCTATACCATCAAAACTATTGGCATTATAATCCAAACCGATTTGGTCTGCTTTTCTTAAGATAGCTGCAATTCTGGCATGGGTATATTGGATAAAAGGGCCGGTGTTCCCTTGGAATTCAATCGACTCCTGAGGGTTGAACAACATTCGCTTTTTAGGGTCTACCTTTAGAAGGAAGTATTTGATTGCTCCTAAACCCAACATCTCGTACAATTTTTCTGCTTCTTCTTGGCTAAAGCCATCTATTTTACCGAGCTCTTGTGTGTGGGCACGTGCCGTATCCACCATTTCCTGAATAAGATCATCCGCATCTACCACTGTTCCTTCTCGGGACTTCATTTTTCCAGATGGTAAGTCTACCATGCCGTAGGAAAGATGATATAGGTTGTTGGCATAAGGGCGCTCCAATAAACCCATGATTTTAAATAAAACTTCAAAGTGATAATCTTGTTCGTTACCCACTACATAAACAGACTTGTCTATGCCATGGTCTTTGAATTTTAGGTCCGCAGTGCCCATGTCCTGAGTCATGTATACAGATGTACCGTCAGCTCTCAAAACAAGTTTTTCGTCAAGTCCTTGTTGGCTTAAGTCTGCCCAAACAGAGCCGTTTTCTTTCTTGAAGAATACGCCTTTTTCCAGACCTTCCGTTACAATGTCTTTACCTAAAAGGTAAGTGTCTGATTCATAATAATACTGGTCAAAAGAAACGTTCATCTTTTTATAGGTCTCATTGAAGCCCTGATAAACCCAGTTGTTTAATTTTTTCCAAAGACTAACCGTTTCTTCGTCTCCCAATTCCCACTTTACCAAGGATTCTTGTGCTTCTTTCATCCATGGGGCTTCTTTTTTGGCAAGTTCCTCAGTCATGCCTTCAGCCATTAACTCTTTAATTTGCTTCTTGTATTCCTGATCAAAGAGTACATAGTACTTGCCTACCAAATGGTCACCTTTCAAACCTGCCATTTCAGGGGTTTCATTGTTCCCTAATTTTTGATAAGCCACCATGGACTTACAAATATGAATTCCTCTATCGTTTACAAGATTGGTTTTGATGACCTCATAACCATAGGCACTGAGAATGTTAGATACAGAAAAGCCAAGAAAGTTGTTTCTAAGGTGGCCCAGGTGTAATGGTTTGTTCGTGTTTGGAGAACTGTATTCGACCATTACCTTCTGATTTCTAGGAGGAAAATACCCAGGCTCTTTTTCAGCCATTAATTGCGTCAAAAGGTCTATCCAAAAAGCAGAAGAAAGACTGATGTTTAAAAATCCTTTAACCACATTGAAATCAGCTATCGAAGGATGGTTTTCTTTCAGAAAATTACCAATTTTCTCCCCAGATTGTTCAGGCGAGCCTTTTGTGATTTTTAAATAAGGAAACAATACAAAGGTATAGCTGCCTTCAAATTCTTTTCTGGTAAGCTGAAGGCTTAGGTCTTCACTTTCTACCTTATGATTAAATAGTTGCTCAAAAGCCGCTGCTATTGTCTTTAAAATGCTTTCTTGAATATCCATATTGTCAATTACTTCCTAATTATAGAGGCGCAAATATAAGGTTTTCCTTTCAAAGAGGAGAGGGCTAGGCTTAAATTATATGGGGAGGACTTTGGACAGTAGCCTCTTGTATTAACGGAAATGAAACTATGGAGTAGGAGAAGGTAATGTTATTCCTTTTGCCTAAAGTCAATGTGTCTGATAACCAGTAGATTCCCTAATCGATTCTTCCAAACGTGTAAATTTTCAAAGGGATGCCAATTCATTTTATTGGATTATGAGACATGAAATGTGACTAAGCACTTCTTAAGAATTATGTGTGAAAAATAAATTATTAGTAACAATCCACAACTGTTAGACTAAGTATTTCGTAATACAATGCGATTAGCTTTACCTAACTAAATAAGTAATAAAATTCATAAAGTTTAACCAGGCCTACAATATGAAACAATGTCTCTTATTGCTCTTTTTTATTTCCGGGATCTCTACTGCTTTTGCGCAATTTGAAAAAGGAGATCGGTATGTTGGGGGGAATTTTGGGCTTTCCCTAAATAAGGCAGAGAGTTCAACTACAAACCGTTCCACCTATCTCGCTATAAACCTCAGTCCAAATTTTGGTTACTTTATTAGTGACTTGTCTGTCATCGGCATCAATCCTCAGGTTAATCTTTATTGGAATAAAAACACTACATCAAATAACGAGAAAATCAGTTCCAATACAGTTTCAGGCGGTATAGGCCTTTTTTTTATAAGATATTTTCCGGTGGTCGATAATTTTTATTTTTTTTTAGAACCCAAAGCCACCTATAATTCATCCTTTGAAGAGGAATCTAAGCCCAGATCATTTGGATTGTCTTTATCCCCTGGAGCATCCTATATAATTAGCCCCAAATGGATGGTAGAAGCTACTTTGGGTGGTCTGGTTTATCATAAGTCATATAATTCTTCAGGAGCAAATCAGGAATATGATGATACACGGTTTGCTTTAGATTTAATTACCGCCAACAGCATAGGAATCATTTATTTTATTAATCAAAAAGACCAATGAAGAAGTTTTTAATCTTTTTTGTTTGCTTGGGGTTTTATTCCATGGGTCAAGATGCCAATGCCCAGATTTCGCAAGGAAATCATTCTGTGGGCTTGGAATTCGGATGGAGTGATAGATCTGTAGATTTACCTGATCAAGAAAACCAACAGAATGATTCCTTCAGTTTAACACCTAGCTATTCTTATTTTATTAAAGATCGGCTCAGTATCATAGGTGGTGGTAGTTTTTATAAAAAGAGAAATAAAAGGTTCAACCAAAATCCCAATTCTTCTGGGTGGGAAAGAAAAGAATGGGATGTTTTTGTGGGATTGAGAAAACACATTGAAATTCGCGCCAAGTTGTTTATGATAGGTACCTATGGGCTCAGGTATTCCTATACTGATTATTTTATTGAATCAGTTATTGCCAATGAAGAGTGGTTATACTCTTCACAGCAAAAATTAAATCAACTCGCCCTTTTTGGGAACCTGGGATTGGCTTATTTTCCAAGTGAAAAATTTAGCTTTGAACTAATTTTTATAGAAAGTCAATTTTTTAAGTTTAATAATAAGAGTACCGTTAGCGCTCACAATATTAACAACTATGAGGACAAAGGTTGGGTTTTTGAAGTGGATGGATTTCTTGACCAACCAAGCCTGGCAGTAAGGTATTATTTTTAATTCGAGGAATATAGCAAACCTATAGTTTAGCGAAAGTAGCATTATCCTTATTGGGAAAGGACTTATTGTGTTCATAACTTTATGAAGGAAGGAAACAATGGCATTTATTCCAAGATATAAATTGAATGTTATTATAAGTTTACCAATGCTTATTTTGGTCTATTGATGGAAATCCATAAATTGATTTTAAACTCGTATTATGCATTAGGGTTAAAATATGGCGTAACGAGGGTTTTATAAACCTATACTAAAATGAACAAAAGCCATTTATCAAAAAGGGAGATCAATAAAGGGGAAGTAGTCAATGGGAATGAGATCCGAGACGGAATTTTCGACTTTATTAAATCTCAATATCCTGATTTTTCCAGAGAAAGCAATATTTCAATTGGAGAGCTAAATAAATACCGCAGACTGTATTTAACTAAACTTATCGAGCAAGAAAAAGGAGATTTAGCGGCTATTGACAAGGATGTTATGGATGCCATTCGTAACAATTCCATACTTTCTGAAAACTTACAAGAAGACATTGATACCGCTATAACTTTAGGTCAAAGGATGGCGGATAAAATCGCCTCTTTCGGAGGGAGTTGGACTTTTATTATTGCTTTCTTTTCATTTCTGACTTTGTGGATCGTAGCAAACATTTGGTTGCTTGCCAGTAATACTTTTGACCCCTATCCATTTATATTGTTGAATTTAATGCTTTCCTGTATTGCTGCTATACAGGCGCCGATTATTATGATGAGCCAAAACCGGCAGGGACAAAAAGATAGACAGAGAGCTGAACTTGATTACAAAATCAACCTTAAGTCCGAACTTGAAATTCAGCTGCTGAATGAAAAAATTGATCATCTATTGGTGCATCAAAATAAAAAACTGCTTGAAGTCCAGGAAGTGCAAATTGATTATTTAGAGGACTTGATGAAGGAATTGAAAAACAGCAAATCAGGTCAAAGGAAATAGTAAGTGAAACGGGTAATCTTGAGCGAACAATTATAAACCCTTCTATTTCTCAATTATAGTATCATTTTTCAGCCTACATTTCTTAATATCAGAATAAATTATACTATTCAAATTAAAAATATACTTTTTATATAATAAAATAACCTTTTGTGTAATTGTGTATAAATTGTTAAGGTTATTTACAGTTTGTGGAGTGTGCTCCACATATTTATGTGTTTAGGGTTACAGGTTCTTTTTCTTTACAATTTCTTCTAATTAATAAAAACATTGTTTAATAAGAAATAAGGCCTGTTTTATTTTAATTGAATGTATGTAAAATTACTTGGCATGGCATTTGGCTAAGTATAATTGAAAATAATATTTAAAAAGTATTGTTTAACCAATTATTATTTAAACCAATAAATTTAAAATGCCATGAAAAAGTTAATTTTGAGTGTCGCCGCAATGACTGTTTTTGCTTTTGCCAATGCAGGAACAACTGAAGTGTTTGTTTCGCAAGAATGGTACCAAGAAACAACTAAAATTGATCCTGAAAGTCTTCCTGAAAAAGTAAAGGAAGCTATTCAGAATGATTTGCAGTTGAAAGACTTGAAAATAGTTGAGGCCCATCAGGTGATGGAAGAGGCACAGGTTCACTACTTATTGAAATTCGAATCAGAAACTCCTGGTGAAGAAATCAAAAAGAAATTTGATGCCATGGGTAAAGAAGTAGTAGAAGATAAAGGGTCAGTTGAACTCCCAGAGCCAGTAAAATAATAAACTTGAATAGGCTTATGTCTATCCTTTACTATTAAACAGTTAAAAAGCCATGGTCATTGACCGTGGCTTTTTTCATTTAGACTTTTAATAATTAGCTTGATTTCTAAATATTCTGTATTGATTTATTATTTCTTGAGTTGTCATTCCTTGATGAATAATCAATTGGTTTCTGAAGTGCAATGGCTCTTTTTTATCTAACAATAAGGGTTCTTGACCTGGGAATGCCATGTTTTGCATGCTGTTTCGTTTTCGAAGAATCCACCCTTGGTAGGAGGGGAGTTTGTCCGGTTCACCCATAATTACAACACCTGCGTCATCAGGACCATTTTTCGTGATGTTGATCCAATCACCTGCTGCAACAGGAAGATTGTCAGGTGTCACAGGGCCGTTTTCATCAAAAAAGCCTGCGTTTTCGGATAATTTTATTCTTGGAGAGAATCCTCCGTAGCCTTTAGCGTCTTCAGAACCACCTATTCTTACTCCAGAAGTCAATGGTTTTAAAGTAATATCAAAGGTTATTTTATACGCTTGATTTCCTATAGATTGAAAAGTGATGATTGTGTTTTCTTCAATAATATTCTTTTTCAATACCTTATTGCCTTTCCAAATCACTTTGAGCTCAATGGTTGCGGAATTGTTGGGATGAATTTTAGTTTTACTTTTCTTTACTTCCCATTCTACGCCTTCACTTATCCAAGGGTCACCAATTCTCAAATCATCCACCCATAGCTGATGCCATGTCCAAAAAATCCCTCGGTGGTGTAAATGGTCTTTGGGGAAGTCCTCTGTGACTATCTCTCCTTTGGTGTCAAACACAGGGTGAAGGTAATTTGCTCTTGGATATTGTCCATCCTCACTTATCGTTTCCATTTGGTAAAACAGTAGGGGCTTTCCATCCGAAAGTAAAAGCAATCCTCCATCCCGTTCCTCAAAGGAAAGGATTTGGGCCGTGGCTGTAGGTGTTTCTGCAAATAGAAAGATAGCTGAAAATAATAAAAGGACAACTGGGGCAATGGGTTGGTATTTCATTTGAAGATAAATGGTTAGTTGTTTATAAAAGTAAAAGATAAGCATGAGCTAACCAAGTGTCTATTTCATAAGTGGCTGAAGAAAATAGTAAAATGCCAATTTAAAAGGGTTCGATGGCAGGGGAACAATGTTCCTGACTTTAGCCCATTTTAAAATCAACAGGTGATGGTTTGATATTGGCTATGACTTTATATTTTGTTCGCATTATTACAAAAAAAGCGAGGAAAGTTTTAAGTTTTCCTCGCTTCAATTATTATTATTAGAACCGTTTACTTTCTTGAAATAGCCTTTTTAGCTGCTTCAACAATGTTTTTGGCGTTCAAACCATATTTCTCCAATAGCTCAGCAGGTGTTCCTGATTCTCCAAAGGAATCGTCAACACCGATAAACTCAAGAGGGGCTGGTTGATTTCTGATCAATGTCTGCGCAATACTGTCATTCAAGCCACCATTGAATTGGTGTTCTTCTGCACTTACTGCACAACCTGTTTTGGCAACAGATGCCAATATGGCCTCAGTATCGAGAGGTTTAATGGTGTGAATGTTTATAAGTTCTACAGAGATGCCTTCAGCTCTTAATATAGCTTCTGCTTCTACTGCTTCCCATACAAGGTGTCCTGTAGCGAAAATAGTTACGTCTGTACCTTCGATCATTTTCCAGGCTTTACCTATTACAAATTCCTGGTTTTCAGGAGTGAAAATAGGCCATTTTGGTCTGCCGAATCTAAGGTAAACAGGGCCTTCATGCTCAGCGATAGCCATGGTTGCTGCCTTTGTTTGGTTGTAATCACAAGGATTTATAACCGTCATATTTGGAAGCATTTTCATCATGCCTACGTCTTCAAGGATTTGGTGAGTAGCACCATCTTCTCCTAAAGTAAGTCCTGCATGAGAGGCACAAATCTTCACATTCTTTTCAGAATAAGCTACAGACTGTCTGATTTGATCATATACACGTCCTGTAGAAAAGTTGGCAAATGTACCTGTGAAAGGTATTTTACCTCCAATGGTTAGTCCAGCAGCAGCACCTATCATGTTGGCTTCTGAGATTCCCATTTGGAAAAAACGCTCAGGGAATTCCTTTTGGAAGGCTCCCATTTTCAATGAACCAATAAGGTCAGCACAAAGTGCAACCACGTTTTCGTTTTTTCTACCTGCTTCTAGCAGACCATCACCAAACCCGGACCTGGTGTCCTTTTTTTCAGTGTATGTATATTTTGTATCCAATTTATTTTCCATTATTCAAACTTTTTTAGATCTGTTATCACCGAAATCAATAATCACCAAGGGTTTCTTTCAGTTGTCCTAAGGCATTTTCTAGTTGCTCGTCATTTGGAGCTACACCATGCCATTTGTGAGTGCCAACCATGAAATCTACTCCGTAGCCCATGTCGGTATGTAACAGGTTCAATACTGGTTTCCCTTTTCCAAGGAGACTTTTTGCTTTTTCCAGCCCTTTGACTACACCTGACATGTCATTGCCATGCTCGGTTACCATGACTTCCCAGCCAAAAGCTTCCCATTTGGCTTTTAGATCTCCAAGGTTGATAATGTCCTTGGTAGGTCCATCTATTTGTTGACCGTTAAGGTCTATGGTTGCGATGATATTGTCCAGTTTATGGTGAGGAGCACTTAGAGCTGCTTCCCAAATCTGTCCTTCTTGCTGCTCTCCATCTCCCATTAGGACATAGACAGTTTTGTCATCGTTATTGATTTTTTTTGCAAATGCAGCACCTATGGCTACAGATAGTCCTTGGCCCAAAGAACCGGAAGCTACACGTATACCCGGTAGTCCTTCTTCAGTGGCTGGATGTCCCTGTAATCTGCTATTTAATTTACGGAAAGTTTTTAATTCACTTGTCTCGAAATAACCGCTTCTGGCCAATACACTGTACCATACGGGTGATATATGTCCATTTGAAAGGAAAAATAGATCTTCTCCAGGTCCATCAATATTGAAATCTGGGTTATTTGTCATTTGGTCAAAGTACAGGGCTACGAAAAACTCAGTACAGCCCAAAGATGCTCCTGGATGACCTGATTGACAGGCATGCACCATTCGTAAAATATCTCTTCTTACCTGGGAGCAGATTGCTTCTAATTGTTCGGTTGATTTTTTTTCCATTGATTTGGAATTATTTAATAATTTGATTGGTGTGTTCCTTTGTTTTAACTTTTGAAATAATTTCTTCAATTACTCCCTTTTCATCAATAATAAAAGTGGTTCTGGCTGTGCCCATGTATTTTCTTCCATACATGTTTTTCTCTACCCAGGTTCCATATTTTTCATGTACACTTTTGTCTTCATCAGCAATGAGCGGAAAGGGTAGCTCAAATTTCTCAATGAATTTTTTATGAGATTTCTCCGCATCTGAACTTATCCCTAAGACTACATAGCCGGCTTTTTGGAGACTTTCGTAGTTGTCTCTCAAATTACAGGCCTGGGCAGTGCATCCGGGGGTGTTGTCTTTTGGGTAAAAGTACAAGACTACTTTTTTTCCTTGAAAATCGGATAACTTGATGGGATTTCCATCTTGATCTTTTGACTCAAAGTCAGGTGCCGTTTGGCCTACTTCTAGTGACATAGTTGTAGTTTTTTTTATTACTATTGATTTTAGCCCTTAAATATCGGAATAAATTAAATGTTTCCCTTATAAATGGCCTCGTTATTTGCTCGATCTCTTACTTTTAGCAAAACCTCTCCTTTTAAAGTAGTGCCAGGCAACGGGTCAGACCATATTATGGCTTGCTTGTGTTCGTACCTCATCTGTGTCCATTTTCCATCTACCCAAGCATTAAAATCCTTTATTCCAGACAAATTGTCTTTGATTACAAACCTAATTTCTCGACTATTGACACGTACTGCCCGGATTAAGGGTGGAATGCTGTCGGTGGCCAATACGAAATCTCCAAAAACCCTGGTTTTGAAATTTATAAATGGACCCTGCCAGTTGCCACCTACAAAATTTTTATGCCCGTTTCTGTACAATTGATACATATGGGTTTTGGATGTGTCTCCCTGGAAATTATCGACTTTCATTCTCACTGAAACTTGTTGCCAAAGGTAATCAAATTGGTCATTGATGGTCAATCCTTTCAAACCCTTCTCTTCAAAATGTTCAATTCTTAAATAAAGGTCATCCAGCAAGCTTTCTTTTTCAAAGTTTATTCTTACTTCTCCATTGTCGAACAGCAGTTCTTCTCCCGCGGGGATTCTGGCTTCAACTTCTGGCAGAATGGTTTCGGAACAAAGGTCAATCGAATCGGGAACGCCCAGACGCATGTCCCACAGGTAGGTCCGTTTATTTCTTCCTGCATAGGCGTAAGGCAGCTCCATAGACAAGCCATTTACATGAACGATGGCCAGGTCACCTTCTTCAGCAGCTGTACTGTTTAAGATCAATACATTCTCTTGGTAATCGATTTGACTATTGCCAGAGGTATAGTTTATGCCTTCTAAGTCAGTTGGAGCAAGCTCACCACTGAATTGGATCCTCAAGTCTGATTCATTGGCATAGGCATCCAATAATTTTACAGTTATGGATTTTTCCTCACCAAGCATGGCTGATATGGCCCCACTTAATACCGTATCGGGTACGTAAAATGAAAACTTGTTGTTTGGTTTTTTGTAAAGCCGAGTATAACGGTTCCGATAGGTGTGTAGGAGAATATGGCGGCCAATGTTGAAATCTATTTCATTGACCTCAGCTCTAAATATTTTTTTGTCGGCCTCATAAATTTCAAAAATAGGAAACCCATTTCTATTGTACATTTCATCCAACTGATCGTAGGCCAGTACTTCAATGCCCACCTTTCCTGAAATTTTAACCGTAGGCTGTACCTGAAATGCGCCAGAACTATAGATAAGAGAGAATTCTTGTCGGCGATACATTCCATTGACCCGGCTGTCAGGTGTTAGCGGACTTATGGCGACCCTTCGAACGATGGGGGAGGTGGTGTCCACTATTTCTTTGAAGCCAGCATGTAGGGGATCGATGGCCCTGTTCAGTGAATCCCTGATTTCAAAATGCAGGTGGGGACCACCCGAACTACCAGTGTTGCCGGAATAAGCAATGGTGTCTCCCTGAGAAATGGGCAATTCTCCAGGTTTTAACGTGTATTCCAATTCATTTTCACGGGCTTCATATATTTTACCCTGCATGAATTCTGCTATTGGCGATTCAAAACTTCTGAGATGGGCATACACCGTGCTTGTTCCATTGGTGTGTTTGAGGTAAAGCACATTGCCATAGCCGAAAGAAGAAACTTTGATTTTGGAAACGTAACCATCCGCAGAAGCGAGTACGGCCAAACCTTGTCTTCCTTCCGTTTTGATGTCAAGTCCGGTATGAAAATGATTGCTCCTTATTTCACTCATGTTTCCGGCAAGGAAATTTTGTTCACCGGGTTTGATAGGAAAGAGGTAATAGCCTTTCTGAGTTTGTGAGAGAAAGACAAGGGCAAGCAATACAAATAGTAAGATGTATAGGGAATTATTTAACTTCAAAATCCAACAATTTTTCATCTTCCACATATGCCTCCAGTCTATCTCCAATGTTCACCTTGCCTACTCCGGCAGGTGTTCCAGTATAGATAAGGTCACCTGTTTTCAAGGTGAAAAATTGAGACACATAGGCGATTATTACATCAAAAGGAAATAGCAATAGTGAGGTGTTTCCTGTTTGGCGCCGTTCCCCGTTGATGTCAAGGTGAAAGTTGATATTGGAAATATCAGGAAAATCGCTGATCGGTTTAAATTGCCCTAATGGAGCTGAGCCATTAAATGCTTTGGCAATTTCCCAGGGTAGGCCTTTTTCTTTACACTTTTGCTGCAAATCACGGGCGGTAAAGTCTATGCCAATTCCAATTTCATTGTAATATTTGTGGGCAAACTGCTGTTGAATGTATTTGCCTTCCTTATTTATTTTAAGGACCAATTCCACTTCATGGTGAATATTGTCAGAATATTCAGGATGGTAAAAAGGGGCATTGTCTTTTAACAAGGCCGTATCCGGTTTCATAAATACAACAGGTGATTCGGGTCTTTCGTTGTTAAGCTCTTCTATATGTGCCGCATAATTTCGGCCTATGGCAATTATTTTCATCTTCAAAGAAATAATAGTATGGGTTGCAAAGAAAGGGATTCTAGGTTGATTTTAAAAGAGGCTTTATTTAATCGGGAAAAAGTTTAGAAATTGTTTTAGAATTTATCCTGCTGGCTTAAAATCAATTAGCCCTCATTTCCGGCTATAGCGATAAAAAAGTCCCCTTTTTTCTTGTTTTGGTTTTGTTAAATTGAAGAATATTGGTTTATATTTGCATCACTGATCGGGAAGCGGTCGGAATTGATATTAAGATAGGATTTAAAAAAGTTTTTTTTGCTGATTGTTAGAAACAATGAGCAAGCTTAAAAAAATCAAGATTAATTTGTTTACATGCTTCACCAATACTTAGAGAGTTGGGTGAGTGGCTTAAACCAGCAGTTTGCTAAACTGTCGTACGCCTAATAGCGTACCGGGGGTTCGAATCCCCCACTCTCTACTGAATAAAACCCTAGCTTATTGATTTTCAATAGGTTAGGGTTTTGTTTTTTTAGTCAGGGGCTATTTGTGGGGATGGGGATAAATTTCCGGATCAGCTTATAGATAGTGCGAAAAGGATGCAATCCAAAGTGTTTTACTTTTAATTGTTGAATGAGGGCAAGGGGGAAATAAATTTGATCTGCTGGATTATATTAGAATAGCTGTGAATAAGCATGAGATGAAATCATTGGTAATTCCGTCCAATTCCAATTGCAAATTGAAATAATAGAAGGGGGGTGTTTTGCAAACCTACACCCAGTCTGGGATGAACTTTAATTTAAAAAGCCTTATCTAGCTTTAAAGGGACAAATCTAAGTAGAATATTATTATGATGACAGCCGAAGACATCACTAAATACATTGGGTGGAATTATGAGGTTTACAGCTCTAAAAAAAATAAATACTGAAATATCATCCATTGGAACAAATCAAATTGTAATACGGAATCGTTAACTTTAGGGAACGAAAAGAAAAATCGATGGATACAGTTAAAATACGAGAAGAAATAAGCCAATACCTTCAACATGCAGATGATCGTGTGTTAAAGCTTATTCATGGGCTGATTAAAGCAGACCAAATAGCTTCACCTGTTGGATATAAACCCGATGGCACAGCTATCACAAAAGAGGAACTAATATCCAGGGCGGAAAGGTCTGAAAAGGACATTAAAGAAGGCCGTGTAAAAACGTCACAACAGGTCAGGGAAGAAATAAAGCATTGGTAGTCCATGGAGGTTAGGTTTTCAGAGTGGGCGAAAAGATGCTTGAAAGAGATTTACGATCATTATTCAAGGGAAGCCAGTCCCGCAAAAGCGAATGAGATTGTAAATAAAATTATTGACAGAGCAGAAACGCTTGAAAACTATCCGAATAGATGGAGAGTAGAAGACGACCTGATATCTCTTGGGAAAGGGCACCAATATTTGCAGGAATATCATTACAAAATCATTTACAAAGTTGATAGAGAAATCGTTATTGTCACGGATATTTTTAGCAACTATCAAAAACCTACCAGGAAACCGAAAAGGAATAAATAGCCACCGAGCAAGACCACGGCTTGGGGTAGAATCGGCTACACCCTTTTATTCCTAACTTACTTTGAAGTAGAAATTTTTTATATGCCATTTGCAATGGCTTCTGAAAGACCTCCTTTTCTAAGTAAACAAATGGACAAAATTTTGAATACTGTACTGATATTTGAGACCCCATCCAAATCAACGACACTATATTCGGTTACTCGGTCAGCATTCAATTGTAATTCAATCAAGGATAGACTATTTTTAGTTTTGGGAGAGGCTTATCAAATAAGAAATCAGGAAATCGAACCTGCCAGAGGCAGACAGGCATGACGAAATCGTCAGGCCAAGGAATGATTATCTTGACGAGATTCCACCCCGATAAACCGGGGCAAGTTCTGACCTTTGAAAAACTAATTTAACAGATGAAATGCCCTATTTTTTCACATTCAAAATTTATTCATGAGAATCCGGTAAGGACAGGAATCTTGGAAAAACGAGAGGATTACATGTGTTCGAGTGCAAGAAATCGAGCATGACCCAATTGTCGCGCGATTAGAAGATTATCAGCTATGCGAGATTCCACCCCGATAAACCGGGGTAAGTTCTGACCATTAAAAAATAATTAGAAACAGATGAAATTATGCTGGATTAGAAGGTTTGATAACCGTGGATCATTGGTAATTCCGTCCAATTCCAATTGCAAATTGAAAAGGATAGAAGGGTGTTTTGCAAACCTATACCCAGCTCACGAAGGCATAAACTACACCTAGCGGGGGCAACAATTTTATGGTTCTGATTTTTATCAACAGTATAAATCCGGAGACATTGATTTCTCTGAGTCTTTAAATAAATTCTTTCAAAATAGGGCCGAACAATAAAAAGTATCATGATGGCATACAAAAAAATATCATTTTGGGTAATGGTAGCTGCTTTAATGGCTATCTCATTAATTGTGTTGAAATGTGTGTCCTATGAAATTAATGCTGAGAATAATGTAAACAAGTGTGAAAAATTAAAGAATGGCATGTCATTTACCCAGGTTATTGAAATCATGGGGAAACCTGATAATATTAAGACTTACAATGCAAAAATAAATTACAAGGATTTAGAAGTCACTAAATACTATTATGATGCCCCTTCCGGGTCTTCAGTTGGCGTAAACATATTTTTTGGTGCCAAAACAAAAAAGGTAGTAAGAACAGAATGTAAAGACTGAAAGTTTGAAAAATCCTAAGCCCGGCAAGTCTAGGCTTTTCTTATATCAGGTTATTCTTAGAAGCCATGATAAAGTGATCGAACATTAGCAGGATAGAGCTGCTTTCTTTCTCCGGTAGCTTTATGATTTCCAATAATCGTTGCAGCATTTTTTCGTCTTTAAACAGCTTGGAAGATTCATTCTCTCCTAGCAAATACCCCACACTAGTATCAAGAAAGTTGGCCAGCTTTTTAGCGGCTTCAATGGAAGGGGTCATTTCGGCCCTTTCGTATTTACTAATGGTGGTATGGGATGTATTGAAAATCTCAGCCAGTTATTTCCAGATACACCTACTTTTTTTCTACCGAAAAAAAAAAATCTATCTTTAGGATTGTCAATAAGGGCAAAAAAGTTCTTTCTAATTTGAATTGATAGCAGGTCTCGACTAGGTTTAATGACAGCATAGTTAAGATCACCGAAACGGACACCACGGGTTATGCCCGGGACGCCTCTGGGGACTGTTTTAGTGAAGGGCCTGGTGGCAGCGCAGGCATGGCTGTCTATAAAAACGACACCTTGATAGAACAATCGATCTATGGCAGTTCCCGACTAGGCTTAATGACGGCCACATCCAAACCAGGCTACCGAACCCTGGGAGGCAAAAAGTACGAACTATCCAACCACCTGGGAAATGTTCTGGCCGTGGTAAGTGACAATATCCATCTCGACCAGGATTCCACTTGGGCCAGTGTGGTCAATGTTACGGACTATTATCCTTTTGGATTGGCGATGGACGGTCGTAGCGTGCAGGATAGTACGTACCGATATGGGTTCCAAGGACAGGAACGGGATGACGAGATTAAGGGCTCTGGAAACAGCATTAATTTTTAATATCGAATGCATGATCCAAGGATTGGAAGATTCTTTGCTGTAGATCCACTTGCACCAAGTTACCCTTTCAATAGTCCGTATGCATTTGCTCAGAATAGAGTTATTGACGGAATTGAACTTGAAGGATTGGAGTGGAAAAAAGCTACTGATGCCAATGGCATTATATCAAGTGCAAGTTATGTCGGTTTCGATTCGAATGGTAATGCTCCTAAAGGAACTTTTCCATCAGTGGCTTGGGAATCTTCGGTGATTGGTTTTGAGTTAGGTTCCGATGGTAAAACAAATACTTTTCAACAAAAAATTCTCAATATAGGTACTCCAAATGGCGGTGTTCAAATGTTTAGCGCTAATTCCTCAGGAATGGTGGAATTACCTGCAAATAATCCAGAAGAAAGAAACGGTATATTTTCAATTGATGGTTTGACTCTTTATGGTTTTTACAACCGTAATGATGAAAGGGGAGGAGATCCAAAGGATCAGTGGGGGAAAGTGGGAGCTGTAGCTCGAATGATTAATTCAATAGTGGATTACACGCAATCTTATTCTGGGGATATTATTCAAATTGGTGATATGAAAACACCAACAAACGGACGCCCTTATGTCTCTTCGACTTCGACCCATCACGGTAATACAAACGCCTTTGATATTAGAGTATTAGGAGAGGGAGGAAGCTTTAGGGGTACATTTTCAAGCCCATTACATGATGTGAATAGGTCTAAAACCTTTATAAGAAGTTTAGAAATGAATGGTTTTGGTAGAATAATTGTAGGTAGAAGCATATTTGACACATTGAGTAATGGAGGTACTAAAATTAAGGTTGCAACAGACAGAGCAGGAAGAAAAACCCATGAAAACCACTATCATGTTGATGATTTCTAGAGTCATATTTTTATTTTTTTTAGTTCTATTTTTTTTGTCATGTAATAAAAAAAATGACAAGAAAGATCGAACATTATATGAAAAGGATGTTTTGAAAAGTGAAATTCTTGATTTTTCATTAAACCCTTTAAACAACGATTATTATCATATAGCATCCAAGCATGATACTACTTTGAAAGCCTTTATGGAACGTGAAAATGACAATTTTGGAGAATACAATAGAGTTTATCGTCATTCTAGGCTATTTGATGATTACATATTTTATATTTGTTTTGATGATTATGAAACCAGTTTGGTTTTAGCAAGTTTAAAAAAGAGCAGTTGTTTCGTAGTTGCATCCCAAGGTGGTGATGGAGAAGATTTTTGGGAGATTAAATCAAAATTTCTTAACAAACAAACTCTTGAAAAAACATATTTGAAAGGTTATTTTACAATGACAGAACCTGATACCATGTATATTTCAATGAAAATTATTTCAATAGTCGAGTTATTAAATGGTGAATTAAGAGAAACTCCAATTGACAGTGTTTTTAATTTGGTTGAAGTTTTGTAGTGATTGTCAAAGGGTATATGTTTTGAATTTAATCTAGATATGGAGTAAGATAATAAGGTATTTTAACAATCTGATAATAAATTAATGGGAAATTGAAAGAATGTACTATTATCTTGTAAGGATATTTAACAACTATATATTTTCTGCTTTATATGTAAGGATAATATTTTTTGAAAATTCTTGCCAAGAAATGAAAAGTAATAGGTATTAGATATTTAGCGGATCTCCTCGGTCTAGATGTCAACCAGTCCATGCAGGCCATGGTATATGGATATGATCAGCTTCACAGGATCGTTCAGGCCAGAAGTTTGATTGGTTCACAAAGCACTGGCTTTGATTCGAGGTCGCCAGGTGCAAATAAATACGATGCGGATTATAGTTATGATCCAAATGAGGACCAACCGTTAAAAAACAGTCCAGTGGACTGTTTTAGGGAGAGCCTGTCCCGAGAAGTAAAGCGGATCGGGAGGCCAGATTGCAGGGCAGGCCTAAGTGAATTTGGTTGAATAAAGGGTTTTAAAGACTTCATCGAACTATCATTAAATAGAAAATCCATATCTTTACAGAGGCGGGATGAAACGACAATCCGTGATGATTTGACATACGAATACTATGAGTTCAGCAACAAGCTGAAGAATGTGGATGGTACGGAGACTGATAATTACACTTATGATCAGATCGGCAACCTGGTTAGTGACAATGCCGAAGGCATTGACAGTATTGCTTGGACGCCATATGGTAAGGTGAGGGCTGTTTACAAAAACGATACTTCTGAAGTACATTTTAGGTATGATGCCGCTGGTAACCGCATCGCTAAGATCACCGAAACGGACACCACGGTTTATGCCCGGGACGCCTCTGGAAATGTCATGGCAGTCTATAGAAACGATGCCTTGACTGAGCAATCCATTTATGGTAGTTCAAGACTTGGTCTTATAAACTATGCTTCGAAAACTGCTTACAGAACCCTGGGTGGCAAGAAGTAAGAACTAAGTAATCACTTAGGAAACGTATTGGCAGTGGTTTCGGACAATATCCACTTGGATCAGGACAGCACTTGGACCAGTGTAGTAAATGTTACGGGTTACTATCCTTTTGGGCTGGCCATGGATGGTCGTAGCGAGCAGGATAGTACGTACCGTTATGGGTTCAATGGGAAGGAAGAAGATTCATCCGGAGAATGGGGTTCAAAGAGCCATTATGACTACGGTTTTAGGATCTATAATCCGAGTATAGCGAAGTTTTTGAGTGTGGATCCGCTTGCAAGTTCATATCCTTGGTACACACCATATCAGTTTGCAGGGAATAAACCAATTTATGCAATAGATTTAGATAGTGCTGAGGAGTTACCCTACTGGGATCGATCTGAATATAATGCCACAGAAGGGACATTATCGAAAGGATTGAGATTTTCAGGTAATGCATTAAAGAGTATATATAACGACGCTGCAGGGACTTGGAATTATGGTGTCCAAGTAACCAAGACCGGAATCCATGAAGGCCCGTTATCTGCCGCCCAGAAAGTTAAAAGAGATGTAACTGATATAGGATTAGGTATTTACAATTATACAAAGAATACATCTTTTGAAGAATTCAGGCAAGATATAAAAAAAGGTCTAAGCTCAGTAGAAACCTATGAACAAGGGGTTGGTGGACTAGTAACTTTTGGGGGAGGAGCTGTACTTAAGGCCAATAAGTTAGGGAATTTTTCAAAGTTAAAAAATCTAACATAGGAAACCCCTCTTGATTTAGT
The DNA here is from genome assembly GCF_056859355.1 of Cyclobacterium sp. L-R. Taxonomy (NCBI): domain Bacteria; kingdom Pseudomonadati; phylum Bacteroidota; class Cytophagia; order Cytophagales; family Cyclobacteriaceae; genus Cyclobacterium; species Cyclobacterium sp. L-R. The sequence continues at coordinate 215,531 of NZ_JBSXOH010000084.1, forward strand.
TCCTTATGATCCGCATTTCGCAGTGAAACAAGGTTTAAATTCATCGGAAGCAACTTATGATTTTGATGTAATTAGACGAATGATTCCAGATGATGTTCCGAACACATTTAAGCCTTCATCAACCATATTGGAAGGTGAGAAGTATAAATTTTCAATCAATAATACAAAGATAGAATTAAAGTGGCATTCTCCAGACAGTGATGCAGCCACTAAATTTCCAGATTCTAATTCTGGAACAACAAACACTACACAAATCAAAGTTGGAAAGAAATCTTTAAATCAGAGTGGACAATTTCAACGAAAACCCGACAATTCTACCCATTTACCTTTAAAAGAATGATGATCGAAGAAATCAATGACTTGCCAGAAAAACTTTCGTCAGATAAGCTAAGAATTATATTTCTTAGGGTAATTAATAGTAATGAAGAAATTGTAGAAAAGTTTGAGTGCATTAATGATTTAGCGGAAAAGCAATGGCATAACTACGAACTTATCGATATAGATTTAAGAGATGTTATTATCGAATGGATGCAAAGAAATCTGGACTTCGACTCGCCTACAATGGTAGATTATAGTCTTAATATTATCTCATATTTAGGACTCCAAGAAATATACGAGTGGCTAAAAAAATGTAAAATGAAGAATTATGAGTCACAAAGGTTAGTGGAGGAGGCTATTAAAGAGTATGGAGACGATGTCTCTAATCCATATACTGGAATGTAGTTTTCTTCTTAATAATCTGTAGAGTAATTCGTTTTACCTAATTAATAATTTAGGCTAAAACAAAGGAATGACTATATTTAACTGAAAGTAACGAATAGCCAAGATCATTGAAAGTGGTACGACCACCTACGTCCGAGGTGCCTCTGATTACTGAGGGTTAAAAAACAGTCCGGTGTACTTTTTTAGCGAAGGACCAGGTTTCAGTGGAGGCATATGCTTATTCAATGACAAGACACTTACCGAATAATCCATTTATGGTAGTTCACGCCTTGGATTGGTTAATTTTGCATCCAAGACAGGCCCGGGCTGGGTGTAGAATCCTCTACACCCTTTTATTCCTAACTTACTTTGAAGTCGAAATCTTTTATATGCCATTTGCAATGGCTTCTGAAAGTCCTCCTTATCCAAGTAAACAAATGGACAAAATTTTGAAACCCCATCCAAATCAACGATACACTCGGCCAGCATTTATTTGTAATTCAATCAAGGATAGACTATTTTTAGTTATGGGAGAGGCTTACCAAATAAGAGATCAGGAGATGGCTTATTTTTTCACATTTGAATTAAATACATGAGAATCCGGTAAGGGCAGGAATCGTGGAAAAACCAGAGGATTACATGTGTTCGAGTGCAAGGAATTATTCTGGACTAGAAGGTTTGATAGCCGTGGATCATTGGTAATTACGTCCAATTCCAATTGCAAATTGGAAAGAATAGAAAGGTGTTTTGCAAACCTACACCCAGCTCACGAAGACATAAACTACATCTAGGGGGACAATATATGGCTGGTTATTATTACGTAAGCTATACAGAAGCGTATTTAATAACGGTTTAGACGATTTACAAGAAGACGTAAACAAGTATTTACTGTTCTAAAAAAAAATCTTTGAAGTAGCAACTAAATACAGTTACTTCGTGTTATGTCTAAGAAAGAAAAACTACTGGAACGATTTCTTACACAGCCTAAAGATTTTCATTACGATGAAATTGTAAAGCTTTTAGGTTACTTTGGTTTTGAGGAGATAAAAAAGGGTAAAACCAGTGGTTCAAGGGTTAAGTTTGAAAACGAATCGGGTGTACCGATTATGTTGCACAAACCGCACCCAAGTGGCATAATGAAAGCGTACCAATTAAAACAAGTAAAGGAGGTTTTAGACTTATGAAGTATTTAGATTACAAAGGATACACAGGGAGTATTGAGTATAACCATGATGATAATTTACTTTATGGAAAGGTACTCGGTATTCAAGGTTTAATTTCTTATGAAGGCTTAACAGGTCAAGAGTTAGAAAACGATTTTAAAGAAGCGATAAATGTTTATTTAGCTGATTGTAAAGAAGCAGGTAAAACACCGGAGAAACCCTATAAAGGGAGCTTTAATGTTCGTATTTCAGCTTCATTACATCAAAAGGCAGCTTTATTAGCAAAAGAAGCTAAAATGTCTTTAAACAACTTTGTTGCAGAATCCATACGTTCGCGAGTAACAAAAGAAAAAGTTTAGTAAAACACAAGTTGCAAGCCTCTGAGAAATCAGGGATTTTATTTTTAGGACGTGACCCCGATTATCGTAGCGAGATTCCACCTCGATAAACCGGGGCAAGTTCTGACCTTTTGAAAACAATTATAACCAGATGAAATTATGCTGGATTACAAGGTTTGATAACCGTGGATCATTGGTGAATCCGTCCATTTACAATTGCAGCTCGCTGGGATAGAAAACCAAAGAAATATTCCTTTCCTTGGATCCCTTCAAATTTCAGATATCCAGAAATAACTAAATTTCTGATAAGTAATTTTTATCAGGTTGATCCACAGGGGTTACTTCATTTTGAACAACCTAAAAGCGCCTGCACTCCGTTGAGCTTAGGCTATTTTATCTATTTTTGTTTCAGATGAAAGTTTGTATTGCAGAAAAGCCAAGTGTCGCCCGTGAAATAGCGGCTGTTCTAGGAGCTAATCATAGGCATGAGGGGTACTATGAAGGCAACGGATATATCGTTACCTATACTTTTGGGCACTTTTGCACCTTATTGGAGCCGAACGATTACGAACCTCATTGGAAGGGTTGGCACCTCAGTCACCTTCCTATGCTTCCTGAAAAATTCAAAACTAAAATTGTTAATAATCCGGGAGTCAAGAAGCAATTTGACATTGTAAAAAAGCTATTTGATACAGCTACACTGGTGATCAACTGTGGTGATGCCGGCCAAGAAGGAGAGTTGATTCAACGATGGGTAATTGAACAAGCGGGGTATAAAGGGAAGTCAAACGCTTATGGATTTCATCTTTGACCACAGAGGCCATCAAAGAAGGCTTTGACAAATTACAACCCTCGGCGAAATACGATAATTTATATTATGCTGGATATTCCCGAGCAATCGGAGATTGGTTGTTAGGAATGAATGCCACCCGGTTATATACGGTTAAACATGGTGGGTACAAACAAGTGCTGTCCATTGGCAGAGTTCAAACGCCTACACTGGCCATGATCGTTAATCGGTTTAAAGAAATTCAAAATTTCCAGCCACAACCCTACTGGGAACTACAAACCCTGTATAGAGAGACTGTATTTAACTGTGAAGAAGGGAAATTTTTAAAGAAAGAAGACGGGGAGACTTTTGCCAACCAGGTCAAAGAAAATGACTTTGAAGTCGTCTCAATTGCTAAGAAAAAAGGAAAGGAATATGCACCTAAGCTTTTTGACTTAACAGGATTACAGGTGCATTGTAATAATAAGTTTGGCCTTTCTGCCGATGAAACGCTCAAAATCGCACAGAAACTATACGAACAAAAATTAATCACCTACCCAAGAGTTGACACCACTTTTCTACCGAACGATATTTACCCCAAAGCACCAGAAATATTAGAGAAGCTAACGAAATATAGGTCGTTGACTCAACCCATTTTGGGGAAGAAATTAAAAAAGTCTACTAAGGTTTTCAATGACAAAAAAGTAACCGATCACCATGCCATGATTCCTACAGGCATGCAGGCTAGTTTACACGACAATCAGCTAAAAGTCTATGATATCATTACCAAGCGTTTCATCGCAGTGTTTTATGACGACTGTACAGTGGACAATACCACCGTATTAGGAAAAGTTGGTACGGTCCCGTTTAAAGCAAGAGGAAAGGTGATTTTAGAAAAAGGCTGGAGGGTTGTTTTTGAAACTGCAGATGGCAAAGAAAAAAAGGAGAAAGACGAGCTCCCGCTTTTTAAAAAAGGGGAAAAAGGGCCACATGAACCTTCTTTCCTAGAGAAAGAAACCAAAGCTCCAAAACAGTATACAGAAGCAACTTTGCTAAGAGGCATGGAGACTGCCGGTAAACAAGTGGACGATGAAGAGATGCGAGACTTAATGAAAGAGAATGGCATTGGTCGCCCTTCAACTCGGGCAAATATCATTGAAACACTGTTTAGACGACAATACATTGAACGTAATAAGAAGCAAATTTTGCCTACCGAAACTGGAGTGCAATTGATCGATATTATTAAGAATAACTTGCTGACCTCTGCAGAACTTACAGGACAGTGGGAGAAGCAATTGAAAGAAATAGAAAAAGGGAAATTTCATGCGGGTTCTTTTGTGGTGAACATGAAAAAAATGGTGGCGAATTTGGTCTATGATGTTATAAGGGAACAAAGTCATACTAAAATAGCGCATACCACTGAAAACAAGCTTCCTGAGAAAGAAAAATCAGCAACAACACTTGTGGGACAGCCCTGTCCAAAATGCAAGAATGGGTCATTGCTAAAAGGAAATTCAAGTTACGGATGCAGCGCTTATAAAAAGGGATGTGACTTTTTACTCGCTTTTTCTTTCGAAGGAAAAACTATATCAGAGAATCAATATTTGAGGTTACTTCAAAAAGGATCTACTGTCAATTTAAAGGGATTTAAAACGGCGACTGGAGATAAAGAAGGATTGATACGTTTCAATGAGAAATTTCAACTCGTTTTGGTAGAAAAGAAAGTAGCCAACTCGGCGGCTTCTAAGAAAACTCCTCCTGTCATTTCATGCCCTCTTTGCAATAAAGGAACCATAATAAGAGGAAAAACAGCCTATGGATGCAGCGCCTATAAAGAAGGGTGTGACTTTAGATACTCTTTTGATACCCTCCGGGAAAAAGCGAACAAGAAACCGTTGACTGTTGAGCTGGTGACATCTTTATTGAAGGAGAGTGTAGTTGGTTAAACTATTGAAATAGTATCGAAAAAAAACTGCTGCCCAGGTGGAATATCTATCCTATGCCTAAAACCAAAAGCAAAGCTTGAATAACCCAAAGAAAACCATAAGCAAATGGTTATGGCATAAACAAAGACTGCAAACACAGCCAAATATCCATAATTCTCCCAAACTCTTCTTAAAACCGGATTATCTTCAAAGATCAGGTAGTCGCAACCTATTAACATTTTTTAATAAATTAGTATTATGTTTTTAGTTGAATTATTACTATTATTGTAATAGTTTGAAAGTCATCGATATAATATTTCAAAATTACCTTGCTTGAAAGAGGCAATTTTTGATTTGTTTTAATAGATGACTTCGCGAAGGAGAGAAGTGAAGGGGGCATATTATAAGAATTTGAAGCTCAAGAGTATTTATTAAAAAGGTCGGATAAGCGTTGCAAAAAGTAAAATTCGCTCTAATTCCACTTTTTTATTTGGATTCATAAATAGCACATTGAATATTAAGCTTGTCTTCTCACGCTACCAATTCAACTTGTAAAGGTGAACTGATAATGATAAATGGGATGATGGTTTTTAGTCAAAGAAATTATTGTTAAAAACATAAACCCGAAACAAAATGAAATTACTCATTTCATGCCTTCTTCTGGCCTTCATCACTTTTGGCTCCCATGCCCAATCCAAACTTACTATTCGAGGAGTGGTGAAAGATACCACGAATATGCCACTCGACTATACCTCTGTGCTACTCCTTAGCCCCAAAGACTCGGCTCTGGTGGCCTACACCCTGACTAAAGAAAATGGAGCGTACCAATTCAAAAATGTAGAGAGACAACCGCTACTCATCAAAGCCACCTATATGGGCTACCTTCCCGTTCAAATGGAACTGGTTCTTCCTGAAACAGGTGATTTGGAAGTCGATGAGATTCAGTTGATGCCAATCTTACAGGAACTCTACGAGGTAGTTGTAAAAGCTGCCAAAGCGCCGTTGATGATGCGTGGAGACACCCTTGAGTATGATGCAAGTAAATTTAAAGTACCCCCTGGGGCTACTTTGGAAGAATTGCTTCGCAAGCTGCCCGGGATACAAATCGACAAGGATGGAAATATAGTTGCACAAGGGGAACAAGTACAGAAAGTAACTGTGGATGGAAGGCGCTTTTTTGGGGGTAATACAAAAATGGCTACACAAAACTTAAATGCTGAGTCAGTAAGCAAGCTTCAGTTATTCGATGACAAGTCAGAACAGTCCAAGTTAACAGGTGTTGAAGATGGAGTGAAGGAAAAAACCTTAAACGTTGAGCTGAAGGAGGAAGCCAGAAAAGGAGGCTTTGGTAAGCTTTCAGCAGCACTTGGTACAGACGGAAGATGGTCTGGTAATGCTTCATTCAATAAATTTGACAAAGTAAACCAATTTTCGGTGATCGGTTATGGCAACAATGTGAACCAATCCGGTCTGAGCTGGGATGACCTGCAGGAGTTTAAAGGGAGTGGTGCTTTTCAATTTGGCGACACCGGGGACTTTGGTTTTAATGGAGGTGGTTCGAATTATTTTTCGTTTTCAGGTGGGGACAATGAAGAATCCTTTGAAATCCCATTCAATAACCTCAACTCTGGTTACTCTAATAACCAAGCCATAGGTGTCAATTATAATTACCTGAAGGATAAAAAGGATTTTAATAGTAACTACTTTTATAGCCGTAGTGATCAAGCGCTGGAGAGTTTCAATAGCAGGACGAATTTTTTGCAGGACAATACTTCCTTTACCTCAACTGACCAAAACTCACAAAATAACATGGCAGGTCACCATCGGGTAAATCTTCGTTTTCAAAACGAATTAGACAGCGCCAATACTATCACCATTAACGTAAAAGGAAGGCTAAGTTCACTTACGACTTACTTGGCCAGCCATCAAGAGCTGATTCGCAGCAGTACGGAGCAAAGCCAAATGGATAGGAACAACCAATCGGATAAATGGTCAGGGGCCTTTCAGGGCACAGCAATATATAGGCATAAATTCAAGAAAAACGGACGAAACTTTGCAGCCAGTATCAGTGATACCTATAGTAAGGCAGACCAAAATGGTATACAAAAATCAGTTGTAGATCTCATGAACTCCACAGATCCAAATACCTATTTCCGAAACTTGGATCAATTGAACCAGGCACTGAATGGCTCCAACTTGATCAAGTCAAGCCTACTCTTTGTGGAACCAATCAAAAAAATATTTTTTTGGGAGACTTTCTACAATTTCAGCCAGTCACAGAGCGAAACCAACCGGCAAGTATACGATGTGGAGTCAAGCGACACCCAAGAGCTAAATCCGGACCTCAGTCGATTTTTTGAAAATACAATTACCTACAACAGATTTGGTTCTAGTATCCGATATGCCAACAAAGGCTCCAACTTAAGCGTTGGGTTAGCCGCTTCCAACTACCGGCTAAATGGACAATTTTCAGTCTTAAAGGATAGTGAAATATTGGGCCGAGTGAACAAGAGTTACCTCAATTTAACACCTAATGTAACTTTCTATAAAACAATGAAAGGGAACAAGCGCATCAGCGCAGGTTATAACATGGGCGTCAATCCCCCAAATATCGCCGACTTGCAGCCATATAAGGACATTTCTAACCCATTGTATATACGGGAAGGAAATCCTGATTTAGAGCCTCAAGTATCCCATTCATTCAATACTGGGTATAGCATGTATGATCCTGTTTCGTTTATAAATTTGCGGGTTTCTTTCAATTCAACATTCTATCAGAATCAAGTAGTTCAAAATCAAACCATAGACCCGGAAACCTTTGTCACTACCTACAAAGCTGGCAATGTTTCAGGGGGGCAGCGTTTTAATCCTTATTTAGGTTTTGGTTTTCCTATCGTAAAAACCAAGGCTTCCGCATACTTATATGCAAATCCCTCCTATACTAAAAGCCTTGCCCTCATCAACTCAGTGGAGACAGAGACCCAAACTTCCGGCAATAACTTTGGGGTTAATTTCAATCTGACACCTTTAGAATGGTTTAGCTTATATACCGGGTCATCCTTCAGGCTTAGCAAAACAAAATACGAACAGAATCCTTCCCAAAACCAAGACATAATAAATTGGAGTGCTTATAGTAATATGAACTTAAAATTCCCCAAAGATTTTTATTTAGATGTAAAATTCAACTATAACCGATATAAGAACGAAAGTTTTGGATTTGATCAAGAAGTACCTATTCTTAATGCATTCGTCTATAAACTACTCGGCAAGGCTAAAAAATGGGAAGTCAGGCTATCCGCTTATGACGTCTTCAAGCAAAATCAAACCATCAGCCAATATGCAGGTCAAAATTACGTTTCCACCGGTAGGATTGAAACACTATCAAGGTATTTCTTACTCGGAGTAACGTACAATATGCGGGGAATAGAAGTGAAAAAACGTAGATAGTGGAGTAATTGGGAAGATTCTATAGTCGCTAAATAAATAAGGTCAGCTTCTTAAATGGAAAATTAAGTTTACCGTTTGAGCAAGATCAATAGTAGTTGTGATTTAATTTATATTTGCTTTTTAAGCTATATAAATCCTCTGGCTTTTGAGTGAAAAAGTTGATTCTTTCTAATTTACAATGTTATATATAGTTAAATAGGTTTGAATGCTGGTGTATTTTGCAAATCTATTTCACATATTCTGATTCAGCAAATTCTTAAAACATTAAAACAATGAAATTAAAATGCCTAAAGATCCTTATCCTATTATTAATTTCTACAGGTCTAAAAGCCCAAAATATAGTAGGAGAGGTAGAATATCGCTACCGGATATTCTATGATAAAATATACTCCAATTTGCCTCACATTACTGAGCAAGAAAAGGATAGGATCCTACTCACTTGGAGTAATCCTGAAGGCTATAGTACTCGGATGAAACTTCAGTTTTGGCCGGAAAAAAGTCTTTATACATTTGGGGAACCCTATCAAGTCCAAAGCTATTCTTGGCAGGTAAAAGACTATTTCATTGAAAACAATTTTGAAGACCAGACCTATTTGAAGTACATGGATCAAATGGGCAAAACTTACATCGTCCGTGACAGCTTAAATACTCCAAAATGGAGAGTAATGAACGAAATACGTGATATACTGGGTCACATGTGCATGAAAGCTGTGTCTGAAGACAGCATTAAAGGCCAAAAGATCGCTGCTTGGTTCGCCTCAGATATCCCCGTTCCAACGGGTCCGGAGGAGCAATTCGGGCTTCCAGGTTTGATTTTGGCTTATGATATTAATGATGGTATGCTCATCGTAGAAGCCGAGAAAATCACTTTTGGAGAACCTGAAGAAATCATCTCCCTGCCAAAGAGAATGAGAGGGAGAGAAGTATCAGGTACTGAATATCTAGACATAGCTCGGGAGTTTATCCAAACTTCCATCGAAAGCAGGAGAGCTTGGATGTGGGAAATAAGGTATTGAGAAGGCTGTAGGAAAATATCCCTAAAGTAGATATTGATCTTCTATTAAGTGGTGAAATGGAATTTAAGTCACTTCGTTTCTATTTTCAATTTCACCGAGCCGATACTATGCCAAATTCTCAATAGAATGATTTTCTGGTAATTACATCCTTCCTTCAGATAGGTTAATTGGCAGTATGGAAATAGCGTCTTTTAGGAAACGGTAAACCTACCTGACCAAAAAAGACGTTAGCTTAATGGAATAGTTAAAAATGAAACGTATGCAAATCTAAAGATTCGAAGAAGACTTAGTCACTTACCGACTGGATTATGAAAATCCATAAATTAAGGATCTTAATCTAATGGCCATTGATTTTAAAAGTGAAAAACCAGGACTATTAGCTCGTTTTACTACTATCGAAGATGGTACCTTATATTCCGGATCAAACAATTACTGGATTAGAATACAGAGAAGGGTTTATTTGTAACCAAAGTAGAAACTTTGGCCCTAAGAGCCAAAGCTTCACTTAAGTCCATAGAAGAAGGGAGCATAGGAAATCAAAGATGTTTACACCTATCAGAAACTATGATGGATTGAAAGGTTTGATAGCCATGGATCACTATTGAATTCATCCCTTCCAGTTGCAACTTGGAATGAGAAAAAGGATGTTTTGCAAACTATACGTTTGTGGGATGCAGCCTATTTGCTTTTAAAATCAGTTATGGTTTTTCCATTGTATCGATACACCCCATCAGAGCCGAACCAAATGCTGCCATCATTGGCTTCTAAAATTCCAAAAAGCATCTTTCTTTCTTTGGTATTTATTTCGGTTGCTGCGGGTGTTTTATTTAAAAAGGTCTGGGAATAATAATGTGTAAGTACCCAAGATCCTTCTTTAGTTTCTGAACTTGTCCAGATATTTCCTTTCTTATCCTCATGAATGTATCCAATAAAATTCTTGCTGATGTTGGTGAATTTACCCTCACCAGCCTTGAGCGAAGTCGATGGGTCATAGCGCCATAAGCCATCATTTCCACCTAGCCAGATAGTGCCTTTTTTATCTTCGATTAAAGATCGAACATTGGTAAACGGCTTGTCCTTATGGCTTATAATGGTAAATGTTTTTCCGTCATATAGATAGGTGTTGCCCCTTGTGGCAAACCAAAAAGTACCCGTATTGTCTTCAATGATGGAATTGACCTCGTTAGGTGGGCGGGTGAAATTCGGAACTGTTTTCCCTGCTTTATCTTCAACAATAGAATCTTCGGTCAACATAAAATTCTGAAAAGTTTTTCCATCGTACCGGCTCAATCCCCCATTTGTGCCCAACCAGATATTATTTGCTTGGTCCTCATAAATGCTGGTAATCTCATTATTCGGAAGCCCTTCCTTGGTTGTGAAATTTTGAAAGTCTTTTCCATCAAAATAATATACACCTGATCCAATACTTCCAAACCACATATTGCCTTTGCTGTCTTCCAAAACTGAAAAGAAGCGAGCTGAACTTACTTGCTTTGTTACATTGGTAAAGGACTTTCCATCATACCGAAACACCCCTTCCCAGGTAGCCATCCAAATGTTGCCTTTGCCATCTTGCACTATATTACGTACGATTGAATTAGGAGCGTTGGAAGTGTTTGAATTATTGCTTTGGAAATTGGATTGGTTTTTTTCTTGGTCATTTTTGACTTGATCTTTACATGAAGTGTTAAAAACCAACAGCATTAGCCAGGAAAATAATCTTAAGTGTTTTTTCATTTTTTATTTGTTAAGCAGGTCCAAACCTAAAGCTATCCAAAGTCAAGATGGTAAATAGAATGTAAAAAGATTGTAAATCAAGGTAAAATTGAAAGATGACTTCTATTTAACCTTATATTTGAGTAATGAAAAAACTGATACAACCTGCCGGAATCGGAATATTCACCATGATTTTTACCATGATCCTTCTGTGGCCATGGAAGTCAGATGATTTTGCAGAAAACAGAGAAATCAGGTTGAGGAATGTGGGACACCAAATCTTGCTTGCCTCAGGAGATAGCACTTCTAGGGTTTTGCCAATCAAGAGAATCAGCGAGAGTGAATATAGTATTGTATTTGAAAACCCCTTCCAATTTGACCCGGACAGTTTGGTTAAAGTTATTCATAAGGGTTTGGGGGAAGGCTTGGTGGGCAAAAAAGCTGAAGGTAAATACCAAGTTAATGTTGTGGAATGCATAGACAATCAGGTTGTTTACAGTTATCAAATGTCCAGTCACAAAGACAAAACCCTAATTCCATGTCAGGGACGTTTGCAGCCAAAAGATTGCTATAGCATCAAAATCCGGTTTGATCACAATACAATGAGGGTATCCAACTTTTCTGTACCGATCATCATTGGGATTTTGGCCTTTGGCTTTTTGTTGATATACAATAAAAATGCACTTAAGCCCAGCAAGAGTAAGCACATGGGCAATAGTCAATCCGTGGGTATCGGGAAGTTTGAACTGTATCACAGTAAACAGCTTTTGAAAATTGGAACAGAGGAAATCCAACTTTCCCAAAAAGAAAATAAGTTGCTAACCCTATTTGCCTTGCACCCAAACGAAATGCTTGAGAGAGACCACCTGCTAAAAGAAATATGGGAAGATGAGGGGGTATTTGTGGGCAGAAGCCTGGATATGTTTGTCTCCAAACTTCGCAAAAAGCTATTGCTAGACCCGAATATTCAACTCAAAAATATTCGAGGTAGGGGGTATGTACTTCAGGTAAATTAAAAAGTGCCGGAAACATATTGATGCTGCAACTGGTGTTTTAAATTGATAATTATGGAGGTTGATATTTCTACAAAATTCGCTGAGCTTCAGGACTATTTGCATTTGGGAGAAATAGACCTAGATCATTGATAATTCCGTACATTTCCAATTGCAAATTGGAAATAATAGAAGGGTGTTTTGCGAAACCAGCCTGAGGAAGGCGTAAACCACAGCGAGGGGAGACCTTAAAAAATGCGGTAATAATATAGATATGGACGGCGTTGATCTGCATCCTTCTGGTCAAAGCCATAAAGACAATAGCAAAATTCGGGTGATATCTGTCCAATCTGGTCGCCTTTATTTTTGTTAAAATCGTATTGCATAAATGGCTTGATAAGCCCATTTATGGAACCAGGCATACCACTCCAGAGTGTAGTACATTGGGATCTGTTTTCTCAATCTACTTAAGAGGTGCCCAATTGCTATCCAAGTACAGACCAAATGATAAATCAAAAATTATTTAGGACAGCATTGAACTGGGGTGAAGAGAGATTTAAATAACAATATAAAATGTTATCTTTTTTCATTCTTATGAGAATAAAAGACATCAGCTGAGAAAGGTATGGGCTACACTTATGCAGGCTTACCCTGGTTTTTAAAATCTCTTTCAGACACTGGTGTTTTTATTTTTATAAAATTCTTCTACCTTTGGTCACGTAAACTTTAGGGGTGCTGGTCTTTAGGACTGGCTGAGATAAGACCCTTTGAACCTGATTCCGGCTAATACCGGCGAAGGGAAAAGTCTTTCTGCATTTGTATCATGTCATTCTTTAGGGAATGGTGATTTTTGTATATACTTTTTCTATAGGGATTCCCCTCTGGTTTACAGCCATTTAATTTTCAAAAATGATAACTGTAAACGTAAATAATACCCGCCATACTTTGCCTTCACAAACTAGCCTTCAGGACCTGTTGACGCAGCTTGATATTTCTGACAAAGGAATCGCTGTTGCCGTTAACAATGAAATTATCTCTAAAAATGAATGGAGCAGTCGTGCTTTGGCAGAAGGTGAAAATGTGCTTGTGATAAGGGCAACACAGGGCGGGTAATATAAAATGAAGGCTGCGGAAGGTTTCTTCTGCAGAAGAAATTATCAAATACAAAAATTATTCTACCTATGAAAAAGGACCAGACGCCAAACCAGCACGTCATTAGTCGTGCACCTTTTCCAAATTCAGAAAAGAGCTATGTTAGTGGGGAATTATATCCGGACATTAAGGTTCCAATGAGAAAAATTTTCCTAAGTGATACTGTGGACAAATTTAACGGAAAAGTAGAGAAGAATGAACCGGTTCTTGTTTATGACACCAGCGGCCCATATACAGATCCTTCAGTTGAGATTGATGTGCGTAAGGGGCTTATGCCTTTACGAAACAGTTGGATTTCCAGCAGGGAAGATGTCGAGCAATTAGGGGGGCTTTCTTCTGCCTATGGTAGGGAAAGGGAAGAAAATTCAAAATTGGATGGGCTGCGTTTCAAAAGGAATAGAAAACCTTTAAAGGCGCAACCTGGAAAAAACGTTACCCAGATGCACTATGCACGGAAAGGCATCATTACACCTGAGATGGAGTTTATCGCCATTCGTGAAAATCAGAAACTGGAAAAAATCAAACAGATTTCAGATCAACACCCTGGGAATAGTTTTGGGGCGAGCATTCCAAAAGCCATTACTCCAGAATTTGTAATGGAAGAAGTGGCGCGTGGAAGAGCAATTATTCCTTCCAATATCAATCACCCCGAAAATGAGCCAATGATTATTGGCCGTAATTTCCTGGTAAAGATCAATGCTAACATTGGAAATTCAGCGGTATCTTCTTCTATTGAGGAAGAAGTGGAGAAAGCGGTATGGGCCTGTCGTTGGGGAGCAGATACAATTATGGATCTTTCCACCGGAAAGAATATCCATGAAACACGGGAGTGGATTTTAAGAAATTCTCCCGTACCTATTGGAACAGTACCTATTTATCAGGCACTAGAAAAAGTAAATGGAAAAGCAGAAGAGCTTACTTGGGAAATTTTTAGGGATACCCTCATTGAGCAAGCTGAGCAGGGGGTGGATTATTTTACCATTCATGCTGGGGTCCGTTTGGCCTATGTTCCGCATACTGCCAAAAGGGTTACCGGACTGGTCTCCCGTGGAGGTTCCATAATGGCAAAATGGTGCCTGGCCCATCACAAAGAAAGCTTTCTATATACGCACTTTGAGGATATTTGTGAAATCATGAAGGCCTATGACGTTTCTTTTTCTCTTGGAGATGGCCTACGTCCCGGGAGTATTGCCGATGCCAATGACTATGCGCAATTTGCAGAGCTTGAAACTTTAGGAGAACTTACTAAGATAGCATGGAAACATGATGTACAGTGTATAATTGAAGGTCCAGGACATATTCCAATGCATATGATCAAGGAAAATATGGATAAGCAACTGGAGGTATGCGGGGAAGCTCCTTTTTACACTTTAGGGCCATTAACCACAGATATTGCACCCGGATACGACCACATCACTAGTGGTATCGGTGCCGCCGTGATCGGCTGGTATGGATGTGCCATGCTTTGCTATGTGACACCAAAAGAACATTTAGGTTTACCAAACCGAGACGATGTTAAAGAAGGTGTGATTACTTATAAGATTGCAGCACATGCAGCCGATCTGGCAAAAGGACATCCTGGAGCACAGCATAGGGATGATGCTTTGAGTAAAGCGAGATTTGAATTCCGATGGGAAGATCAATTTAATCTTGCACTTGATCCAGATACCGCCAGGGCTTATCACGATGAAACTTTACCTTCTGATAATGCCAAAGTAGCACATTTCTGTTCTATGTGTGGTCCCAATTTCTGCTCCATGAAGATCACCCAAGATGTACGGAAATTTGCGGAAGAAAATGGCATGGATACCGAAGAAGCGATTGAAGAAGGCATGAAAAAGAAATCGCAAGAATTCAAGGATAAAGGAAGCCAGGTTTATCTTTAATAGCGATTTAGATGCTTGTCCTCATCACTCTGGAAAAAAACAGCGATACTGAAAAGGAACAACTCACTCAATTTTTTGAGAGTGGACTGTCACTTTTACATGTTCGAAAACCCGAAATATCGGAAGAAGAATTACGGTCATGGTTGTCTGGATATGAAGAAAGTTACCTTCGGAAAATGGTACTCCATCAACATCATCGTTTAGCTGCGTCTTTTCCTGTTAAGGGAATTCATTTGACGGAACATTTAAGAAGTAAAAAGAAGGAGCTGGTTCAGTATATAGAGCGGTACAAAATAGGAGGTTTTACTGTGAGTTCCTCGTTTCACGATCCTGAAAAGATAAAAAATGAAGCTTCATTATTTGATTATAGTTTTTTGAGTCCAGTTTTCACTTCTATTTCTAAAGACGGATATGAAGGGCAGGGATTTGATGTAAAAAAATTGCCTTTCAAAACAATCGCCTTAGGTGGAATTAAAACAGAGAAAATTTGCAAAGCCGAGGAACTGGGATACGGTGGTGTAGCAATATTAGGAGCCATATGGCAGAGTGATAATAAGCAAGGGGCTTTTACAGAAATTTTTAATGAGTACAACAATGTTTTCCAATAACAGGCCATTTGTATTGAGTATCGCTGGATTCGACCCATCAGGAGGAGCTGGATTACTTGGGGATATTAAGACCGTTGAAAGTTTAGGCTGTTATGGATTGGCCGTAAATACTGCCAATACTATTCAAACTGACCTGCAATTCTGCGCTTGCCACTGGAATTCCGAAGAAATCATTCTCCACCAGCTAAAGCTATTGCTCGATAGTTTTCCTGTGGAAATGGTAAAAATTGGGATCATTGAAAATAGACAGCTTTTAATTACTGTCATCGATGAATTGTTGCAGAGAAACAAAGACACCAAGATTATTTGGGATCCGGTGTTGAAATCTAGTAGCGGATTTTCTTTTCAGCAGCTGGATGCTTTTCAGGCGGATGTGAATTTTATTTTGGAGAAGATATTTTTGGTGACCCCAAATTTTGACGAACTACAATGGTTTTATCCCGAGCGTACTGTTGAAGAAAGTATTAGAATGCTATGCAGCAAAACCAACCTGCTCTTGAAAGGCGGACACCGTAAAGAAAAAATTGGACTTGATGAACTGTTTACTACGGCGGGAAAACACTTCACATTCTCACCAACCCGAACTGACTGTTCAGAGAAACACGGCAGTGGCTGTGTGCTATCATCTGCAGTTACCGCTTTTTTGGCATTAGGTCTTCCGCTTCCGGAAGCCTGCCAAAAGGCAAAAAATTATACAGAAAAGCTATTGGCATCAAACAAAACTTTACTAGGCTATCACAAATTATGATTTCAAACTTACACTATATATCACAAGGAGAAACGCCCGAAGAACACCTGAGGAATATTCATCGAATTTGTTTGGCAGGTGCGGATTGGGTACAACTGCGGCTTAAAGATGAAACTTTAGAGACGGTTGTTAAAACTGCAAGAGCAGCAAAAGAGATTTGCGATCTTTTAAAAGTGAAACTGATCATAAACGATTATCCGGAAGTGGCAAAACAAGTAGATGCGCACGGTATACATTTGGGCAAAAAAGACTGCTGTCCACTGGAGGCCAGAGCGCTTTTGGGAACAAACAAGATCATTGGTGGCACTGCTAATACGCTGGAGGACTGTGAAGCTTTATGCAAAAAAAAGGTGGATTATATAGGTCTTGGTCCTTTTCGGTTTACCACAACCAAGAAGGATTTGAGTCCGGTATTGCGAGCAGAAGGTTACCGAAAGCTTTTGGGCCGTCTTCACAGCAGTGGAAAGTCAATTCCGGTAATTGCGATAGGAGGCATAACTGCACCAGATGTCTCCATATTGGTAGAAAGCGGAGTCCATGGCTTGGCTATTTCAGGAGGGTTAACCTCATTGGAAGACCCAGAAAAATTGCTTAAGGAAATTCAATATCAATTTTTAGGAAAAAAATTATGAGCAAAACAGATCAATTAATAATAGCAGATAAGAGTTTTTCTTCCCGATTATTTACAGGAACAGGAAAATTCAGTTCTCTACAAGTAATGCAACAAGCGATTTTGGCTACGGAAAGTGAACTAGTGACAATGGCTTTGAAAAGAGTCGATCCAGGCAATGATGATGATCAAATGATTACAGCGCTGAAAGGTCCAAATATCAGTCTGCTTCCCAATACCTCAGGAGTAAGAAATGCAAAAGAAGCAGTATTTGCCGCTAAAATGGCAAGAGAAGCACTGGAAACGAATTGGGTGAAAGTGGAAATTCATCCCGATCCTAAATATTTACTTCCGGATACTGTAGAGACTTTGAAGGCCTGCAAAGAACTTATTGATCTAGGCTTTGTGGTGATGCCTTACATTCATGCGGATCCGGTATTGTGCAAGCGACTTGAAGAAGTGGGGGCGCAATGTGTGATGCCTTTAGGAGCACCTATTGGTAGCAACAAAGGATTGAAGACCCTGGACTTTCTAGAAATCATTATTGAACAAAGCAATGTGCCGGTGATAATAGATGCCGGGATAGGTAGCCCATCCCAAGCCACACAGGCCATGGAGCTTGGGGCTGACGCCGTGCTTGTCAACACCGCCATCGCAGTTTCTCCTAACCCGGTAGAAATAGCAAAAGCTTTTAAACTAGCGGTAAAAGCGGGAAGAATGGCCTTTAAAGCACAGCTAGCCCCACAAAGAAACCAAGCTGAAGCAAGTAGCCCATTAACACGATTTTTATATGAGTAGTTTTATAAATACATTAGACCGGTATTCATGGGATGAGGTACTGGCTAGTATCTTATCAAAAAACGAGGCGGATGTCCAGATTGCGCTACAGAATCCTAAGTGTGGTTTGGAGGGTTTTAAAGCATTGATCTCTCCCGCAGCCAAACCATTTCTAGAACAGATGGCTCGGCAAAGCAAAGAAATTACCAAAAAACGATTTGGGAATACCATGCAAATGTACGCGCCCATGTATTTAAGCAACGAGTGCCAGAATATCTGTACCTATTGTGGGTTTAGCATGACCAATAAAATCCCTAGAAAAACGCTCACCGATACAGAAATTATTAAAGAAGCGGAATTTTTAAAATCCAAGGGCTACGACCATATCCTGCTGGTAACCGGTGAAGCCAATAAAACAGTAGGAGTGGACTATATAAGCAATGCGGTACAGATTCTAAAATCTTATTTTTCTAATATCACGATAGAAATTCAGCCATTGGAGCAGGATGAATATGAAAGATTAATTGAGGACGGACTGTATGCCACTCTGGTGTATCAGGAAACCTACCATCGAGAAACCTATAAAATGCATCATCCAAAAGGTAAAAAGGCTAATTTCGATTATCGTTTGGATACCGCAGACCGTTTAGGTAGGGCCGGAATCCATAAGATAGGAATAGGGGCATTATTTGGACTGGAAGACTGGAGAGCGGACAGCTTCTTTACCGCCCTTCATTTAAAATATTTGCAAAAGACCTATTGGAAAACCAGGTATTCTATTTCATTTCCACGCTTACGTCCGTTTAGTGGAGGCCTGGAACCAAAAGTAGCAATGACTGATTCAGATTTGCTGCAGCTTATTTGCGCCTATCGCTTAATGGATGAAGATGTGGAGCTTTCCATTTCCACACGGGAAAGTGAAACTTTCAGGGACCATATTGTTCATTTGGGAATCACCTCAATGAGTGCTGAATCCAAAACCAATCCGGGAGGGTATGTGGTAGAACCGGAATCTCTGGAGCAATTCCAAATTTCAGATGAACGGAGCACAGCGCACATTGCCAAAATGCTTTCAGAGAGTGGCCTGGAACCTGTTTGGAAAGATTGGGATAAAAGCTGGTAATTATGCTTCAAGGGAAAGTAGGCATAGTATTACATATTGGACACATTCCTATACCTATTTTGGAATTGAAAAGTAGAATTAATGAATAGAAGCCCAAATGATTTACACCTTAACCAGCACTTGTGAACCTACTGAACTTTCATAGCCCCCCCTTTCTTATGAAATGCAACTGTTATAGATAGAAAAGCAATTCAACTTCCTTTTCTCAGCAGTTGGAGTTTATAGAACGTAAGAAAATCTTGCTCCACTCCAATAAATTCATCATTTCTGAGTGCGTAGAAGGGCTTATCTAACTTTTCAATGTTTAAAATGCTGCCAATATTGTAGGGGACAATGATTTCATTGGAAAGGATAGAATCTTGGTATATGACTTTCAGCACCTGGTTTTGAAAGTCTTTGTATTTAGGGTAGTTTTCTCGAAGCTTTAATTCATTTTGAATAAAAATGTCTTCCTCAATACCTTCCTCATAAAAAACAACTGTTCCTTTATCGGTCACAAAAAACTGCCTGATCCTTCCATCAAGCATTTTAATATAGTCTATGTATTGATTTTTTTCTGGATGTTCACCATTGTCTAAAAACTTTGATGGTTTAAAATCAACAGTACTTAAGTAGGTTTCTCCATTTGTTAAGTCGTAAATATGTACCAATGGCTCATTGCTTAGGGCCAGGTGAAGTCTATTTCCCGATATTCCAAATTGGATTATGGGTCTTTCAAAGTATTTGCTGGTGGAATATCTTGAGGTACTTGGTATCCTAATTAATGGCACTGATCCTCCTGTTTTAGGATCAATTTTTTCTAAAAGAAAGTTGTCCCGGATGAAATGTGTCTCATAAGGATTTGCTCCATCTCTGCCCGGATAAAAACTGATCAATGAATCATTATAATATTCCAGATTTTTAATAAAGCCACCTCCGTCCTGTGATTGGCTCAGAAATGAAAGCTTTATTTCTTGCTTCAAAGTTAAATTCGTCTTTAACTCATACAGCCAGCCCATAAAACTAGCTGCAAAAAGCCTTCCATCCTCCGTATATTTTAGTTGAGTTGGATATTGAACTTTTCCCGGACCTTCCTTTGGATAAGAAATTTCATAGCTGATTTTACCACTAGAGTCAAACGCAACCAGTTTATTTTCTTCAAAATTATAAAAAACGCCTTTGCCTTGTCTAAAATCTCCACCATCAACAGTTCCTAAATAGTCTACTTGAATGGAATCCAAGATTATGAGTTCCCATTCCTTTGTAAAAGCCACTTTATCTGAGACTTCTTTTTTTGAACAAGCTATATGGAAGATAGAAAGAATAACTAATGCTAAATACTTAAATTTCATTTTCTTACCAGTTGAAGTTTATAAAAAGTAAGGTAATCTTGTTCCTCTCCAATAAATTCATCATTTCTAAGCGCAAAGAAGGGTTTATCTGCGGACTCGATATTTAGAATTATTTTGATTTTTGAAGGAATGATTAACTCATTGGACCAGCCTTGTCCATGCCTATAGATTTTAAGATAATTTTTAAGAAATTCAGGATAGCGAGGATAATTCTCTCTTTCCTTTAATTCATTATTCACAAAAGTATCTCCATCAATTCCACCATGATAGCTAACAATGATATGATCCGGATCAGAATAAACGGCCTTAATTCCAGCTTCATACATTTTCATTTTTTCATGATAGGTAACAGGTGTTTTCTGTCCTGGAATCAATTTAAAATCGCTTGGGTTCATAGCAATACTCCTTTTCCAAAGGATACTATCCCCCATGGCATACACATGTATGAGGGGTTCATTGGAAAAGGTAAGGTACAAACTGTCTTTTTCTATAATGAAATTAATGTCAGGCCGATCAAAAAAATCATCACTACTATATTGCGATGCTTGAGGGGTCCTTACTACCGGTTTGGAAGTTTTTGTTTTAAGATCATATAATTCCAAAAAAGGGTAGTCTCTATAAAAGTGGTCAATGTATGGGCTGATACCGTTTCGTCCCGGATACCACAGGAGTATTTTCTCATTCCAAACAGCAATATTTCTTCGGTTATAGGCACCTCCTCTGGCTTCACCCATAAAAGGCATTTTCAAACGTTCCTTTATGTTAAGATTGGCATCGAAATGATAGATGTCACTAAATGAAGTGGTCCCAAAATATTCTCCCTTATATTCAATTAAGGTTTCTAAAAATAGAACAGATTCCGGGCCTTCTTGCGGGAATTCTTTATTTACCAAAATAGTACCTAATGAGTCAAACTTAATCAAACCATTGTTTGACGAAGTTTTAATAAGCCCAATTCCATTTGAAAAAATTCCTTCTCTTACATCAGCTAAGTAGTCTACCTGAATAGAGTCCAAAATTACAAGTTCCCATTCATTGGAATCCGCACTACTGTTGAAGGTTTTGGTTCCATCAGTGCAAGCATAGACCGATACCAATAGCAAAATCAGGAGATTACGTACTTTGATCATTTGGGATTAAGTTTTTTTTATAAAGGCTTAACGTTTTTTCCTCCCACTTTGCATCAGGTAATCTTTTTGTCAATACCCTGAAACCATTTTCTTATTCTACTGTGAACTATGAAGTTAATAAAAAATAAAATTCATGGACGAATTTTATAAGATTTATTAAATTGAGGCTTCTACCTATTTTAAGGTAACGTCTTTACCGTAGTAAGTGACAACGTTCGAGCATTAAGGAGAGGGACAGAGAAAAGACCTTTAGGAACAAGAAGTGACAGATACAGAAACACCAGCCACTAGGGTGAATCAAATACATAAACAAATCGTTATCTTTAAAAGGATAAAATTGAATTGAATGAAAGGTATAAATTACGTAACCGATGAGAATGACAGGAAAGTGGCTGTCCAGATAGACCTGAAAAAACACGGGAGACTGTGGGAAGATTTTTATGACAATCTGGTAGCAGAGCAAAGGAAAAACGAGGAAAAAATACCACTGACTGAATTGATCAGTTCCTTGAAAGAAGAAGGAAAGCTGGATGAATTACTATGAGATAACCGTCAGCAAGTCGGCCCCAAAAGAACTATTCAAATTGCCCAACCAGGTCAATAATAAACTTATCAAGACCATAATGGCTCTGTCAGAGGAACCAAGGCCTGTTGGTGCCAAAAAGCTTCGTGGCGGGTCTGACAACTGGCGTATCAGGGTAGGTGATTATAGGGTGGTATACTCCGTTGACGATGAAATACTGGTGGTGGATGTCAGAAAAGTCGGCTACAGAAAGGATATTTACGATTGATCAGCCAAGGATAACTAAAGAGCGTCTTGGTTTAGAATCGTCTAAAATTTTGAACAGTGTTTGATGGAAATTGAAAACCCATTCTAATCAACCATTCCTTGGTTATTAAATCGGGCAGTACTCATTTGTAATTCCTACGAGAATAAACCCTGGGGGAAGCACCGAGATTAACCCGTTTATTAGAAACTTCTTCTATAATATTATAAACCCAGGTCCAGACGGACAAAAGCCAATTCATCCTGGATATTTAAGTAGAGCCATATTTTGCCATCCTTTAAAAATGGCTTTTGCGGTATGAAATTAGAAAAAAGCTTCCCGATACCATCTGGAACTTCAGTTTCTTTGATTACTTCAAAGGAATCATTAAGAATACTGATAAATACTTTTTGGTCATTCATTTCGGGTAGGCCTTTGTCATTTAATTTTGGTAGGCCAATGGTAGAAATTCTGACATATTTATCAGTAGTGGCTTCTGTCATTAAAGGTAAAAATGTGACTTCTTTCTCAATCTCTAATTTCCGAATCGTGAATTCTTCTCTTGAATTGACATCTTTGATATAAGTGCCGGTTTTTTCTGAGGCCGTTAATGTAGGTAGACAGGGATAATACTTTAAGTTTTGCTCAACTAAATCATATACTGCAATTTTGCTGAATACGGGATTTGTGATCACGAGTTTATTTCCCAATTGAACAATTTCTGTATTTTGGGGAGAAATTGATGCACCTCTTCCTTGCTGATGTCTAACTGTAAAATCTTCTGCCTTCTCAAATCCATTTAGTTTTACTTTCCTTAAAACATCTGTTTCTTCATTTACAATAGCAAAAAATATTCCTCCGGTATCATGATTCTGAATCAAGCCAAACGTTGTTTTATAGTCCTTTGAAGGGATAATTTTAGAGGTAAATTGTTCTCTTTTTATTAATTGTTCTCCTTTAAAATTACGCCCAATCAATAGGTACTTTTTCAGTTTTTGTTTATCAAAATTGAAAATGCTTGTGGAATAATGACTGGTCAAAATTAAATTGTTGTTGACATCTGAGCTTACTGCATAAACGTAATCACCAAATCCATTAGGCCCTTCCACATCAAATATCATCTTTTCTTCATAGGCCAATGTTTCCAAGTTTATCCTTTCCAAATAGGGACTAGTTCCACCGGAAATAAACAAATATTTTTTATCATGGCTAATACCGGACTGATAAATCCCCCATTTCAGGTTAATAATATCATCGCCAGTAGCTATCATGACCGTATCAACAGTTATGTCCAAGCCATCAACTCCATTAAACGTAGAAGAAGATTGATTGCAGGAATACAATAGAAGAATTCCCGCCCATAAATAGCCAAAATGTTTCATGTCTCTAATTTGACCTAATCTTTCTAATAATCAAATTCTTAGGACTAAAATTTCAGTTTAAGGTTTTGGAAATTGATTTGAGAAGGGTAGGTGGTGAAAAATTTACCAATCACTCTCCATATATGATTTGATTTAAATTTTTTCTGGGGCTAATAGATTTTTCTAGCTGCTTTACAAGAGGTGATTTGAACTTGTTATTGTCTTGTTTTAGAATGTAATAGAATTATATTATATTAGTTGAAGTAAGAATGATCACTTCAAAATGGGGAAATTGAAAAAGCGGTTTATCATTGCTAGTATGGGTATGGCAATTTTATTGATGACTTTCGGTTCTTTTGGATCTTTTTATCCTTTAGATGTCGGTTTTTATACCTCAATTGGGGCTGCCATAGTATGGTTTTATTTGAGCTATTATGGGTTTAAAAGGTTTCAAACAAAAAAGTAGATTCAATCTTATCTTTGCTGGTAGGGGGATATTAACTTCAAATGAACGAGGATTAGATTTTTTTACTCCTTTAAGGGGCTATTCAATTTGGGTGCTAGTCTTTTATTTGCTTGATTGGAAGAAGCAATTCCTGCCACCCAAATAAGTAGTTCTTTTTTTTGATAAATTACGAGGAATTAGGATAAAATTACAGCATGTCAAACATTAATCTAGCTCTCTATATATTCTTATTCACTACCAGTTCATAGAAAAAATCCCTGTAATTTCCCCCAATGGTGATGTGAAGGTCTTTGTCAATTAATTTGACCTTGTTTCGACTGATGATTTCTATTTGGTTTACAGAGACGATATAGGATTTGTGAATACGGATAAATCCTTTTGAGAAAAGGCTCATTTCGTAGTGTTTGATGGAGTTTAGGGTGAGGATGGGTTTGTCTTCACCGATGAGATATATTTTGACATAATCTTTGTAGCCTTGAAGGTAGGCAATGTCCTTGAGGCTAACTTTTTTTGTGAAATGCTCTACTTTTACAAAAATAAACCTTGATGATTCATCATTTTGACTTTCCTGATAACTGGACTGAACGGGTGCTGCTGGCAGTGCGTTTGGATTATTGATGACCTTACCTACCGCCTGGAAAAAACGGCTGAAACTGATAGGTTTTAGGAGGTAATCAATGGCATTAATTTCAAAGCCTTTTACGGCGTATTCACTGTAAGCGGTGGTAAATATGACCTTGGGTTTGTTAGCGAGACTTTCATAGAATTTTATTCCATTGATATCTGGCATATTGATGTCAAGAAACATTAGTTTGACCTCTTCATGAACAATGCAATCCATGGCCTTTAAGGGTGAGTCAAATTTCCCCTTTAGCTCAAGCATAGGCATTCTTGAAATATAATCTTCCAATATATCAAGAGCCAGCACTTCATCATCTATGATAATACAGTTGATTTTCATTTTTTTATTTTTAGAAAGGCCTTAAATGTGCTGTTTTCGTGGATCTGCTTGAAGCTGTGTTTTCCCGGGTAAAGCAACTTCAACCTTTTCTTAAGGTTCTCAATACCAACCCCAGTTTTGTTGGTATTGATATTCCTGTCATCTCTTTTTACTATGCTGTTGATTACAGAAAGCAGTATTTCATTGTTGTCTTCCTTAAAGGAAATAAGGATAAAAGAAGGCGTAACGTAGCTTATGCCATGCTTAAAAGCGTTTTCTATTAAAGTAATGAACAACAGTGGCTCAACGGTATAATTTTCATTTGTAAGCGAAAAATAACATTTGATTTGAGGCGCATTGTTGTCAGAAAATTTGAGCTTTTCCAGGTTTACATAATTTTTTATGAAATCTACTTCCTGATGAATAGGTACCTTATCTTTCCCCGATTCATACAAAACATACCTGAGCATGTTTGACAGCAACATAATCGAAGGAGTAGTGTTTTCGGATTTCCGACTTGCCAGAGAATAGATATTATTTAGGGCATTAAACAGGAAATGGGGATTAAGTTGGTTTTTTAGGAAGTTCAACTCTTTGATGATTTTTTGCCGCTCAAGTTCATCAAATTTTTTGTGTTCCTGTTCAAACTTTGTAATAAGCTCTATAACTGTTCCCAAGGCCATAATAAGTATGAACCGAAAAAAGGAAGGTATCCAAAAAAACATCTGCCTTTTTCCATCAGGAAATCTTGGACTCGGTCTATCTCCTCCAATAGGGGAGAAGTCCATAAAGGTATATTGGAAGAATATATAGAGGGCA
Organism: Cyclobacterium sp. L-R; assembly: GCF_056859355.1. NCBI lineage: Bacteria > Pseudomonadati > Bacteroidota > Cytophagia > Cytophagales > Cyclobacteriaceae > Cyclobacterium > Cyclobacterium sp. L-R. The sequence continues at coordinate 241,317 of NZ_JBSXOH010000084.1, forward strand.
AGGAATGAGGTTAGGAACAAGGCATATTTTAAATACTTCCTTTGAAAGATTAACTTAGGAATCAACCAAATAATGTTGATTAAATAAAAAATGATTATGCTACTGTTGGAAATGCTAAAATAAAAATTGGGGCGTATTTCTTGGTTTTTATTAGAAATAATAAAAAATACTGGGGATAAAATTACCCCCAGTATTAAGAAATGAACCAATGTCTTTAAAATTACTTTTTTTTCTATTTTCAACATTTAGAAGGCTTTGATAAATTTAATCCTCTTCATCATAATATACAAAAGGCTCAAATTCATAGATGTCATCAAACCTTAAGCTGGAACTTCGTCCTAAAAGGACATAGGCCCTGTCGTATACTGAAAAGGCTGAAGCACCGGCTCTATAAACAGCTTCCAGTGGGGTTTTTTCTTCCCAGGTATCATCTGAAGGATTGTATTCCCAAGTACTACCCAAAACAGAACCCACTGATCCGCCTACAATATAGCCATAAGATCCAATTGAAAATGCACTGGCTTCACTTCTCACCACTGCATAATCATCGCTATAGTCCAAATCATTTTTCCGTGTCCATTCTAGGCTATTGCCATTTAAAGCCCAGAAATCATATTCATAAGAGCCATTATTGATTCCGGTACCAATATAGGCAACATCTCCGATTACAAATACGGAAGCACTCTGACGCTTGGCTCCCCCCATTGAAATAATTTGGGTCCAGGAATCACTTGTAGGATCGTATTGCCAAAAATCTTTTTGCTCACTTCCATCGTAGCCTGTACCTATATATCCTTTTCCTACAAGGGAAAAACCAATAGCATTGTAACGGGCAGTACCCCCAAAGGATGCCACTTCTTTCCATGTGTCATTTTCTTGATCATACTCCCAGAAATCATTGAGTTTGTTGGTACCGTCGTATCCTGTTCCTACATAACCTTTACCGTCAATAGAAAAGGCTACAGCATTGCTACGCGCTTCTCCTGGAAAATCAGCTTTCTTTATCCAATAATCTCCGTCAGAATTGTATTCCCAGAAATCATTTAGGTATTCTTCTCCTGTGTAACCTCCCATTACAAAGGCACTATTATCAATTGAGAATGAGGCCGCATTGGAGCGATTACTACCTTCAAAATAGGATCTTTGGACCCAGTTGCCTTCCGAGGTTACTTCATCTTCATTGATACAACTACTGAAGAAGAAAACTCCAATAATAGCTCCTATTAACAAACGTGTTTTATTCATAATAATTTAATTTAAAGGAAGAAATACAATATCTAGTTTAATTTTTTGTTGTAATGAGTGAGACGAAAATGCCAAATACCTGGTAGTTAGCGAGGTGCTTTCTGGTAGGGTAATCCATAAAGCATTTCCATTGTCGTAATTTGTATTCAATTGACTGTTTATGAAATCTGTTACTGGAATATCATAGTAGGTGTTTTCATGAAACTGATCATCATAAGCCGTCATACCTACTGAGGCTAAAGAGCCTATGATCTCATTGTTTTTATTGACCATATATACATTGATCGAAAAGGAGGGGGTGTTGAAGTAATTGTTATAAGTTCCCGGTTTCACGGGTAGGTGAAGTATGGCCGAAGAAATAAAGAAGCTCTCGGAAATTTCCTTAAGGCTTTGGGTTTCGGGGAACTCAATTCTGATACCTGATTCATATAGGGGATCCACCATTACCGTCCCCGAGGTTTCTTCCGATGCAATATTGGTGTAGGATTCAAAGCCTTGCAATAGCCCGGAGGATTTATTTACTGTCAAATTTGTGAAATGTTCAGTTCCGCTCTGTACAGTAATTTTGAATTGTGCATTTGTTTGGGAAATGCTAGTGGATGGTTTGTAATAGAAACCTATATAAGAAGCTTCGTTAAAAGACAATATGGGGCCTGTTCCCTCTGTCTCTATTCTCAAACCTTTAAAGTGTTCTTCCAAGTCTTCATTGGTATAGAAAATTGAATTACTTGACTTGGACAGTTCAAAAAGTTCTTGTCCAAATTCATAGGGTAAGGTCACTGTAAGCGAATCCTGATGAGGAAGGGCTTGGATTTTTTGGGACACCAAAGGACTTTCGTTATAGTCAAAGTTTTGGAAGTTATAGATGGCATTTAAATCATCAGGTTCAGGGTTTTCTATAAGTTCATAAATATTGATATCGAAAACAGGAAGGGTGTCATAATGATAACTTTCATAATACAATACCAATACAACAGAGTCCATTTGGGCTTCATCATTCATCCTTATGCCACTTTCAACTCCAAATTGCAAATAAGGAACCGCCTTAATATCTCCTCTTATACTGTCATTGTATGAGCCCAATAAAAAATTTGTCCTGTCATTGGTGACCAAACTATCACTATAATAACTGTACAATAGGATGTCTGTACTTTCAATTAAGCTGACTTCCAGTTGATTATTGTCTTTAGTGACTTCAGGTTGTACTAGTATTTCATTTTCAAAACATCCCGTCATAAAAATGGCCACTGCTGGCATACATAGATATTTGATTGATCTGAAAATTGATTGCATAAAGTTTATTTTTGCCCCAAACCAAATCAATCTTTAGCGAATAAAGAGGTATAATAGACCTAGGCAATAATCCTCTCGACGAAAAGCACTTTATTCTCTATGATCTTAAATAATACAAAGGATATAAGGATTTTGAATTTTGGAAGATGAAAAGTGGGATTAGGTCTATGAAATTAGCCCTTATGCCTATTTAAGAGGAATGTTCCTAGATGTAGCATTAGCTTTACGAAAAAATCAAAATGACTTTACCAATTCGAACGCTATGTTTATGTCTTATATCTTTTATCCTTATAGGTAAGGTGGAAGCACAAAGGGGAAGTGGTTCCTTGTACTCTTCCTATGGTATAGGTTTGATTAATAGTGACAATGTGGGGTATGCATCTAGACTCGGAGGAACCGGAGTGGCTGTTCAATCACCCTACTTCCTAAACCTTATCAATCCGGCCTCTAGTGTTGGGGTTTTAGGTGCTTATAATTTCATGATCGATGCAGATGTTAAGTATCAGATGATGAACATTGACACAAACGATGAAAACATTGATATTAATAGAACCAATTTGACCCATGTGGCCTTTTGGCTGAGGGTATCCAAATCATCTGCTTTTACCTTTGGCCTAATGCCTTTAAGTAGTGTAGACAATAGCTTTTTGGAAACCACCTATTTTGTAGGATCAGCTGACCCTTATTCCAAACTTACTAAGAATTATGGGGACATAAGTAAGGTGTTTCTTAATTATGCCTACTCTTTACACCCTCGACTTTCATTAGGGATAAGACCTTATTATGCCTTTGGGATTATCAATAATATCAACACCTATGAAACACAGTCCCCAGGAGATGAGGCAATAGACAGTTTTCAGCAAAATCTAAAAAACAATTACAGTGGTGTAGGGGTGGATATGGGCTTGCAATATGTAGCCTATCAAAATAAAGACAAAAAAGTATTGATGGGTTTGACCTATCAGGCGCCAGCCATAATGAATGAGACCATTTCGGAAGAAATCCAACTTGTCAATTCAGATACTCTTTTGTTTGAATCCACAGGTGATAAGGAGCGAATGGATTTTTACCAAACTGCCAAAGCTGGCCTGTCTTACCAAAACAAGAATTGGATCATAGCGGCCGATTATATGTATAAATTTTTCCCAGATTCATGGGAGGATTATGTAGCGGCTCATCAAGTGAGTGTAGGCATAGAATATGTGCCTGTACCAAGAGGTTACTCATTTCCTCAAAAGTTGAGTTATTCCGCCGGCGTTTATTATGATTCAGGAAACTACCTTTTTCAAAATCAAGCGGTAGATCGATGGGGCTTCACAGCGGGCATAGGTATTCCCATACAAGGACTTACCAGATTAAATCTTTCCTATCAGTATGAAAAGCAGGGGACTACAACACTTCTTTCCAGAGAAACAACTCATGGCATTACCTTGAACATTAACCTGGCTGATGTTTGGTTTCAAAAACAAGGTTTCAAATAATCAAAGAGCTACAATATTGAATTTTATTACAAATAGTTAAAAATGAAAATTACATTAATACTCCTGTTTAGCCTATTTCAATATGCATTCAATACTCCTGTCGCCAATACAACTGTTTTAAGCATTAACAATTTAGATTTTAAATTGGGAGGGGAGGTTCGGATTCATATTTTCAAGAAACAGGCAATAGAACTAGGCTTGGAAATGGAACTTGTTGAAAAGCTTGAGGTTCCCATTAAAAAAGCGCCCTACCTCATACTTCCCGAGTTAGATCCGGGAGAATACATGATTGCTGTGTTTCATGATAGTAACCAAAATGGGAAAATGGATTATAATTTTTTTGGAAAGCCTAAGGAAGGTTTTGGCTTTTCAGGTGAATTCATTTGCAAGGTGAAAACCCAAAATCCTGAATCGCATTACATCAGGTTAAATGCGGGAAGTCAGGAAATAACCATTAATGTCTGTTATTGATTAAGACAATGTAGTTCCCTGTTAAGTGGAAGAGATTAATTTAACCTTCTTCTAATTGTCTTTAGGGAAATAAAAGATGACTATATCACGATATTCATCGATAGCGTACGTTATATTCACTTCCTCATTCTCAAAATATAATCTTAAAGTTGAAGAACCTAGCAAGTCATATCGTTGTATAAGGAAATCATGGACTTCTTCTTGAATGTCTTGATCACCAGGTAAAACCACAAAAGAATATTCGTACTTCCCTTCTTTAAACCTATAGTTTAAGTAACGGATATTTTGATTTTCACCATCGAAAATCATTGCCTCAGGTATTTGCACGGATAAATATCTCGATTCCTTATTAGTAATAAATGCCTGATCCTTACCAAAATCAAAATAAGGCTCCTTAAACAAGAAATTGGTCGGTTGAACGGCAACTTTACAAGAAGAGGTAAACAAGTTATCAGCAGTTCTTACGGTTATAGTGGTTTTCCCCTTCCTTTTGCCCGTTACAAGACCGTTTTGGTCCACATTTGCAATATTTTCTGCTTCTGACTCCCAAATAAGATCTGCTGTAGTATAACCTGCTCTATTGAATACTGCTAGAATTTGGAATTCATCATTATAAGAAATGGAAAGGTCATTTTCAGATAAGGTAATGTATTCATCTTGTGGGTCCTCACTTGGGTTGCAAGCAAAAAGAACAAAATAAAAAACTATGATTATGTAATTACGCATCATATTAATAATAGGGATATTTTTAAGGTTTTATTAATTAAAATTACCTTCTTGTATGGTTTAATATTCAGTTAAAAATACCGAACAACTTTCTAATGTATGCATCATAAGTATGATTGAAAATATTCGCCAAATTTGAATCACGCGAAATTAACTAATCATTTTTAAGATTAAAAATTATTGATTTTGATGTAATGGTTTTTAGCTTTAAAAGACAATTGCATTTAGTTTTTGAAATTTTGATTTGTGTTTTTTTCCCTGTCTATAAGCGAGAAAATTTTTTAAAGAGGTTATCCAATCATAAATTTAGGTAGTAAGTAGGCTTAATGAATGGTATTAAGCATGCTATTATAAAAGCTTTACTGTTTATTAGGCAACTTAGGCTCATTACACTAAGCGATAGTTGTACAATAATGAAGCGTTTAAAGTTGGATTGAGCAATAATAGAATTTACTAAAGGTTTCCCTCAAGACAAATGGTTAAAAAATCTCTTTAAAAAAAATAAATTTTGAGGTAAAATGGCAATGAATTCCCCCTACTTTATGAAATCCCTTTTATCTTTACCATACAGGCAATTGTGCTAATCATCCGGATTGTCCACATAAGGTTGAGTAGAGGACCATCTTGTTGTGGTTAAAAAATAATATCAGTAAGCATTTACGAAAAAAAACATGAATCAAAAGCAAACCTTATTTAGCTCATCTCTAGCTTTGGCAGGAATATCATTAATTGGAATCGTTGTTTTGCTTTTAAAGGATAATCAAGAAGTTGCCTCTCTATTGGTACTTTCTTTCTTTGCTTTTTTACTAATAGGCATGCAAGGTTATGATAAGTTAAAGGGTTTTTCGTTTACCGTGTGGGTAATTGCCGCCGTGGCCATCAGCATGACATTTCCTGATTATATAACAGAGGTAGCTGGTTATAATACCGAGGGGTTTATTGTTCCTTTGATTCAACTCATCATGTTTGGAATGGGAACCACCATGGGGATTAGAGATTTCCAAGGAGTATTAAAGATGCCAAAAGGAGTCATTGTTGGTTTGGTTTCTCAGTTTACCATTATGCCTATCCTAGCTATCAGTTTGGCTATTCTAATGGAGTTTCCACCAGAAATTGCTGCAGGTATTGTCCTTATAGGTTCTTCACCGAGTGGGGTATCCTCCAACATTATTACTTTTCTAGCCAAGGGAAACCTGGCTTTGTCCATCACTTTAACCGCTTTTACTACTATACTGGCACCTTTTTTAACACCCCTGTTAATGAAACTTTTGGCAGGTCAGTTTATTCCGATTGACTCTTTTCAGATGATGGTGAGCATAATCAAGATGATATTTGTACCTATAATTGCAGGGATGGTTTTCAATAAGGTTTTCAAGGGGAGGGCAGGTTGGCTTCATATTGCCATGCCTTTTATAGCAATGGCCGCCAATGTGGTGATTATCGCTGTGATCGTTGCAGCAGGGCGTGACAGCCTTTTAGAGATTGGTCTTTTGTTATTGTTAGCCGCCATCATTCACAATGCAAGTGGCTATGTATTGGGTTATTGGGGTTGCCGCCTTTTCAAGATGAATAAAGTCGACAGCCGTACCATAGCGATAGAAGTAGGCATGCAAAATGGAGGCATGGCAGCAGGAATTGCTTCCGAGTTGGGCAAGGCCGCTACTTTAGGGCTTTTTCCAGCGATTTTTGGTACCTGGATGGACATCTCCGGCTCTTTCCTTGCTAACTGGTGGCGCACTGCACCTACGGGGGAAGATGATGCTTCAGAACCTACTGATAGTCCTCAATCAAGGGACTTAGAAAAATAAAACTTGATTTTTGAAATTTCATTGTTGCCGGTATCTACCATAAATACTAGAGCTAAAAGCACAGTGCTAAAATGTGATCACTATATAATATGGAACCCAAGCCTAAAGGGCCTGAACAATAATAACCGTGAGTGTCAACTCGCGGACCTTAACGCACTATTTTTCCGCAACCCTGATAGGGGTTGAGCAATCAACTTAATATCCAATTAACCCTGTTAAGAAGGTTTTGATAAACAACATTTGGTGCCCATCCTGAACAGAGGTTCACCTTCATGGGAGATATGTACAGAATAGATTTACATAGAACCTGCAATAGGATTTTCTGATGTTTCCCAAAAAGGAAATCTATTAGATCCTGACAAATGAAGACACCCTCCCAGCTAAGCCAAGAGGGCGTTAAAAGCAATCTTCAACTGTCTAGGGTTGATCGCAGTTGTCGATCAAATTGTTATTTTTTGATCACAAGTATTTAATAATCTCCCATGCCAAACATTCCTTTTCTGGCACGTTTAAACTTAAACCAAGATGGATTAACAGCAGTAGAACCCGGACTGTCTACTTGTATCAATAGGGAAGCAAATGGTTCGTAAGCTGCCCTTGGGGCAATGTTTCCTTTTGCCACAATGATTTTCTGTCTTTCAACATATACGCCATTGGAAATAAGTTGGTGCGCACTGTTTGGGCTGGATGCCAAAGTAGTCAAAAGAAGCAAATTCGGTTCATCCAAAGTGGAGCCTTCTACCTGAATAACTGCTGTATGGCCCATGTTCCAGTAGCGACCACCACCATGGCGCACTTCTGTCTCAAGATAACGTCCTACATTCAAGGAACGTACCTGGCCTTTAACCCTAACAGGTTTTCCATGCATGTCATCTGTTTTTCCGCCTACCTCAAAATCAAAATCATTTCCAACGCCTGCATTTTCAGCGATCTTATAAGCATCTGGATCAGCAATTACCATTACCCAGCCTTGAGCTCCTTGCTTGATCAATTCTTCCAATAAAAAGGAACTGTCGCCTGTAGATCCACCACCAATATTGTCTCCCATGTCAATTAAGACAACGGGACGACCATCATGTTCCATTGCCATTTTCACAGCTTCTGCAGGTTGGGGACTGTCAAGAATTGTTTTATCACGGGAATCCCAAAGCATATCAGAAAGTTTTTGTGCCTCTTTTTGTGCAAGTTCGGGATCATTATCAGTAACGACAATCACCGATGGTCCCATCCATGGTACATCTGCGTATTGATAGCCTCCAGAAACACTTACTGCCAGTATTTTTTCATTTTTCTCCAATTCTTTACTTGCCGTAGTAATTGGAAGCAATGGATTTGCAAAAGTGCTCTGATATACAATATTATAGACCATAGGAGCCTTCACAATAGCCTGTGTTGGTTTTACACCTCCTTTTACCATTTCAGCCATGATTTTTGCTGCTTGCAATCCACGATCGAATGTATCAAGGTGAGGGTTTTCTTTAAAAGTGATCAAAACATTGGAAAGCTTCACCAATTCTGGTGTAACATTGGCATGGAAATCATGGGTAACAATGATGGGCATTTTAGGGCCAAAGGCATTCCGAACCCTTCTTACAATTTCTTCATCACCGCTTGGGTAACTTTCTACAACCATTGCACCATGAAGGTTTAGCAAAATACCGTCTAGTTCTGGTCCTGCTTTTAGCTGCTTAATGATTTCGTCCATCATGGTGTCGAAAGCATTGTCAGTAACAGGTCCCATCGGCCTGGCTCTGGTAACTACGGTAGGGTAGAGTTCGAAGCCAAAACGCTTTGCACCTTCTATATAACCAGAACTTATGGTTTGAGAATTGGCAAAAGAAAAGAACTTCATAGCCAGTTCCTTTTGTGATTCTCCCACTTGAAAATCAAATTTATCCAATGTAGTCAGCTGACTGCTGAAAGAATTTGATTCGTGGGCAATTCCTGCTACCCCTATTATTGGTTTTTTTTGTGCATTAGCTGTCAATAAGAAAAGCAGCGCGAGTGGTAAGACTAAAGTAATTCTTAAGAAAGTGGATTTTTTCATTTTGGTTTTTTATAAGATTTAAATCATTTATTGAATGACTTAAATAGGTGGTTGTGTTAAAGTAAATTCATCAATTATACCGTTTATTTCCTTAAAATTCAATGTTTTTCGACGATATAATGTTTGGACAAGGCAGTGTAGTTCTTATATTCTTAGTGATAGAAGTCACCTTAACTTATCCTAATCCATTAGGTTTAAAAGATCAACAGCTTTAATTTTAGGAAAGGGCCAGTTTTTTTAGCGCATCACTTATATTACGAAAGTTCTTTAGTTCCTTTTGTTTTGAGTAGGGAAGCTTATGACAATTAAGAGGTATTCGCAGCTTTAATGATTCTAACTAGTTAAGAAGAGAAACCGCAAACTTTCTTATTAAATTTTACCAGTATTTACCGTAGAAATAATAAAACTTCAAAAAGTTGCCTACTGTTTAGCCAACTTTTTGAAGTTTTACATATATTCAAGCAATAATAGCCATATTGACAACCATTTTCCTCGAGTTTTAAGAGGAAAATTGCCCAATTTTGCTTATTGCACTTAATTTCTTATCCATTTATTCAATTAAAGGGTCTAAGGACCAAAGCTAATTTCTTTATTAGCACAAACTATGAATTTCATGAAAGCAATAATATTATCATTGTCATTGTTAACCTTACCGCTTTTCTTCAGTCTCTCAAATAGGGTAGGGATAGCTCCCGAAAAGACTGATTCAGCTCCAATCAAGGAAGACGCTGAGTACTTGGTGAAAAAGCTAAAGAAGGGTTCAAATCCGATTGATGCCAATTGGGAAAAGGCACAATGGAAAGGAATTAAAGCCGTGACTCTTGAATACCATATGGGCAAAGATCCAAAGTTTCTACCCAAAGTACAGGCCAAATTGATGTATGACGAAAAGAATATTTATGGGATTTTCAAAGTAGAAGACCGTTATGTTCGTTCTGTGGTTCAGGAATACAATGGCAATGTTTCTGGCGATTCTTGTGTGGAGTTTTTCTTTTCACCGGATTCAGAGAAGCCTCTGAGTTATTTTAATCTTGAAATCAATGCCGGAGGAACTCCATTGATTTTTTACATAACCAAACCTTGGGACGACTTCACAAAGTTAGGCAAAGAAGATATTGACCAAATTGAAATAGCTCATTCTTTGCCCGAGGTGGTAGACCCTGAGATTTCGGCGCCCACAACATGGACTATAGAGTACAGGATCCCAATTTCCATGCTAAAAAAGCATTCCAATGTCACCCAACCTAAAAAAGGTGTGGTATGGAAAGCAAACTTTTACAAGACAGGAAGTAGGACAAGTAACCCCAACTTCCTAACATGGTCGTATGTTGACAATCCCAAACCAAACTTTCATTTGCCTAAGTTTTTCGGCACCCTGAAGTTTGAATAACCTTGAAGTTATTCACTGCACAATTGGATTAAGAAAAAACGCTTCTTTGATATGCTTTTTTCTAACTTGTTTTTGCAGGGGATTCGGAATTTAAATGTAGCATTTGCCATCATAACTAGCATAAAGAACTTGCTTACAAACCGGGAAACCGGTTCCAGACTAAAATTTAACCATTAACTTAACATAAAAACATAAGATGAAACGTAGGGAACTTCTTAGATATCTTGCCATTACGCCTTTATTGCCTGGGCAATTGCTTTCCATCTCCCCAGCTCAGGCGGAGACTTCCAATAAAGCGAATTCAGGAGAATTTATTCCCGGTAGGCCAAAAAGAATAGCAGCTATCCTAACAGAATATCGACCTAATTCACACGCGGACGTGATTGTTGGCAAGTACTTGGAGGGCTATAATCAAGACGGTATGGATCCTTATCCAAGGTCAAAAATCGTATCCATGTTTACCGAGCAGGTACCTGATACAGATATGAGTCGTGACATGGCTAAAAAGCATGGTGTTCCCATTTTTAGGACCGTTGCTGATGCCCTTACATTGGGTGGTGATAAACTGGCTGTAGATGCAGTTTTACTGATTGGAGAACACGGCGTATATAGAATGAATGACAAGGAACAAAAACAATATCCACGATTTGAGATGTTTTTGAAAATTACTGATGTCTTTAGAGAAACAAAGAAATCAGTTCCCGTTTTCAATGACAAGCACCTTTCTTACAGTTGGCGGCAAGCCAAACGTATGGTGGAGATTTCAAAAGAACTTGACTTCCCGATGTTGGCAGGTTCTTCTGTTCCCGTAGCCTGGCGCATTCCGGCGATTGATACGCCTTACGGAGAAGCCCAAAAATATGCTGTAGGGATTTCCTATAGTGGTTTGGATATTTATGGCTTTCATTTGTTGGATTCACTTCAGTCGGTAGTTGAGAGGAGAAAAGGAGGAGAAACGGGTGTGAAAGCTGTTCAATGTCTGGAAGGAGAGGATTGCTGGCAATTTTTGGATCAGAATGAATGGGCGAGTAGGCTATTTAAAGAGGCAATTTCACATAGCCTCACCAAAGTAGAAGGTGACATGAAGGAATTGGTACAATCTCCTGCAGTTTTTGTGGTAGACTATAAGGATGGGCTAAAAGTTGCTGCTTTCTTATTGACAGGGCTGGTACAGGATTTTACTGTAGCAGTTGAATTGGAAAACACTTCCAAACCCTATTCTACCCTTATGCGATTACAGGGCAAACCGCACCATCACTTTGGATGTCTTGTTAAAAACATTGAGATTTTATTTGAAACAGGGGAAGCTCCTTATCCTGTTGAGCGAACCATGCTTAGCAGTGGAATTCTGGACTTTGCCTTAGAGTCGAGAATTTTAGGACACAAAAAGCTTAAAACTTCGGAACTCGCTAAGGTAAGCTATATAACGCCAAATGCTTCTCATTTTTGTAAAACAGGATGGGATGAAAATGGAAAAAGGTTGGATTAATCCAAACAAATAAAGCAGATTTAAACCTTTCAATAATGGATTTTTACCAGGTTATGGTAAAAATCCATTTTTTTTTACATTAAATATTCATCCTTGAATTAAACTTTAGGCCTTTATCTGTGTGGTCATGAATTTCTGTTTTCTTATTTTGCTTCGATCATTTAATTTTTTTAAAGGATAATCTAAACCAAATTATCATTTCATTTTCTAGCTCAATTCATCAAATTCCGATAAAAAATAGGAGACAAATCCCTTATTATAAAAATTAATAAACGAAAATAATTAATACCAATTCCTTTAAAAATTTAATTTATATAAAAATTACTTCATTTGGTTAATTATAAAAAACGATTTAAACTAGTAAAGTGTGTTAGTAAAAGTAAAAAATAGTATATGAAATACATTTTATTGATTTTGTAAATTTTTTAGCCTAACTTTGACTCATTGTTTTAGTTTAACTTTTATAATAGAAATGAAAAAATTTGACAGCAATTTACTAACCTCTATTCAAAATGTATCAGGAGGGATTTTCGGATTAAAATTATGTAAAAATACCTCTCATATGAGAAGTGGTATTCCGGATTTAAGAGGGGATAACACCAAAGACATAATAAATTACACAGCCTTTTGGGATAAATTTAAATTTGTTACTAAACAGTTCTCATTCAAAAAAACGGTAGCCCTAGGTTTGATTGCAACTATGTTTTTTTCAAGCTGTGCTAGCATTTTAAATGGAAGGTACCAAAAAGTATCCATTGAGGAGAGTCAGAGTTATAATGAAATTCTCATCAATGGCAAGCCAGTGGAAGGGGAAAAGGGGACTTTAGTTTTGAAACGAGATCGCAAACCAAAGCAACTGACTATAATAAAAGAGGGGTATAAAGAAGAAAATTATACCTTGATGCAATACAAAAGACCTCACATTTATATCCTTTCATGGATCCCATTTGGGGTAATGTTAATTCCTTTTGCGGATAATGGTTATAAAGCGTATAATTATGATAAAGCAATTCAAATTGAGAAAAAGTCAGTTCGAATTCCTAATCGATCTGAACTGACGAAGAATATAAAAATAAATAATATCGCCGTTGACATAAACTCGGAAGATGTTAAATACAGGTATTACCCTACTTTTCGAAACCATAAAAACCGTCAGCACAAAAAACGAGCAAAAGTTTCTAAAAAATCAGATAATATTGAATTGACAAATACTATTTTCCCAGATCTTCTAAATGAAGTGCTCAAAGAAAATGGATATATTGACACCAGTAGAAGAGCGATAAAAAACACCTACCTTAATAATTTACTAATAGATGCTTCAATAAAGGATTACACCCTTAATCATGTAGCTAATTATCAAGTTGTAGATTTTGGGGGTATGGTTTATGTAGACTTAAAAGTTAAATGGCAAGCATTGGATTATTATAAAACCCCGGTTTATTCACAAACCACCGAATCCAGATCAGGTCAATTTGCGATTCAGGATTATGACAATATGGATGAAATCATTCATTTAGCTATAAAAGATGCGCTAGAATATGGGCTGATTGAATTAATGAATTCCGATAAAGTGGTTGCTTTACTCAATGATAGGGAGAAGGACAAATTGGAGGAGCAGTTTGATGAGCTTTCGCTTCCTATGCCCAAGAAGTTTGTAAGTAATCTCAATGAAGCCATTAAATCTAGCTTAACCATTAAGCATGATAATGGACATGGTAGTGGATTTTTAATAAGTGATGAAGGGCATATCATTACCAATTATCATGTCATCTCTAATAATGATAATATTCAGGCAATTTTTGAAGACCAGTCTGTTCATGAGGTAGAAATAATTCGGGTAAGCAAGGTTCATGATCTGGCCCTTCTGCAAATCAAAGACGCTAAGGATTTACTTCCCTTTCGTATTAGTTCATCTAAAAACATTGACATTGCAGAAGAGGTTTATGCCTTAGGCACGCCATCTGCTGAAGATCTATCACAAACTATTTCTAAAGGAATTATATCTGGTTTGCGCACCATTGAAGGTGATGCCAAACTGATCCAAACAGATGCTAGTATTAATGGAGGTAATAGCGGTGGAGCACTGGTAGACAAAAGCGGAAATGTTTTGGGAGTAGTAAGTGCAAAATTAATTGGTTCAGGTATTGAAGGAGTTGCCTTTGGAATTCCCTCGTATGAAATCTTTGATCGTTTAAAAATTCAACTTCAATAAGTTCTGAAACTTAAATACAAACAATACATCTATCCAACAAGTGCTCCGATCGGACCGCTTGTTGGATTTTTTTTATAGATTTGACCAGAGACATGCAATAGAAAATCTTATACGTGCTGAAATCGCTTCAAAATACCCAATCGTTGCTATTTTCAATTTCACCATAACGGTGCTATGCTGAAATCTCCAAAAAGCCTGATTTTCTTGCGATTACAACCTGTCCCGTAAACACGGGACAGGTTTTATCTCTGACTTCTGTCAGGGCGGAGAAATCCTATTAACCTGAGTTCGATTTTAATATATGGCAATTTGGTTAGTTTGAATGGTTTCATATTTGATTCGGGGTTTTTTTCGGAAAAAAAGTATATGCAATCAATCCTGATATCAAGTTTGCAATGAAATTATTGAAAGAACGATGCCTAGAATGCTCAATCTGGCACATGTTTTTCAGTTCGTCATTTACCGTTTCAATAACCGCTCTTTTTCGGAGCAAGATCATATCCTTTAGCTCCATCAGGGTATTTTTCATGTTGTTTCTGATATTGGTAATCAGGTGAAGGCCATCCATACACAAGGTTTCGGTCAATCCTTTTGAAATATACCCTTTGTCAGCATAAAGTTTTCCCTTTAATTTATTTACAAACTTTTTATTCTTCAAGGGGTCTCTGTCATCAAAATTACCCTGAGTGATTACAAAATTCAGTATCTCCCCTTTGTCATTGATTACCAGATGAAGCTTAAAGCCTAAGAAGTACCCCATGATGGATTTACCCACCTGAGCAATGTCTTTGAATACCCTATTTCGCTTAATCCTCTTGTTTTTACAAACTCTAATAGGGGTAGAATCAATAAAGGCTATTCCTGTCCCAATTCCTAAACAACAGGTTTTCAAGAATATAGTCATTGGCAACGAAGCGGATTGCATCAATTCCATAAACCTGTTGTATGAGACCGTATTTGGGAATAAATGTAACATATGGACCTGTACATAATTGAGATAAAAGTGTTTCATATTCCGATTGCCTCCTGTATGAACCATCACCATGATTGTAATGACCTCGCTGGGGCTCATTTTCGGGGTTCTCTTAGGTTTATTTCCTAGGAGATGTTTTTCGATGGATTTGTCAAATTCAATGCAGAATTCATCAATAAGATAGAAAATTTCGGTAATTTACCTTTCAGTCAAAGTCATGTTTGAGTAGTTAAATTGTTGATATTCACACCTTTAATTTAACAAAAGAACTTGACTTTTTCTATTCTTTACAGTGTTTATTTTAAATATTATAAAGATTAAGTATAGTTAATTTATTAATAAATAGATATTTAATAATTATTCATATTAAATAAATTAATTAAAAGATATTAATTCTTAAGCACCTTTGAACCAGCGGATTTCGTGAAATTATTAATCAAACTCAGGTTGATAGATAAATTTCCGCCTTGTAGATTTTTGGCGTTAAGAAATTTAAGCAGGGATTAGAAAGCCTTAAATTTTAGCCAAAAAGATACTCAGCGGCGGGGTTTTTCCCGATGTCTCTGGACAGGCCACTGAGTTGCTCCGCTTCAGGGCAGGTTGGTTACTTTTTTGATCCCGATTCGTTTCACTGCTCGGGACATGCACTGGAGCAAAAAAGTAACAAATACAATAGTAAATGTTTTGGCATAGATATAGAAATTGAGATGTTGGGTATATTATTAAAGTTTTTGGCAAAGGTAAAGACATATTTAATATTTATCCGTTCATTTCTTTTCCATTGATGAAAAGAAACGAACCAAAAAAAAATCTAGCCAAAACTAAACTTCCACCCACAAGGCCCTCGCACCCTCGTAGTTTTGGCCCGGCCACCGCGCTCTTAGTTTAGCGAATACATTACATTTCCACATCTGGTCTAGGTTTAGCAAAGCATACCTTAAACATTATAAGTGATAGATAAATTTCTACCTTGTAGATTTTCGGCGTTAAGAAACTTAAGCAGGGATTAGCAAGCCTTAAATTTTAGCCAAAAGATACTCAGCGGCGGGTTTTTTACCGATGTCTCTGGACAGGCCACTGAGTTGCTCCGCTTCAGGGCAGGTTGGTTACTTTTTTGACCACTAACTAGGGTCAGGGCAGGCCCTGAGTTACTTTGTTTCAGGGCAGGCCTGCAACAAAAAAGTAAAAAATGCAATAGTAAATATTTTGGCATAGATATAGGAAATTGAGATGCTGGGCTTATTATTACAGTTTTTTGCAAAGGTAAAGGCATATTTAATATTTATCCTTTCATTTCTTTTCCCCCCGACTTGCTACGCATCGGGACAGGCCCTGAATAAGACAGGGTAAACAGGATGAAACCAGAAACACCTCTCATTCATCGGATTTCGTAGATTTATTATCGAACTCAGGTTATTACATAATCTGGGTTAAACTGAAGTTAAAATAGGGAGGGATTATGTCGGAAATGTGGCATAGAAAGCAAATATGTCGACATAATTCCTATTCCTATCTTCGGATTTAATGAGGTATATATGGGTTTGTTTCAAGCGAATTTCGATGTTTAGTTCCAATTCATTTGGGCAATATATGTGGCTTCTGAAATGATTAGATAAAATCCAAGTTGAAATTTTCTGTAAATTAATACCTTAAGGGTTTTCCGAAAAAGAATGGCCATTTGATTGAACTTAAATGCTAATTTTTAGATTAATTTAAGTAGTTGAAGGTTATAAAAAAAAATATCGTTTTAAGTTAAAACGCGAATGTTTATTTTAGTAATTTGTGAATAAATAATAAACCCCAAATGAAGGATTTAAGTCAAGAAATTAGGAGCAGCAATACCCATGAAGCTTTAGGGAAAGACAATAAGAAATTAAATGCCATGCTTCATTGCAAATGTCCAGTTTGTAAAGAAGGGGACATGTTTAAAACTTCGGCCCTTAACATGAGTAAATTCAATGAGCTGAACAAAAACTGCAAAGAATGTGGCTTTGATTTTATGCCTGAACCAGGCTTTTATCAGATTTCAATGTTCTTTACTTATATGGTTGGGGTAGCCATATTTGTGGTTTTTGGTTTCCTTACCTATTTGGTATTTAATGATCCACCACTTTGGGTGTATTATGTCGCCATATTTATTCCTACCATTTTAAGTACCCCTTGGAATTTAAGGTACTCAAAGGTTGTCATGCTTTATTATTTTGGAGATATAGAAGAAGGTCAATAAAGACTTATTCTTAACAAGCTTGGATATTATTCTTTTTCAAAAGTGAAGAAGTCGTACTCGTTTTTCCAGTTGACGGTTTCTCCTGGTTCCAATTCAAGTCTGATATAGGGTTCAGCGCAGTAAGTTCTTGCGTTGGCCCAATATACTATTTTCTCCAAAGCCTTGTCTCCCTTGACTTTTACTCCGGCGCCTGTTTTGGTGTTCATCACCGAGAACTGATAGTCTTCAGGCAATTCTCTAAAACCCATAATACCGCTGGTATAAACGCTTTCTCCATTTTTGAAATACCTGCTAAAGCTGATAGTACGATCGGAAACTAACCCTAAAGAATCAAAATTAACCACTTTCTTTTGTTCACTATTGTCAAGGTGGATGTCATAAGGAAAGGTTGTTTTAATATTAGGTCCTGTAGGTTCCTGGTCAATCACAAAGAAATTATGGTTGTAGACACTTGTATTGATTGATTTTGTGCCTGTGTTTTTTAAGGTATGTTTTAATACAAGTACAGGCTTGCCCTTCACCAATTCCACCACTTTGGTATATTGGTAGCCATAGCCATCTGCATCTATCAATTCATGCCTAAATTCCACTCGGTTTTTATGCTTCTTTACTTTCCATTCCCCTCCATTTACTAAATCATAAGTATGGGAGAAGCGGTATTTTTCCTCCTTGATTTTTTCCAGTGCCCCGATGCCAATTTTTACAAACAGGCCCCCTTCTTCTGCTTCATCATATCCTAGTGGAGAGAAATCTTCAACCGGCCCCATTATGGCATCATTTATCATTGGGTCATATTTTTTGAACCATTGCCCGAAATATTGGTGCCCTTTGTATTCCAGACTCGAAATTACCCCCGACCAATCGAAGCGAGAAGCACGGTAATAACCATTTTCATGATCTGGGAGGTATAGGTTTGCCTTAATAATTCCATTGCTGATTTCTGCTTGGGGAGCTGTGGCCATTCTATTAAATCCAGCAATTATTAATAAAAGCCCTATCAGGCCAAAGATTGTATATGTTTTGTTCATGTTTTTTCCGATTGAATAGGGGATAAGTAGTTCTACCAGAAATATACAATGACTTTTTTATTTTGCAGGGAAAATGAAAGAAAATCAGTTAGGAGTGATGGGGTGATCCGTGATTGGGTGATCGGTGATGTGGTGATAGCGTGATTGATAGTGGCGTGGCATGTCCCAAATTTCCAATACTAAATCCACATGCCTTTTAAAGATTATCACGTCAACTTTGCCTTCGACAAGCTCAGGCATCGGTTGAGAAGTCCAACGAGCCCAGACACCAGTAATAGATTATTGAAGCTTGTAGGTTTAAAACAATTAACAATTAACAATTAACACATTTCACCCTACTTCTTCACGAAAAAATCCCCACTGTTCACTCCACTTTAATCGATCCTCACGAACTAGGTTAAAGGAAAACCAATTCAATTCTTAAATTCAATTAGTGGCTAGTTAACAATACTTTATTATTACTACTATCAAAAACTCTCTACGATGAACTCTAAATGTTTATACCTGTCCAATCCTATTTGCTACTTGCTTGTATTTCTTACAGCTTTTGCAGCCTGTGATGATGCTGAGGAACCTCAGCAAAACCAAACGTTCACACTTTCTACTACGGCTTCGCCAACAGAAGGAGGGGAGGTAAAGGTTTCTCCTTCAGGAAGTTATTTCGATGCAGACGAAAGTGTATCACTTACTGCGGAACCCAATTCAAATTGGGTATTTCAACAATGGGAGGGTGATGGAAGCGGTAGTACTAACCCACTTGCCCTAACCATGAATTCCAATAAATCTGTTACTGCTGTTTTTGTCAAAAGAGATTATCCACTAAACCTAACTATTGAAGGAGAGGGAACGATCGGTGAAAAAATCATTACCAATCCTTCTGCCAAAGAATATCCACACGGAACTACAGTGGAGTTGACTCCAATTCCTGCAGAAGGTTGGGCCTTCGAAAGCTGGGGAGGTGACCTCAGTGGTGATGAGGTACCAAAGCGGATTACGGTGGATGGGGAGGCGAATGTGACGGTTGTTTTTAAGGAAGAAAGCCAAGGAGTTTTTTACCTTGATGAGAATGGAATTACCTGTAAATGCGAAGGAGCAAACCCTGGTGATAAAGGATTTATTAATGGTGTGGAGTATGAAGCGGTGGATAATACCTTGCTAAGACAAAGAAGGGACGAAGATGCGGATATGACAAAACTTTGCACTTCTTTGGTTACTTTAATGATTGAGCTTTTTCAGAATCGTGAATTTAATCAACCTATCGGAAACTGGGATGTTAGTAATGTAGCAAATATGCATAGACTTTTTTTTAATTCAACATTTAATCAACCAATTGGAGCATGGGATGTCAGTAATGTTGTTGATATGGAATATTTGTTTGGTAATTCTCATTTTAATCAGGATATCTCAAATTGGAATGTCACCAAAGTAAGATCAATGAATGCTATGTTTAGTGGTTCTAACTTTAATCAGCCGGTAGAAAATTGGAACGTTGCAAATGTTGAAGATATGAGAGGAATGTTTTTGGGAACTTCTTTTAATCAACCATTAAATAATTGGGATGTTAGTAATGTTACGCATCTGGGTTGGATGTTTAGAGAGACTACATTTAATTATCCAATTGATCGGTGGGATGTAAGCAAAGTCAAGATTATGGGACAAATGTTTTGGGAATCATCATTCAATCAACCAATAGGAAATTGGGATGTAGGACAAGTTACTAATATGGACTTTATGTTTTCTAGTTCACCCTTCAACCAACCATTGGAAAATTGGGATGTATCAAATGTTACTAGAATGGAAAGTATGTTTACCAATAATAATGAATTTAATCAGGATTTATCATCATGGTGTGTATTAAAAATCCCTCGAGAACCTGATTTATTTGATTTCGGAGCTACTTCCTGGACGTTGCCAAAACCGATTTGGGGAACTTGCCCGGATTAATGGGATAGTTCATTAAACTGTGTCTAGGGTTTAAATTCATTCTAACCAGGGGATGGTTGAGGAGGCCGTAGGCCGACGATACCATCCCCTGGTTAATTATTCCTTTTTGGGTATTCTTTCGGGATATAATTCTAGTATGGCTCGCTGTATTGCTGTCCACCCATAAGCCTTTCTTTTCCATTATTTTTCATTTCTGGTAATCGATAAGTATAGCTGTTTAATTAGGGCCGTTTCTGACACCCATGCTGCTTTACTTTTTACCAACTTTCTGATTATTCGATGAAGAGATTCCACTGGATTGGTCGTGTAAATCATCTTTCGCATCGGTAATGGAAAGTCCAAAAAGGCCATCAACTCAGTCCAATTTTCTGTCCATTGTTTAACGATATAGCGGTATTTTTTGCCCCAAGTCACCTCAAAAGCCGCTAAAGCTGTTTTTGCCTGTTCTTCTGTGGTAGAAGTATAGATTTGACGCAGGTCTTTAACAACTGCTTTCTTATCAACGTCGTCCACGAATCTGACTGAATTCCTCATTTGGTGGACGATGCACTTTTGGATAATTGAAGACGGAAAAGCCTCTTCGATTTGAGATGAAAACCCTTGTAGGTCATCTGTACAAATCACCAGTATATCTGCCACCCCTATGGATTTAAGATCTTCCATCACCATCCCCCATTTCCCAGCACCTTCTCCTCCCGAATTGACATACAAGCCCAAAAGATCTCTATTTCCTTCCCAATCAACCGCATAAACCGTGTAAAAAGCACTACTTATATATTTGCCTTCCTGCCTTACTTTGAAGTGAATGGCATCTAAATACACGACCGGATAAAAGCGCTGAAGGCTTCTGGTCCGCCATTCCTGAATCTCTGGTAATACTTTGTCGGTAATTTCAGAAATTCGACCAGCAGAGATACTTACTCCATAAATATCCTCTAGCAGACGTCGCACGTCTTCAATAGAGTTGCCTTGAGCATATAATGCTATTATCTGGTCATCTAAGCCACTGGTAAGTTCACGTTGGCGCTTACCTATCAGTTCTGGCTCAAAATGACCATTGCGATCCCTAGGGGTTGAAACATGAAGGTCGCCAATTTCGCTTATAACTCGCTTAGGCGTTTTTCCATTTCGTTTATTGGTAGTTCCTGCTGCCCGCTCCACTGTCAAAAAACCATCGATTTCAGCATCAAGCATCGTATTTACCATTCCTTGTAAAATCTCACTGAATGGACTCTCTTTTCCCAGCAATCCCTTTTAATGTAAAGCCGCTCTTTTAGCCGCTCACTCATCTTAGGATCGCTCAATAATTCTTCAAGTGTTCGTTTCTTTGTCATTTATTTGTAAAATTAGCAGACACACTTAAATGAACAGTCTCAGCTCAGGTACCGATATTTCGACAATCCCAGTCCGAACGTCTGAGGCACCGGTATGAACGTTCAACAGTCTCAAGCAAAGGAAGAAGATTATTGAAGTTTATACGCTAAAAACAATTAACAATTAAACCATACGCCTATTCACAGCAGTTTTTCCAATCTTATTGCTATTATTGTGTACAAATCATTAATAGTAATCACAATGAAAAACACTATCCTTCTCCATTCTCTTTTCTTCTTTGGCTTTGCCCTAATGATTTTCGGTTGTAACCAGGAAAAACAACAGGAACCATTGCCACCAAATATTATATTGGTAATGACAGATGACCAGGGATATGGAGACATTTCAGCCAATGGAAGTCCGGATGTGTCAACGCCTAATATGGATAAGTTGAAATCTCAGGGAATAAGTCTAGAGGATTTTCAGGTCAGTCCTACTTGTGCGCCAACCAGGTCTGCCATTATGAGCGGGCGACATCCTTTTAAAAATGGCATTACGCATACCATTCTGGAAAGGGAAAGAATGGCACTAGGCCTAACTACCTTGCCTCAGGTATTGAAACGGGGAGGTTATACCAGTGGTATATTTGGAAAATGGCATTTGGGAGATGAGCAGGAGTACCAACCTGACAGTCGTGGATTTGACGAGGTATTTATACATGGTGCCGGTGGTATAGGTCAGGCTTATGCAGGTTCTTGTGCCGATGCTCCTGGAAATGGTTATTTCGATCCCGTTATTAAGCACAATGGCACCTTTGTGAAAACGGAGGGGTTTTGCACCGATGTGTTTTTTACACAGGCTTTGTCATGGATAAAAGATAAGTTCTTAACAGAGGAACCGTTTTTTGCTTATATAACCACAAATGCCCCACACGGTCCTTTTATAGCTCCTGAAGAATACAAGCAAAAATTCATCGATCAGGGCTACCCAACAGATGCTCAAGGCTTTTATGGAATGATAGAAAACGTAGACTATAACTTGGGTATATTGATGGATAAACTGGATGCATGGGGTATTTCCGACAATACCATTTTAATTTTTATGTCGGACAATGGGAAAACGTATGGAGGTTACAATACAGTGCATGGAGAAACCTACAATGCAGGGATGAAAGGGTTTAAGGGAAGTGTTTATGAAGGAGGAACAAGGGTTCCTTTCTTTATCAGATGGCCCAATAAATTCAATAAAGGCAAAGAGGTGGATGTGATGCTTAATCATTATGACATGTTGCCAACTTTTGCTGAAATTGCCAATATTGACATCTCTGATATTCCGGATCTGGATGGGCAAAGCTTCCTTTCTTATTTAAAAAAGGACAGCATTCAATCTGAAGACAGGTTTCGATTCTTTCATGAGGGGAGATGGCCTTTAAATCCAGACAATATTACAGATCAAGAAGGCACAGAACGTTGGGTAGGTACTGCAGAAACGTCGAATCCTGACAGTTCAAAATTCAAGAAATATGCGGTTAGAAACGAACAGTATAGATTTGTGAAAAACAGTGAATTGTATGATTTGTATCAAGATCCTGGAGAAACAAATAACATTGCAGCGGAACATCCTGTACTCATTAAAAAAATGAAAGAAGCCTATGGTGTTTGGTGGGACGAAGTGCGACCTTTAATGGTTAACGAAACAGCTCCTTTAGCCAAAGAGAAACCTTTTTGGGTGGAATATGAAAAACAAAAGGAAGCTAGTGGGATCAAAGATTGGGTAAAACCTGAGCTGAATTAAGCTTGGTAGGAGAAATTTAAAGGTAAAGCTAATTGATGGAAGTCTGCAATTCTCGTTAATATAAGTTTAGTGGTACTTTCATTTGTCCAACAATACGGAACGCTTTAATAATGATTTAAAAAAGAGCAATCAAATCGGAGCAATTCCCTGATTATAGGTGGGTTGCATTACCTGTTTAACGATAAAGTCAAAACAATGAAAAGTGTATTTTTGTGGATTGGATTTTTATGTTCATTCCAATCGTTTGCTCAGGAAGTTTTCCCTTTATGGGATACAACGGTTAATATGCCTGAGTTAAATGAAATTCCAATTATTGAAAACGTTGAATTTTCGGTCATAAAACCCTTTGAATTTTCTAAAGATGGTTACCGATTTTTGCATGGGGTTGCTTTGATCTGGCATAAGGACAAACTTTACGCTTCCTTTGGTCACAATAAAAATGGTGAAAATACAGTGTCAGAGGAAGCCAATTACCGTGTGAGTGAAGATGGGGGTAAAACCTGGGGGCCTGTCAAAACCATAGGTCGAGGAGACAATGTAGCGGTTAGTCATGGTGAATTTCTTTCTTACAATGGTGAGTTGTGGGCATTTCATGGAGAATACGATGGGATTATGGAAAAGCTTCGCGTACGCGCCTTTCTTTTAAATGAAAAAACGGATGTATGGGAGGACAAAGGTATCGTTGCAAGAAATAATTTTTGGCCATTGGCAGCTCCTGAAAAAATGGATAATGGGAACTGGATTATGTCAGGTTTTCAGGTTAACGAAACTGGCAGTGGGAACAATCCACCAGCTGTTGCAATAAGTGATGGGGATGATTTCACCAAATGGGATGTGGTTGTTATTCCTATGAAAACTGAGAAAGTTTGGGGTGAAAGCACTGTTATAATTGATGGTTCAATAATTATAAATGTGGCACGATGGGGCAAGCAATCCATAGCTTTGGCATCAAAAAGCAATGATTTTGGTCAGACTTGGTCAATACTTAAGCCCAGTAACTTGCCCATGACCACCTCAAAACCATATACAGGTCAATTGAGTAGCGGTGAATATTATTTGATTGGTACGACCTTTAATGGTGTAAATAAAACGAGAAACACTTTGACCATAGCTATCAGTCCTCCTGGAGAGCTGTTTTTTTCAAAAGTTTTCGTGATTCGCCATTCTGTTTTCCCCGAAGGAGTAGGAGAGTCACATCCCCAAGCAGCCTTGGCTTATCCTCATGCTGTTGAATACCAAGGTAAGCTGTATGTTGGGTATTCTAATAGTGGTGGGAAAGTAGGCAGGCCAATTGGAAAAGGCAGAGACACTTGGAATAACAATAGTGCTGAATTAGCAATTATTCCAATTGAAATGATTACAAGTCCCTAAAAAACAGCAAAAGGAAACTCTTCCTCTCATTTCAGATGCATCTGGCGCTTTTTATGCAATTGATTTACCACCTTTAATGGGGGATAAGTTCGTATACAAGAGGAAATAGGAGGTTTTGTCCATAGATGTAATAGGGTAATTTAGGCAGGACCTTTTACTTATAGGTTACAATTTTTAAATAATGAAGCCAGAAAAAAAACAATTTTTCGCATTATGTAGCTAGTAAATAGTTGTATGTTGTATTTTGTTGTTTAATGAAAATATTGGCATGATAAATATTGTGTAAATGGTATATTTTAAAATTTATTGGGTGTTTTTTTTGTTTTTATTAGAATTAAAATTTTTACAATTTTATATATTTAATTAAATTTGAAGTGTTAATGTATTTTTTGGTATATTTGCAAATAAGAAATAGTTTTTAATTATTCTTTTTTGTTTTGCATTGAAAGTAAACGATGATCACTTAAATTTTTTTCAGTAAATCTCATAATAATGGCTTTAAAGATTAATTCTATCTTGCTCGTTGATGACGACAAAGCAACTAATTTTGTTCACAAATATGCAATTAAAAAAGCCAACTGCATTGAAAATGTAGTTGTTGTGGAGAATGGTTTGGAGGCACTTGAATACCTTCAGCCAAAAGAAAATGAACCTTTAATCAAACCTAATATTATTTTTTTAGACATTAATATGCCCATAATGAATGGGTGGCAATTTTTAGAAGAATACGAAAAATTAAACCAAAACAACAGAGGGGATATTGTTTTGATCATGTTGACCACTTCATTGAACCCTGATGATTTAAATAAAGCGAAAAGTTTTTCTACAATTAGCGGATACAGGAACAAACCCCTAACCGTGAAAATGATTGAAGAAATTGTTGAAGAATTCTTTGTGTCTAATTAATAAAAGTATTTTATTGTTTTTAGGTGTAATATATTAGCTAAAGTCATAGGGTTCAACTAATAAAATTACACTGTAATTGTTTACCTAAGTAATATCCATTTTTTAACCTGCGTTATTTACTTTATTTTGACTTCAAAGATATAAATTCGGTCGTAATTAATATCTAAATAATTATATGACAATAGAATTAAAGGCTAAGAAGTCAAGAAACGTAAAAATTATTAGTTTGATAATAATGGCGATAAATATTGCTGTTATGGCTGCTTGGTTGTCAAATTTTCAATCTGTTCTCTCTGGGTTTTCAGGAGATCAATTCATGGATTTTACTTCTGAAGTTTCATTTTTTCTATTAAGTCTGGGGGTGCTTACTTCTCAAAAAAGATCCAATTCTATTTTATTATTAAGTAAGGTAGCCATTGTTAGTGTTTTAATTATATCAGTACTAACAATTGGTCAGTATTTATTTAATTTTGATAATGTCGTTAATGTTTTTGATCTAAAGTTCTCAAGTAGGTTACCATTTTGGGTGTCCATCTGCTTCCTTTTAATTGGTGGGGCAATTTGGGGCATGCATTCCAAATCCAATGTTATAAATAAAATTACTCAATACTGTTACTAGCTAAAATCATTTTGAATTTTGCTAGTATTATAGCTGTTGTATTAAATATCCCGGGGAATAATACAGATTGCTTAATCCCTATACCAATACTAATTTCTCTAAACGGATTTTTAATAAATTCTGAAGCAAATAATGAGGGTCTACTTCCGGAATTGAATGTGAAAATCTCAATTTAAGTCAATTACCTAATTATTGTATTTCCCAAGTCCTTAAAACTAACCTAAACCTGCCTGTTTAAGCTTTATTTTGCTAATAAGTTTCCATCATTATTTTTAAAACCAGCAAAATCCCTTTAGTTTTAACGCTAACAGTAAAATGAATATTGATAAATATGGTAATTGGAAAGAAATTCAACCAATTAAGGAAAGATGAATATTTTGACCTAATTGATAATTACAAAAAATATTCAGACTTCAATACATTAGGGATGTACCGCTCAATTTGTGAGAATGAAAGTCTTGACCTATGTGATCGGATTGAGTTAAGAGATTATGCGAATGTGGTATTTGAGAAAACCTTCAATTTTTATCAATTGAAAGACCCAAAGACCTTTTTTGATCTCAGTACATTAGGCCTTGAAATGACAGTGGCTGATGAAAAGCAGGTTTGGAATGATATTAGAATTAATCAAGAAAAAATCCTTGCTGATAAGAAAATTAAACATAGGAATTTTGGGGAATACTCTAAACACAATTGTGGCTATAAGGATTGTCCTTATAATGGTCTTATGATAAAGCAAGGCTCTTATTTGGCAGAATCTGGAATGCATTTTAAGTCTGATAGAAATAAAGTCTCTGCTAAGAAAAAGTCAGAACGCATGAAAAAGCAAAGGAAAAATAAGCACCGAATAATAAGAGAAGATTTCGATGAGTGAATAGTAATCTTTTTTCAATTTGGGTTCAAATAGGGTAGTGCTCAAGTTTTGCCTGGTTTCACTTGCTTAGTTGAAAAGAGTGTACCTTTGTAGCTTGTATTAAGCATAGTCAAAATTTTAATTGTTGTGTACCCGATTCTGATCAAATAAATGGAAAGTAGCAAAAATAAAGGTCGATTAGACAGAGATGAGATAGATCAATGCATCGCCATTTTAGAAATATTAAACAATGACACTGACCAAATATTTGATATTCCTCTGGATCGAAGAATTGAATTGATCAAACAAGCCGGTCGGCTTTCTAGACCTGAAAAGGAAGAATTGATTAAACGTAAAAAAAACGCCAAAAAGAAAGTCAAAAGAAAAGCAGTTGAAAATGACAAACAGGCCCGTAACAATACCGGAATCAGAAGTGCCAGAGAAGCGGTAGTTTTTGTTGCACCTAAAATGCTTTTGAATACCTCACAAACTAGGACAAAAGGGGGTTCAGTAGCTCCTCGTGAGTGCTATGTGTGTAAAGAGACCTTTACCACTTTACATCATTTTTATGATACCATGTGTGAAGCATGTGGTGACTTTAATTATGCCAAACGTTTTCAAATGGCTGACCTAAGTGGTCAAGTTGCTTTAGTTACTGGTTCTCGGCTCAAAATTGGCTATCATATTACCCTGATGATGTTAAGGGCAGGGGCTACAGTTATCGCTACTACAAGATTTCCAGTCGATTCTGCTTTGCGATTTGCCAAAGAAGAGGATTTTGAAAAATGGGGGCATCGACTTAAAATTCACGGCTTAGATTTAAGACATATTCCAAGCGTAGAATTGTTTTGCAATTTTATCGAACAAAAATACGATAGGTTGGATGTGCTCATCAATAATGCTGCACAAACGGTAAGACGACCGGCAGGTTTTTATCAGCACTTATTGGCCAATGAAGAAAAGACTTTATCCGAATTGCCTATGGAAGTCAGGGATATATTGTCAGATCACGAAGCTTGCTTAAGAGAATTGAGCGTTTCGAGTTTTTTGGTTGAAGAATCTAATAAAAACCTTCCTGTAAGCTGGCATAGCAATCAAGTAGGCATAGGTTTAAGTGCTTCAGCAAAATTATCACAAATCGCTTACTCCATTGATCATGCTCTGACCCCCGAAGAAGTTTTTCCAATAGGAAAGATGGATGCGGATTTGCAGCAGGTAGATTTGAGGAAGACCAATAGCTGGAGGTTAAAATTAGGTGAGATCCATACCAATGAAATGCTAGAAGTACAGCTGGTTAATTCTATTGCTCCTTTTGTGCTTTGTAACCGTTTGGTGCACATTATGAAAAAGGACAATACAGGTAAGAAGCACATTATTAACGTTTCTGCCATGGAGGGTAAATTTCATAAATACCACAAAGAATCAAGGCATCCACATACCAATATGGCTAAGGCTGCTTTGAACATGATGACGCTTACTTCTTCGGCTGAATTTGCCAAGTTTGGTATATATACCAATGCAGTGGATACTGGCTGGGTTACCGATGAGGATCCCATTGAATTGGCCAAGAAGAAAGAAGAAATTCATGATTTCCAACCGCCTTTGGATATTGTGGACGGTGCAGCTAGGGTAATGGACCCATTGTTCGATGGGATCAATACTGGAAAACACTGGTGTGGTAAATTTTTGAAAGACTATAGACCGACTAGTTGGTAATAAGCGGCAAGTCCTATGGTATGAGCAATTTTGGAGACTGTCCAATAATTTTTTATGTACGATTTCCTAAGGTTTAACCCGGATTATGTAATAGAATTTGTGATGAGTGTTGCAATCGCAAGAAAATCAGGCTGTTTGGAGATTTTAGCATAGCACCGCTATGGTGAAATTGAAAACAGCAACGAAGTGGCTGATTTTAAAGCGATTTCAGCACGTAATAGAATGTCTATTGCATATTTCGGGTTTAACCATTTGGCTTAGGTTTGATTTCAATATTTATTAACTTTTCAAAATAGTGTTTTTTCATAAATTGTCTATTTTTTTTGTAATTATTTACTTTTGAATTTCTATTATAAAGTGGTTTATTGTTATTTAATTATATTAAACTTTTTTAAATATGGTTTTTTTAATCATTAAAGATTGGCTAAAATAGCTTTCAATAAAATAATTGAAAATTAATGATATAGTGATGGTTTAATCTAATTTTTCAATAAATTCCTTTGTATTAGGGATTTATGAATTTTGTATATGTAGTATATAGATTCGCTTATTAAGGTTTTAGTATTCATAAGCCATTTATTAATTGGTTTATTTTCAAAATTCCCCTAAATATGATATAGGTATAAAATCGTTGGTCTATAGGTGTATTTTTCCTGTTTGCTAACCATTGAATAAACATCCTAACCTTAGATGTAAAATTTCTGTTAGCTTATGTGAATAATTTGCATGAAAAGTCTTTAAACCTTAACACAAAAAATAAAAATATTATAAATTACTTGCTATTGAATTGAGTAGTTTATAATTTTCAATACTTAATGAATTCAAAACGAAAAATTGTTAATTGAATGTTTTACGAAAATTATGACTACTAACCCCTAAACGATGAAGAAAATAATACCTAAATCCTTAAAGTTAAAAGGCGGGATAATGGTTCTTGCTTTTTCCGTCCAAATATTGACCTTGGGTTTTGCCTCAGGGGCAAAGCTGAAGCCGGGCGAGATGAATAAAGGCTCAGAAACAGTAAAAAATGATGGTTTTTCAATTAATAAAACCCTTGCTGTCGACATTACCGTTACCGGTACCGTTACTGATTCGAATGGGGAATCTATCCCTGGTGTTACAGTCTTTGTACCTGGTACTACCACTGGTACAGCTACTGACCTAATGGGTAAGTATTCCATTACAGTTCCCGATGGAGCCACTTTATCTTTTTCCTATATTGGGTACGTTACCCAAACCATTTCTGTTGGAAATAGAAATGTAATTGATGTTGTATTGGAAGAGGATGTGACCTCCATGGATGAGGTTCTTGTTATTGGTTATGGTACAGCAAAGAAAAGTGACCTAACCGGTTCGGTTGCTAGAATTTCTATGGAAGACAAATCAAGACAAGCCAATGTCAACCTTTTCCAAGCCTTGATTGGAGCCTCGGCAGGGGTGAACCTTGAAGGTAGAGGTGGGGCTTCCAGTGAACCTGAAATTTCAATAAGAGGTAAAACTTCTCTTTCTGCCTCTGATGGTCCTTTGATCGTTTTGGATGGTGTGATTTACAATGGGAGCATTTCTAATATTAACGTTAATGATGTAGAAACCATAGATATACTTAAAGATGCCAGTGCTGCAGCAGTATATGGTTCGAGATCTGCAAATGGTGTATTATTAATTACTACTAAAAAAGGTAAATCTGAGAAACCTGTTATCTCTTTTGGGATGTATACTGGATTTCAGGACATGACCAATAACCCTATGCGGGTTATGAATGCAAATGAATTTGCCAATCGTTTGGTTGATTGGGATCATCAAAGTAAGGTGTATGCATGGTATAAAACCAATCCTACCAGTGCAGAAGGAAGACCACAAAGGCCGGATTTAACCAATCCCGAGACGGTAGGGTCTTACTTGAAGACTTATGAAGAACAACAAAACTACCTTGCTGGAAACGAAATTAATTGGGTGAATGAAGTTTTGCAGGTTGCCCCTATGCAAAATTATAACCTAAGCCTTCAAGGAATGACAGATCGGTCTACCTATTATGTTTCTGGTTCTTTTACAGATGTGGAAGGTATACAGATTAATGATAAGTTCAAGCGAATTACCTTGCGTAGTAATGTTGAAAGTGAAATTACTGACTGGTTAACCTTCGGCTTAAATGCTAGTTATAGTACCAGAGACAATTCTGGTATCCCCACCAGTCTTGCAAATGCAAGGGTAGCGAGTCCCTTGGTGAACAATTATATCGGTGAGCCGAATTATGATATTTACCTTGGCGGAGAGTTATTCCAACCTTACCCTTTAGTGAATAAGTACATAGACAATTCAGATATCACCAATGAGTTGTTTGCTGTGGGTAGGTTAAAAGTATCTATCCCCTGGATTGAAGGTTTAAATTACGAATTCAATTATTCCCATGTTTATTCCAATAGAAACAACAACACTTTTCATTCAAGTTCAACCCCATCAGGTGTTTCCAATAGGGGATTGGCAATAAAAAGTCCATCTGAATCCAGAGATTGGAATTTGAATAATATTATTAATTATTCGAGAACCTTCGGAGATCATCAGGTAAATTCTACTTTCTTGTTTAGTAGAGAAGGAAGAACAGGTAATGCTTCAACGCTCTCGGCTTCAGGTTTTGAAAATGAAATCCTTGGCTATAATAATATTGGCTTGGCAGAGGTTGTTACTGGAAGTTCTTCTGCATATGAAGAAAACAGTCTTTCCTATATGGCACGTGTCAATTATAGTTTTCTATCCAGATACATGTTTACAGGAACAGTACGTAGAGATGGTTTTTCCGGATTTGGTGCTGGCAATAAATGGGCAACATTCCCTTCTGCCTCTTTGGCTTGGGTACTAACAGATGAGCCTTTCCTTGATAACATGGATGTCTATCTTAAATTAAGGACTTCTTATGGTAAAAATGGTAACCAAGGAATAGGACGTTATTCAAGTTTGTCTAGAATGGGTACCAGGTATTATGTTTATGGGCAATCTACAGCCATAGGTTTATATCCGAGTAATCTTGGAAATGTAAACTTGGCTTGGGAAACCACTACTTCCTATAACCTAGGGCTGGATTTTGGGTTTTGGCAAAACAGGATTACTGGTACGGTCAATGCTTATACGGCAAACACAACTGATGTATTGGTTTTAAGACAACTACCAAGGGCTGCCGGTTATGCAAATATCTGGACAAATATAGGAGGGTTAAAAAACAAAGGGATTGAGTTTGATTTGAAATCTATCAATATGGATGGAGCACTTAGGTGGGAAACCAATTTTACTTTCGCACTTAATAGGGATAAAATCACCAAGCTGTATGGTGGAGAAGATGACAATGATATTGGGAACGGTTGGTTTGTTGGAGAATCGCTTAGTGCTATATATGATTATGAAATGGCAGGAGGAGTATGGACCGAAGAAGAATTCTTTAGTGGCAACACTTTAGATGGATGGTACCCAGGACAGTTTCGCTATGTGGATCAAAATCAAGATGGAGAGATCGATCCTACAAATGATAGAAAGGTTATTGGATATGAATCTCCAAGTTATAGATTCAGTCTCAATAACAGCTTTACTTACAATAATTTCACCCTTTCGGTATTTATAAATTCAATTCAGGGAGGTAAAAATTATTATATGTCTAACAATGCTGACATAATCAATCCACTCTTTTATTTCCCGGATAGAAGGAATAATTCAGCAGTAAATCCTTATTGGACACCTGAAAATCCTACTACCAACACTACAGGGATTTATAATGTACCCCTTCGTCAAAGTGGAGTTTACCAAAGCAGGAGTTTTGTAAGGCTACAGGATATTTCATTGGGGTATACTTTTACACAAAGCTTTTTGGATAAATTAAAGTTACAGTCTGCACAAGTTTATGTCTCTAGCAAAAATCCTTATGTATGGACAAATTGGCAAGGTTGGGATCCAGAAACTGGTATTAGTGATACGCCACTAATGAGAAATTTCATTCTAGGTTTGAATCTTAGCTTATAAGAATCAGCTTAATTAATTAAGTACAACCTGATAAATAAAAAAACAATGAACATAAATATAAAATTTCTTGCAGTTAAATCCTTGCTGATTGCTGCAGTTGCGCTGTTTATATTTCCGTCTTGTAATGATGATATTCTAGACGAAAAGCCCCTCGATTTTCTTTCGCCTGATAATGCATATTTAACTGAAGCAGGTGCTTTACAAGGTATTACTGCTATTCATGACCGAGTACGGTCTGCCTACTATTCATTCGGTGAATTTGGTGTGATGAATTGGGCAACTCATGGTTCAGATTTGGGATACAATGGTGAAACACCGGGACCAGGAGGTTCTTATTTGAATTCTTATGCAGACATGACTCCTGTTTGGAGAAATGTAATTGCTACTTGGAATGTTGGGTTTGAGATTATCCAATGGGCAAATGTATTGATTGATAGAGTGGAAAGTGCTGATCCTGATGTGTTTGCAGAAGGTGAAGCCGGTAAAAATAAATACATTGCCGAGGCAAGGTTTTTCAGGGCATTTGCCTACAGGTATTTGGTCTCTACCTACGGGGATATCCCGCTATTGACCGAGCCGATTAATTCAGCTAAAGCAGATTTTATTAGAAACCCTGTAGCTGATATTCACAACTTGATGGTTGAAGATTTTCAATATGCTGCGAATAATTTACCAAAACCAGGTGAAGAAGATGCACCGGGACGAATTACTCAAGGTCCAGCTTGGCATTACCTTGCAGAGACTTACCTTGAACAGGATAATTTCGAAAAAGCGGTGGAAGCGGCTACAAGAGTTATTGAAGATTATGATTATGATTTAATGACAAGTCGTTTTGGTACTAAACTTGGAAATGATGTGTTTGGCTCAGGGGATGTGTTTTTAGACCTTTTTGGCTTCGGAAATCATAACCTTCCTGAAAATAAAGAATCCATGTGGGTAATACAGGTAGAGCCTTTTATCATCGGTGGTGGACAGATTGCAAGTGCCTATATTTTCGGACCTCGTTATTTTGACATTGGCTTGACTCCTGATGGTAAAAAAGGTTTTCAGGGTGAATTGTATAATGGAATGTATACCGGCTATTCTGATACTTTGGGTCGACCTACAGCGAATGGTAGAGGTACTAGTCTGGTTTATTATGATGTATGGAAAGACAATTGGGACATTGATATTAGAAATGCTGAGCATAACCTGAAGAGAAATTTCTATTATGACTCACCAGAATCAGCTTATGATAAACAAAAAATTGATTTCAGCCTTTATGATCCACCAAGACCTGATCCAATAGCGGATACTTGTAAAATCATTTTCCCTATTCACATTAAATTTACGGATCCATTAAATTATTTCTTGCAACCCAATCGTTCAGGGGGAGGAATCACCCACAAGGACTGGTATGCATTACGTTTTGCTGAAACTTTGCTAATAAGGGCAGAGGCATATTTGGAATTGGGAGATAAAGCATTGGCCGCAGAAGATGTGAATAGAGTGAGAGAACGTGCCCATGCTACACCTGTTTCTCCTTCGGATATTGACATGGATTTCTTACTGGACGAACGTGTGAGAGAATTGTATGGTGAAGAATGGAGGCTTATTATCTTAAGAAGAACTGGAATGCTTCTCGATAGGGTACGGGCTTATAACGATAACCCGCTAGTTCCTGGAGCAGACATTGAAGAACACAACTTCCGTTGGCCAATACCTCAGGCACAAATTGACCTAAATGTGGATGCTGAGTTTCCTCAAAATCCTGGCTATTAAGCAAGGATAAATGCATGAATTGATGAGAAAAGGAAAAATGCCCTTTATTCAAGTTAGTTTTAATTTTCTTAGCATTAATTTGGACCTAAATTTAAAAGGAGAAACCTGTGGGTTTCTCCTTTTTGCTTAGCAATTGGTACAGCATCAAGCTGTGGTAGTGAAACAATAGTTTTAGTAATGAATAATAAATTCTTAGAAGTATGAAAAGTGTTAATGTAAGCTTATCAGTCCTACTTATCCTGCTTTCTCTTTTTTCCTTTCAAATACACAAAGTGGAAGGAAAAGTCAATTTTAAATACGACAATGAACCCCAAGAAAAACCAGTAGAAGGACTTCGTCTATCCACTTTTGACATAGATGTTACTCCACCAGTAGGAAGTCCTTTGGCTTATGATGTAACCATAAACAAATGGGACTTAGGTTTAAGGGCTAAGGGGATAGTGTTGCAGGGGGCTGGATTGCCTATTGTTATGTGTTCCATAGATTGGCTGGCCATTGGCAATGAGGGTATGGATGAATTCAAAAGAGCATTGGCAGCGGCTGTTGGCTCTATTCCTAATCGGATCGCTGTGAGCGTGGTGCACCAGCATGATGCACCTAGGTTTGATGCAGGTGCAGAACAGATTCTTATTGAAGCCGGTATGGACCCAGCAAATATCAACCCTACCCAATTTGATGGTACTTTCCCTAGAGAAGCCCTGCGTCGGTTAACCATTGCCGTTAAAAGTTCTTTGTCCGATACGAAGCCGGTTACCCATATAGGTTTAGGTAAAGCAATTGTAGAAAAAGTGGCCTCAAACAGAAATATTTATGGACCTGATGGAAAAGTAAGGGTTACGCGTATGTCATCAACCAAAGATCCCGTTTTGCATGCTGAACCTGAAGGATTGATTGATCCTGAACTGTCACTTGTTAGTTTTTGGAATGAAGACAAGCCGGTTGCTATTTTTAGCTATTATGCTTCCCATCCACAGAGTTATTACCGTACGGGGATCCCTAATCCTGATTTTGTAGGGGTAGCCAGGTTTTTACGTCAATTGGCTGTTCCCGATGCCCTTCATGCCCATTTTAACGGAGCAGGAGGAAATATTGCTGCAGGTAAGTACAATGATGGTTCCCACGAAAATCGTTTGATCTTAGCGGAGCGGCTGGCAACAGGAATGAAAAAAGCATGGGAATCAACAAAGCGAGAACCAATAACAGCCGCAAGGGTTTCTTGGACTGTGGAGAAAGTGGCCCTACCTCCGGCAAAATACTTGTACAAAATGCAAGGAGAGTTAAAGAAAAGTAATGAATTATTAAAGAAAAGTAGCGGGAATGCACGTAAAATGGCTTGGTTGCGCAGGTCCCAAGCTGGAAAAACCTTGGATGTCATGTGTCTTAGCCTTAATGATGCAAGACTTTTACATATGCCTGGAGAGCTATTTGTTGAGTATCAGCTTGCGGCTAAAGCCGAACGTCCGGACCTGTTTGTAACTATGGCCGCCTATGGTGATCTTGGTCCAGGTTATATAGGAACTACTTTGGCCTATGAAAAAGGAGGATATGAGGTCAGTGAACGCGCATCAAATGTTGCTCCTGAAGTGGAAGGTGTACTGATGAAGGCAATTAAGGATTTGCTAAAAGAGTAATACTTTTATCCGAAGAAAAAATAGAACAATCAAATCCTAATGAAACCAGTTGAGGATTGAATTTAGGCAATATTTAGCCCTATTAAACATCAGTTTTAAAGAGCCTTAAAAACTTAAGATAGGGGGATTAAACCTATGAAAGTGGGAAATGAAATTTAAATAACTTTGTCGGTATTGTTTCTTCAAGAATAGAATTAAAAAAATCAACTGAATCTATATGAAAGACAGGCTATTGACTTTGCACCCTAAAGGCAAGAAAGGGGTTAATATTTTGGTTTCTAAATACAATCTAATTAGAACATTTATACTTAAAACCCTTGAGGAAAGAAATGAGATTTCTTATAAGGAACTTAATGAATTAGCCATTGCTACATTGAAGGATAGTTTTGATGGTTCGGTTCCTTGGTACCTCGTTTCAGTAAAGCTGGATTTGGAGGCTAGAAATATAATTGAGCGTATACCTGGAACAAGTCCTCATTTTGTGAGGCTGTGTGAGGCCAAAAGATGATTTCATTGTAACCTAAAAACCTGCAGCCGAATCCATACCTCTGTAATCAGCCCCAGCTTCCAGGGTCCCATCTTCTCGAACAAGGATGGCATCAACCTTTCCGATAGCATTTCGCTCTTTAAGCTCATGTCCTTTAGCCCTTAGCTCCTTCAAAATGGGCTCGTTTGAATCCCCTTTTTCATAGCTTATCCAATCCGGTTTCCACTGGCTATGAAAGCGGTTTTCATTGACTGATTCTTGCATTCCCATGTCAAATTCGATCACATTTACTATGGCTTGAAAAACTGAGGTAGGAATAGTGGAGCCTCCAGGCGTCCCTACAACCATGAATAATTTGCCGTTTTTTTCCAAAATGGTGGGGCTCATGGAGCTAAGCATCCTTTTTTCTGGCTCTACTTTGTTCGCTTCGCCTCCGAGAACACCAAACATGTTAGGAAAACCAGGTTTTATAGAAAAATCATCCATCTCATTGTTTAAGATAAAGCCAGCTCCGGCTACTAGGACTTTCGATCCCATATTTCCGTTTAGGGTAGTTGTACTGGATACAGCATTGCCTTCCTGGTCAACAATTGAAAAATGGGTGGTTTCCTCGCTCTCTTGAAGAAGGTCACCTGCTTTGATTTCCGTTGAAGGTGTGGCCTTATCAGGATTGAAATTTCGAAACCTTTCTTTCAAATATTCCTTAGCTACCAACTGCTCAACTGGGACCGGATAAAAATCAGCATCGGCCATGTATTCAGCCCGATCGGCATAAATTCTGCGCTCCATTTCCGTTTTCAGATGAAGGTAATCACTAAACTTGTTTTTAGAGATTTTATGGTTTTCAAGTATGCCTAGCATCTGAAGCAGAATAATTCCTCCACCACTAGGAGGACCCATGGTAATTATGCGGTAATCTTTATAATTTCCAGTTAGCGGTTTTCTCCATATGCTTTGGTATTTCTCAAGGTCCTCATGGCTTATTAAGCCCCCACCCCTTCTCATTTCTGCAACTAAATGGTCAGCTACCTCGCCAGCATAGAATCCTTCACGACCATGGTCTCGAATCAATTTAAGCGTATTGGCAAGTTCTTTTTGAACCAATTTATCACCTGCTTTGAATGTATTACCTGTATAATGTACAGGGTCTATGGTAGAATATTTTTTTAAATTTCCGGAATAGGAAGAGAGAAAATTTGCTTCCACCTCTGTCAAATTAAAGCCATCCTCAGCCAAGATAATGGCAGGATTTATCAATGCACTCCACGGAAGTGATCCGAATTTCTCATGGGCTTTTACCATTCCATCTACAGATCCAGGTACTCCTGAAGCCAAGTGACCATTTTGGCTTATTTCAGGTTGAGGGTTACCTTGTGCATCTAGGTACATGTCTCTGCTTGCTGTTAGAGGTGCTTTTTCCCTGTAATCAAGTGAATGGACCTCACCATCTTTTTCTCGGATTACCATAAATCCACCGCCACCTAAATTTCCCGCCTGTGGGTACACCACGGCCAGTGCCATATGGACGGCAATAGCCGCATCTACAGCATTTCCCCCTTGTAAGAGAATGTCTTTACCTACCTCAGAAGCCAAAGGATGAGCACTGACCACCATGGCTTTTTCACCCAATAAACCTAGTTTATGCTTTTGGGGTAAACAGGAAATTGTCAGCAGAATGGAAATACTAAAGATAAAAAATTGTGATCGAGAAGAGAATGATGACTTAATCATTTTAAGCATATTGGTCTAAGGTTTTTAATGTAATAGACGATGAAAAAATCAGGAAAAGTAGGAGGCAGTTAATGCCAATTAATGATGAGACCTTTTTAGAAAAGAGTTAAGGTCTTCTTCAAGCTCATTCAGATTTTTAAGTAAAAAAGGATACTTTTCTAGAAATTGATCATTAAGGTCATATTCCAGTGCTGAAATGCTTTTATTTAAATTATTAGCCCCCAATAAACTGAAGACGGGCTTAGATTTATGAAACTTCTTTTTGATTATACTAATTTGACCCTCTTCATATAAGGGCATCAGATTTTTCAAATCTTGTACGTTCAGTTCCAAAACCAATTCTATAATTTCATGGATAAGTTCAATATCCTGATCGAAATAATGATAGATCATATCTGGTTTGATCTGTTTGTACATACAGTAGGTTTTATGAAATAGGTTGATAAACGTAAATTTACACAATGAACTATAAGTATCATAGTCCAACGCAAAAATAGAGCTGGAAAACTTAAATTTAACAAATAATTATTTTTTTTTTCAGATAAATGTTAATTTTTGTGGCTTACAGCCAATTTTTCGTTCTGCTTATATCTCATAATACAACGGCATTTAGTACTTTAAAAGTATAAGCCTCCATGGAACTATTTTTTGAGATTCTTGATTTGAATTAAATATAAAATTGGATGCAATTATGAATAGGAACAAGGTGGTTTTTTTGATTTTTGGACTTATATTTTTAGTTATAATGCTTTGGATTGGTTATGATATGTCTACAAAGACAACATTTCCAGGGTCAAAGCCAAATTTAAAAGAGAGAATTGAAAACGAATAGTCACCTAATTTAAGCCTTTTTTCCACAGTAATTTTTAATTCAACTAAATGCATCATCAAAAAATAGATCAATTGATAAAGGCCCTGGAAGAAATTGAGGCAACTTACGAAATTGATTTTCACGTCCCAATCAAAAAAAGTCTTATAGAAGGTAAAGGGGAAGGTTTATTGTTGGAGGCTTATAAAGAGCTTGACGGAGAGGGAGACTTTCCGCTGTTGAACCAGCTAAAAGTGGATATTAAAATTGGGAAGTTTTTATTTGTTTATGATGATGCTAATCATTTTAATCGGTACAGACTTAAAACCTTAAAAGCTGAGGTTTATTCTTTATTTAATTATACCTGGCACCAAAGCTATCTCCGAATGTGTAGAACATTCGAAAGAGAATGCTTGATTTCAGGTTCACAGGAGCGTATTTGGAATGGACCACCTATTGCCTCACGATGCTTTGGACGAAGTGAAGAAGCTCCTGACCTCACAGGTAATGGTTCCTCAGGTTGGAAGTTAAATGCTTACAATGATTTACAATACGATCTTATTAGTAGATTACAGGGTTTTAAGCTAATCAGAATTCCTTCTTACGAAAACCTAATGATTGGAGGTAAGCTTCAACGGATAGACAAATTATTACTAAGGCCAAACGCAGAGACTTTGCGTGTAATAGGATCTTGGTTGCTTAGAAAAATGGATTAATTAAATAGGCCAAATAGTTCACCGTCAATTTTCTCTACTATTATTGAAAAATCTTCTGGATTATCAACAAAATTCATATTGTTGACATCTATTACAAGTAGCTTTCCAAGGTTATATTCGGTAATCCACTTTTGATAGAGGTCATTTAGATTTTTCAAGTAAGCTATTTGGATGCTTCTTTCGTAATTTCTACCTCTTTTTTCAATTTGATCTACCAATTTGGGAATATCAGCTTTTAAATAAATCAATAAGTCTGGAGGTTTGATATAGTTAGCCATAGAATGGTAGAGGCCTTTGTAATTTTCATAATCCCTTTTAGAAATCAAATTGGATTCATAGAGGTTAGCAGCGAAAATATGCGCATCCTCATAAATGGTTCTATCTTGAATGGTAGAAGTCGGGTTTTGCTGGATTCTTTTCACCTGGTTAATTCGGCTTTGAAGGAAGAAAACCTGTAAGTGAAAAGACCATTTGGTCATGTCCTTATAAAAATCTGATAAATACGGATTATCTTCTACAGATTCAAATTCTGTTTGCCAACCATAGTGGGCAGCTAGTTTTACAGCCAATGAAGTTTTACCACTTCCAATATTTCCTGAAATTGCGATATGCATTATTCTGTTAATTTATTTCTATTTTCTTAAATACAGAGTCGTTATTTTCTCAGTATTATATAAATCCCTCACCTCAAAATTTAAGCGTTAATCTGTTATTTGAGGGGGTTCACCTAAAAGAAAGTCAAATATTGCTACTTTCTATTTACAGCCAAGTACCAAGCTAAAATCTTCCAATGGATTAATATTCATTGGAACACATTACTTTCCTTGTATGCAGGTAAGATTTATACCTTTTTCTATTTAACTATTTTTATTAACAAGGTTCTGCTGCCTATAATTCAAAAAAAAATTGGCAGTCCTAGGATTATTTTAAAACCACTCTATTGGTGTCCATTTTTAAAAGTTATATGATTTTTTTTTGAATTATACTTGTGTTTTCAATTGCTCTATTTACCTTTCTGTTATTCAGTATTTTATGAATACAATGGCTTTAACTTTTTGCAGTTTTAATTGACATTTTTAAATCAGGATATTAATTGCTTATACCAAGTTTTTGTGGAATTACATGGGAAATCAGGATTTGATTTACGCTACGGGATATCATTTTTTTATTTAAATTATTTTAATCAATTAAGTTGAAAATCAAAATAATTTCTAATTTTAGGAGGTGCTTATTGAAAAAAATACAATCAAAGTTCTAAAGGATGTTTTATTGGTATAACTTCAATTAATAGGTAGCCCTTTTTCTATTCCAAAAGTAAAGTTTATATGGATCAAAAAACAAACGACAAAGAAGATCAATTAAAGAAGACCTTAGGTCCTTTTATGTTATGGGGTTTGGGAGTGGGGTATGTAATTTCTGGCAATTATTTTGGCTGGAATTTAGGCCTAGCAGAGGGAGGAACATTAGGAGCTGGTATTGCCATATTTTTTATTATTATCATGTATGTCACCTTTACGTTTAGTTACACTGAGATGGCCTGTGCTATTCCTAAAGCTGGAGGTGCTTTTTCTTATGCCGAGCGAGGCTTGGGAAAACATTTAGGCTTCCTTGCAGGAATGTCGCAAAACATTGAATTTATTTTCGCCCCTCCAGCCATTGCCTCGGCTATTGGGGCCTATTTTGGTATCTTTTTCCCTGAACTGGATGCTTTACTGATAGGGGTGGTGGCTTACCTTATTTTTACTGGTCTTAATATTATAGGGCTACAGGTTGCTGCTACATTTGAGCTGTTTATTACCATTATTGCGGTCATCGGTTTGTTGTTTTTCGCAGGAGTCACTTTGCCAGCGTTTAAAGTAGAAAACTTACAGATCAATGCACTTCCTAATGGGTACATGGGAATTGTGGCTGCCATTCCATTTGCAATTTGGTTTTTCTTGGCCATCGAAGGAGTCGCAAATGTTGCTGAAGAAACCATAAATCCTCAAAAAAATATTCTTAAAGGATTCGGCTTTGCCTTGCTAACATTGGTTATTTTATGTGTAATTACATTTATGGCTGCAGTAGGAGTTGGTGGTTGGGAAGCCATTGTTTATCCAGATGGTTCAGGTGTAGCTTCTGATTCTCCTCTTCCATTGGCCATGGGGCTAGTAATGGGAGACAATCAAATGTATTATCATTTACTCGCTTTTATAGCATTATTTGGACTAGTAGCTTCATTTAATGGGATCATACTTGCTGCGGGTCGTACTACTTTTGAGTTTGGTAGGGTAGGATATGCACCCAAAGCCATCGGAAAAGTAAATAAAAAGTTTAAAACCCCGGTAAATGCTTTGTTTTTCAATATGGTTATTGGAATTATCGCGCTATTTACGGGGAAAACGGGAGAGATCATTACTATTGCCGTATTTGGTGCTTTATGCCTTTATATATTGTCCATGCTTGCTTTTCTTCAACTTAGGAAAAAGGAACCTGATTTAGAAAGACCTTTTAAAGTACCCTATTATCCCTTATTTCCTTTAGTGGCCTTGATAATTGCCAGTTTATCTTTAATCGCAATGATCATTTATAATTTTAATCTGGCTTTATTATTTTTCGCCATGCTTTTAGGGGCTTATTTATTTTTTGTATTATTCCTTAACAAGACAAAAACTTCATGAAATTTAGTAAAGAAGAAGTAAAATCAAGTTTAAAGAACAGTTCCTTTAATAAGGTAAAACTGGCTATTGTTGATATTGATGGGGTTTTGAGGGGTAAGGTGGTTTCATTGGACAAATTCTTTTCAATTTTAGATGGGGGCATGGGATTCTGTGCTGTGGTATTTGGCTGGGATGTAGAAGATAAATCTTATGACAACGTTTCTGTCACTGGGTGGCACACTGGTTATCCAGATTTCCAGGCGGAAATTGACCCTTCTACCTTTAGAAAAATACCTTGGGAAGATGATCTCCCATTTTTCTTGGCTGATTTTAGCAATGACAAAGAGAATGGAGCATTGGTTTGTCCTAGGACTTTATTGAAGAATATCCAACAACAAACATTTGAGGCAGGCTTTTTTCCTCAGTTTTCTCAGGAGTTTGAATGGTTTAATTTCGAAAGTACACCAGAAGGATATGGTAGTGGTAGTTGTGAAAATACAAAGCCTTTAACCCCTGGTATGTTTGGGTACTCCATTCTAAGATCGTCATTAAAAAGTGAGTTTTTCAATGATCTTTTTGATCTCTGCCATCAGTTTGACATTCCATTAGAAGGTTTACATACAGAAACCGGCCCAGGTGTATATGAAGCCGCAATTCAATACAGTGATATTTTATTAGCAGCAGACCGTGCGGCCTTGTTTAAAAGTAGTGTAAAAGAAATTGCATATAAACATGGAATAATGGCCACATTTATGGCGAAATGGTCTGAAGAACTTCCAGGGAATGGTGGGCATGTACACCAAAGTATATGGGACAAAGATCTTAAAAACAACCTGTTTTATGATGCCAATGGCAAGTGGAGCATGAGTACACTTATGCAACAATATATAGCTGGGCAATTGCATTGTTTACCTCATATTTTACCCATGTTTGCACCCACTATCAACAGTTATAAAAGGTTGGTAGAAGGTGCTTGGGCCCCAACTACCTTGACTTGGGCAAGAGACAATAGAACAACTGCCTTGAGGGTGCTATCCGGCGGTGCCAAATCAACGAGATTGGAAACCCGTGTAATAGGCTCAGATGTAAACCCTTATTTGGCTATGTCTGCCTGCCTTGCCTCTGGGTTATATGGGATCAAACACAAATTGGAGTTGGACAAGCCAGCCACAATAGGGAATGGCTATGAGGATTATACCAATGGGTCAATACCAACTTCCCTTAAAGAAGCCACTGAAGCAATGAAAAATTCAGCCATCGCAAAATCCTTATTTGGGGAGGACTTTGTAGACCATTTCTGTAAAACCAGAGAATGGGAATGCAGGGAATTCGCATCTAAGGTTACTGATTGGGAAAGGAAACGCTATTTTGAAATCATTTAATTAAAGGAAAGCAATAAACCCCAAAATAGTTGGTGAGCATTTAAATCAACCAGGTGATTGTGCTAGATAGCTTAGTTCAATTAAATGAATAAGTAGAGCGTCAATTGGTTGTTAATCGATTTTATCAGAAAAAGAATTTCGGCTTTGACCGTTATATCTCAAGTTTATCACTAATATTTTCATTTATAAAAATGGACATTCGTCAAAAATTTAATTTTAGTTTTCCTACGACCATCCGATTTGGAGTAGGGGTTATCAGTGAATTGCCTGATTATCTTAAACAAAACCAATTAAAAAGACCGTTATTGGTTACTGATCCTATAGTAAGGGAACTTGGGTTTTTTAAAAATATAGTTAAAGAACTAAGCCAATCAGGTCTGTCAGTTGAAGTTTTTTCAGATGTTCATAAAAATCCAGTTAAGACG
Source organism: Cyclobacterium sp. L-R (assembly GCF_056859355.1). Taxonomy (NCBI): domain Bacteria; kingdom Pseudomonadati; phylum Bacteroidota; class Cytophagia; order Cytophagales; family Cyclobacteriaceae; genus Cyclobacterium; species Cyclobacterium sp. L-R. The sequence continues at coordinate 285,809 of NZ_JBSXOH010000084.1, forward strand.
GATGTGCTTAAAGGGAAAGAATTGTATCAATCAACGGACCGAGATACGATTATAGGTATAGGAGGAGGAGTGGGCTTGGATGTGGCAAGAGCCATTGCTTTAAGTATCAATCACCACAGAGACTTGTTTGATTACGATGACCTGATTGGTGGAGATAAGTATGTGACGGAGCCAATCCCACATTTTATTACTGTGCCTACGACTTCTGGAACAGGAAGTGAGGTAGGAAGAAGCGCTATCATCTCAGAAAATGAGAGTAAGAAGAAAAGAATCCTATTTGCACCAACACTTATGGCCAAAATAGTATTCGCAGATCCAGAACTTACAATGGATTTGCCCTCTTTTGTAACCGCAGCTACTGGCATGGATGCACTTACTCATAATATTGAGGCCTACCTTTCCAAAAACTGGAATCCTATGTGTAGTGGTATTGCCCTTGAAGGAATTAAGTTAATAGGTGAATCCATAGAAACAGCAACCTTAAAACCTGACTTGCTCTCTAGAAGTAAAATGTTAATGGCTTCCATGATGGGAGCGATTGCTTTTCAGAAAGGATTGGGCATAGTACATAGCTTGGCGCACCCATTGTCCAGTTTATTGGATACCCACCACGGCTTGGCCAATGCCATTAACCTGCCACATGGGTTGGAATTTAACTATGAAGGATTTGAAGACAGGTATGAGCAAATGGGACTAATGATAGGACTCAAACAAGGAGAAGGCAAAAACTTTATAAATTATATCAACGATTTGAATAAGAAATTAGGGCTGCCTGCAAAACTATCGGAAATAGGGGTGAAAAATGAGCATATTGATACCTTAGCTTCATTAGCGATTGCGGATTTCTGTCATCCAAATAATCCCAAACCAGTAACTGAAGCTGACTTTAAATCCATTTATGAGAAGGCCCTATAGAATATGCTAAAGATAGGAATTAGTGCATGTTTCATGTATAAAGAGCCCACAAGGATTGTCTTTGGGCCTAAAAATTTAGCCTATGTAGAATGTGATATGTTTAATTACGTATCCCAAAAAGGCATTCTTCCTGTTTTATTACCTGATCTTCCTATTAACCAGTTAGGTGAGATTTTGGATGAACTTGATGGCTTTGTTTTTCAGGGAGGAACCGATTTAGCTCCTGAAACTTACAATGAAACCCCAATAGTTCCAGGGAAGTGGTTGGGAGATGCTTATAGGGATGCCTATGAGCTAAGAATAATGGATTATGCTGTCCAAAAAGGAAAACCTATTTTTGCCATTTGCAGAGGATTTCAATTGATGAATGTGTATTTTGGTGGAAGCTTGTTTCAAGACATTGCTACGCAAAAACCAACTGCAATTCAGCATAGGGATGCTGATAAATACGATGCATTAATACACGAAATCGTAATTGAAAAGGGCAAAACCCTTGATGAGATCTACCAAGGTGTGGATCGGGCTGTAGTGAATTCTGTGCATCATCAGGGGGTAAAACAAGTAGGTGATGGTTTGGAGATATTGGCCTTGAGTAAGGAAGACGGCATTGTAGAAGCCTTACAAAACAAGGATGGAAATGCCTTGGGAGTACAATGGCACCCTGAGTTTTCAGTAGGAAAGGGGGCACCTCTTTTAGATCCCCTAAAACTGTACGATTATTTTATAGAAAAAGTTAAAAGACAATAAAAAATGGATATCATCAACCCTGCTACTGGAAGTACAATTGAAAAGCTAACTGAGGATACCCCTGTAGAGGTAAACAATAAAATAGCTGCTTTAATTGAAGGACAAAAAATATGGGCCAAAGTGCCCTTGGAAGAAAGAGTAGCGATAATTATAAAGTACGGTGACCTTGTGATGGAAAACCTAGATGAACTGGCGAAGATCCTATCCTTGGAGACGGGCAAACCTATTCAACAAGCTATAAATGAAATCAAAGGGGCCCAAAATAGAATTGACCATATCCGGAAGGATGCACTCAAGTGGTTGCAGAAGGAGATCATTACTGAAGAGGGAGCTACACGAGAGGAAATTACCTTTGAGCCACTTGGTGTTATAGCCAATATTTCTGCTTGGAATTTCCCATACAATGTGGGATACAATGTGTTTTTATATGCGTTATTGGCAGGAAATGCTGTTGCTTATAAACCCTCAGAGTTTGCCTCACTTACAGGGCTTAAATTTAGAGATTTACTTTGGGAAGCTGGAATTCCTAAAAATGCTTTTGGATGCTTTATTGGTGGAGCTGAAGTGGGAGAGATGTTGTTGGAGGCAGATTTGGATGGCTATTTCTTCACAGGATCTTATAAAACAGGTAAATACATTGCCCAAAAGGTGGCTTCCAAATTGGTGCCTGTGCAGTTGGAATTAGGAGGTAAAGATCCTTTGTATGTGATGGAAGATGTGGCAGATGTGAAACAAGCAGCAATAAATGCTGCTGAGGGCGCCTTTTACAATAATGGTCAGAGCTGTTGTGCTGTTGAAAGGGTATATGTGCATGAAAAGATTTACGATGAGTTTGTAGCTGCTTTTGTGGACGAAGTTTCCACTTATAAAATCGGTGACCCTATGGAAGAGGGCACGTTTATAGGACCGCTCACCAGAGCTGATCAATTGGATGTCATTCTTTCCCAGATAGCAGATGCTAAAAATAAAGGAGCTAAAGTTCTGTATGGAGGAGAAAGATGGGGAGATAAAGGTTATTACTTGACTCCTGCTGTTTTATCAAATGTGGACCATAGCATGGACCTTATGAAGGAAGAGTCTTTTGGGCCAATAATAGGGATTCAGAAAGTAAAAAATGACCAGGAAGCCTTAGAACTTATGAAGGATACGGCTTATGGGCTGACCGCTGCAGTATTTTCAGGAAATGAATTAAGAGCGAAAGAATTGGTTGAAGAATTACCAACTGGAACCGTTTATGTGAACTGTTGTGACAGAGTAAGTCCAAATTTACCATGGACAGGAAGAAAGAATTCTGGTATGGGAGTGACCTTGTCCTATATGGGGATTCGGGCCTTTACCCAACCTAAGGCTTACCAATTGAGAGGTTAGTTTTCTCTCTTTAAAGGCCAAATAAGTTTTAGTTTAGATGAAAATGTTTTTGATTTTTATTAAGTTCACTTATTAACAAAACCATTGGCTAAGTGGAGAATTAACCATTTGACAATAATCTTTCTCTATGGTTTTCACAGTAAAATTTTAATTTTACCCATGAGTGGAAAAATATTTGGATACTTAAGCTTATCGATTTACCCTTAGTTAGTACGAATACCTGAATCCAGTTTGAGATTTAATTAATGTGTTTTATATCGTATTTAAATTATGAATGAGAATAGAAGAGATTTTCTAAAGAAAGCGGCACTTTTTTCTGGGGGACTAGGGCTTTGGGGTGTTTTACCCGCTTCTATAGAAAAAGCTATGGCAATTAATCCTGATCCAGGAACAACCTTTAAAGATGCAGAGCATGTAGTATTGTTAATGCAGGAAAACAGGTCGTTTGACCATTGTTTTGGGAAATTAAAAGGTGTTCGGGGTTTTAATGACCCAAGAACTATTTCATTGCCTAATAAAGACAAAGTTTGGTTACAAAGAGACAATAAAGGAAATGCTTTTGCGCCTTTTAGGTTTAATATAAATGAGACCAAAGCGACCTGGATGAGTGATATTCCTCACTCTTGGGAGAATCAAGTGGATGCGCGGAACAATGGTAAATATGATGGTTGGATAGAAGCCAAAAGACCAGGTAGAAAAGAGTACCGACATGTTCCCATGACCATGGGTTTTTATGAAAGACAAGACATCCCATTTTATTATGCATTTGCGGATGCATTTACCGTTTGTGACCAGCATTTTTGTGGGGCGCTTACAGGCACCACTACCAACAGAAACTTTCACTGGGCAGGTAAAACTGTAGGTAAGGTTGGGGAAAAACCTCTAGTGCGAAATGGCGAACATACCTATGGCAAAGAAGTCGATTGGAAAACTTTCCCGGATCGCTTACAAGACAATGGTATTCCTTGGAAGGTATACCAGAATGAGGTGAGTTTATCCACTATGCTTGAAGGAGATGACCGATCTTGGTTGTCCAATTTTACTGACAATAACCTGGAATGGTTCAAGCAATTTGAGGTTCGCTATACACCTGGTCATTATGAGTTTTTAAAGCACAAACAAAAAACACTCCCAGGCGACATTGCCAAATTGGAAGTTTCTCTCTCAAATGCGGTAGAAACTGACAAAGCGGATATAAGAAAAGCAATAGCATCTAAAAAAGAGGCCATTGAATTTGTAAATGAGTCTATAGAAAAATTTGGGCCTGAAGCCTTTGAAAAACTTTCTCCTAGAGAAAAGGAAATGCATCAGCGTGCTTTCACGACGAATATCGCAGATCCGGATTACCACAAAACGGAGATGCTGGAGTATGAAGAAGATGGCGAAAAAAGGTCAACAAAAATTCCTAAAGGAGATATATTTTACGAATTTAGGAAAGATGTTGATTCTGGAAATCTTCCAACTGTTTCCTATTTAGTAGCCCCAAAGAATTTCTCTGATCACCCTTCTGCTCCTTGGTATGGTGCTTGGTATGTTTCTGAAGCTCTAGAAATTCTAACAAAGAATCCAGAGGTTTGGAAAAAGACGATATTTATACTGAATTACGATGAGAATGATGGTTATTTTGATCATGTACCACCATTTGTTCCACCAAAACCGAATGACCCAAGTGCAGGAAAAGTATCCAAAGGCATAGATGCCAGAACTGAATTTGTATTTAAAGAACAAGAAGAAAATTATCCAGGAATGGATGCTGAAGATGTTCGTGAAAGTCCGGTAGGTTTGGGATATAGAGTGCCTCTAATTGTTGCCTCACCCTGGAGTAGAGGGGGCTGGGTGAATTCGGAAGTTTTTGATATATCTTCTACAATTATGTTTATGGAAAAGTTGTTATCCCATAAAACAGGTAAAAAGATTAAAGAAGACAATATTAGTTCTTGGAGACGTACTGTGAGTGGTGACCTTACTTCTGTTTTTAGGCCTTATAATGGTGAGAAAATTGACTTGCCTGATTTCTTAACCATGGAAGGGCATGTTAAAAAGATTCTGAACGCTAGCTATAAGGACATTCCAGACAATTTTAAAGTGTTGACTGACGCTGAGATAAGTCAAGTTAACAATACCCATCTGCAATCGCCCTTGATGCCTAAACAAGAGCCGGGAACCAAACCCTCCAATGCGCTTGCCTATGAGTTGTATGTGGAAGGGGAATTTAACCGTTCTCACGATGCAATAGTGCTAGATTTAAGCGCTTCCGATAAGAAGTTCGGTAAAGAAGCACTTGGTGCTCCTTTTACCGTATATGCTCCAGGAGGCTATAAGGACCCGAAATCCAATACATTTGAAAATGCTAAAAACTGGTCTTTTGCAGTGAAAGCAGGAGATAGCCTGAATTATATATGGCCTTTGGATGCATTTGAAGGTAATACCTATCATTTGCAAGTATATGGGCCAAATGGTTTCTTTAGAGAGTTTAAAGGAAATAAAAATGATCCTAAATTGTCTTTAAACTCCTTCTATAGCCTGGATACTAAAAGTAATACTGGCTATTACAATATTGAAATGGAAAACACTTCCCAGGGAAAGCTTACTATAGAAGTGAGAGACAATGCCTACAATCACGGAAAGAATTCCATAACAGTTTTGGCCGGTGAGAAGCAAGCAATTCGAGTGTCTACTTCTAAGAGCAAGGGCTGGTATGATTTTACCTTAAGGACCATAGGCAATACTACCTTTAGCAGAAGGTATTGTGGTCGTTTAGAGTTGGGCTTAGACAGCATTTCCGATCCTTTGATGGGCGGGGAAGTATCTTTTAAACTTGGCTAAACCCTTTGTAGTAATTTGATTTTTAGTTGGTTACCATTTGGTAGAAAAACATTTGCCTATTTTAGTTTTACCAACTGACAATTAAGAAAAGAGCCCTTTTCCAAGTCATAGGAAAAGGGCTCTTTTTATATTCAATTAGACTGTTAGATTATTCTTCCAATACCGTAATTGTTCCAGCTTCATGCACTACCTGTTTGTAGTCAGCGCTATTATAACCATGATTGGTAACAACTATCGTTAAGTCAAAGTCTCCACTTGCTTTATAGGTATAAGAAGTATACCAGCCAGTCTCACCAAGTGCGGTTTTAAAACCTCTTGCTTTTACCAAGCCGTAATCCATATAATAATCACTTACGATAAGGACAGGATGACCAAACATGTCCAATGAATCTGTTTCAGTATTCACTTTTTTCATGATTCGACGTTCTCCTCCAGGCCATACAGTAGCGATATCTGCATCAGTATCCACCACAAAACGGAATGATTTATTGGCGGTAGGATTAGATATCAACGAATCGTTTCCTTCAATATCTGTCATGTACATTTTTACGTCTCTGACAGTTGGTACGGGTACTATGTCCTCCTGCAGGCAGGAGAAGAAAATAAATGGAGCTAAAATCCCCACAATTACTATATTATTTATCTTTTTCATTTTCTTAAAATTTAATTAGTAGCAAATACAATTCTGAATTTCAAGTTTCAAATTGAATTCAGAAGCTCGCTGCTAAGTTTATTAATAACCAGGGTTTTGATTAAGAGAAGCGTCTTTTTGAATCTCTCCTACAGGGATAGGCAATAAAAGTTGGTATTCTTCTATTGGTTCCGTGGTAAATATTCTGGCATCATAACCAACGATGGTCATAAGTGCCCAAGAGATTTTTTCCACCGCTTTATCTGTTCTTACTAAGTCAAAATACCTATGTCCTTCAAAAGCCAATTCTAGTCTTCTTTCATGTAGAATTCGGTCTATGTCCAATTGGTCAACGGTCAAGCCATTAAGTCCAGCTCTTTCTCTAACCATATTAAAGTAGGGTAGGGCTTCACTTGCCTTGTTATTGCCAACCAATGCTTCACCATACATCAAAAGGGCATCAGCATACCTGGTTACCATGTAATTGTAATCAGTTCCAGTTATATTGTATTGGGCTAGTGTGCTTGTTTCTGGAGTGAATTTTTTAGGCCATGGTTGTAATTCAGGGCTACCACCTTCCAATAATCCTGAATCAAGCGTTGCATTGTATCTAGTCCAGTCTGGTTCGCCTATCCAGTCATTGTCCTCAACGAAATCTTCCATTAAGTTAAACATAATCACTGGTCCACCGCCTGAAGCGATTCCATAAAGGTATCCGTTCTCGTTGGTCATCCATTTGAATAAGAAGTTAGGCTGACCCAAAGAAGCATTGTAGTTGATTTCAAAAATGGATTCATCGTTAAACTTGTTGTCCATTTTATGGATTTGTGAAAAGTCACTTAATAGTGAATATTCACCAGCTTCTTTGCTTACGATCAATCTTTTCAAAACCTCTTCAGCTTTGGAGTGGTTTTTCAATGTTAAATAAACTTTACCAAGAATGGTCATGGCAGCACCTTTAGTCGCTCGTGCTTCTTCTCCCTGAAGACCAGCATCACCTTTTTTAAGACAATCAGCAATAGCTGCTTCTAAATCAGGAATGATAACTGAATTGTATATTTCAGTAGCTGAAGTTCTTCCAATACCGATTGCTTTGGTAGGATCATCCAGTCTTTCTACGATTTTAGGAACATCTCCATAAAGACGTACAAGATTGAAATAGGCTAAGGCTCTAAGGAATTTTGCTTCTCCTTTGTATACTTTTACCAATTCTTCCTCACTACTATTCAAAGGAGTATAATTCTCAATGATATTAATAATGTTATTGGAATTAACAATGACTTTGTAATGGTCTCTCCAAAAGTTTGGTCGGGAGTTTCCAGTATTCTTTTTGAACAAGTAGTCATTGCTTTGCCACAAGACATCTTTCGCATCATCAGATATGATTTCCAGGTATTGTGGTACCTCAGAACGAGAATAGATATTCTGATAAGGAGAATAACATGCCATTAGGCCTGCTTTGATTTCAGAGGCGTTATTGTAAAATGCCCCCGTAGAAAGTGCATCCTCAGGTTGTCTGTCAAGGAATTCTTCCGAGCAGGAAACGAGGAGTGTCGCTATTATAAGTAGATTAATTATTTTTTTCATGATTGAGAGCTGTTTACAATGCTAAATTGATACCTAAAGAGATGGTTCTTGCCAAAGGATATGCTCCTCTGTCTATGCCTTGTGACAAAGCAGAATTTCCCTGATAGTTGACTTCAGGATTGTAACCTGGGTATTTTGTAATAAAGAAAGCATTCTGTACACTCATGTATACACGTAAATTGCTAATGTTGGCCCTGTTTGCAATTTCATTAGGTAAAGTATACCCTAAAACTACATTTTGAATATTTACATAGGTTCCTTTGAACAAAAGGCTTCCCGAAACACTCGACCCGTCTGCGCTTTTTCTTGTAGGGGATGCATAAGCTGCATCAGTCCTGTTTGGCGTCCAGTAATTGTTGAAGTATTCAGTAGTCATACTTCTTCTTCCTCCGCCTCTTCCAAGCATACTTTCAAATTCAACCATAGAAAGGTCTCCTCCTTGAACGCCGTTCACATGAACAGAGAAATCGAAATTCTTGTAGCCGAAATTATTGGTCATACCCCATACAAAGGCAGGGTTATTTTGTCCAATAACTGTTTGGTCATTACTATCCAAGATACCGTCTCCGTTAACATCTGCTGCTTTTGGTGTACCAGGGTTGGACCTTTTACTCCAAAGTGCTTGTTGAGGGTTAAAAATTGGCGAAGTCTTGACATCTTCCCAATCATCAAACGCGCCTAGGTTAGAATAACCCCAAATTCCTGCCAGAGGTCTATTTTCGGCAGTATACCCATTGTTATTGATTATTGGTCGTTTGTCTTTCCCTATATCCAACACCCTATTTCTGTAATAAGAAAGGTTGGCTGAAGTATTCCATGTAAATACGCCATCAAGATTTCTTGTAGAAATAGAATATTCATAACCTCTATTCCTCATTGATCCAGCATTGGCCATAAAGGAGCTGAAACCGGTAACTACAGGCAATGGCAAATTAAATAGCATGTTCTCTGTAAGTCTATGGAAATAATCCACACTGAACGTAACCCTACTATCGAAAAGCTCCACATCTGTTCCAATAGTAAAATCAGTTGTTTCTTCCCATCCCAAAGATGAGTTAGCTACTTTTCCATCTACATAAGAAGGAGCGACGGTAGAACCAGCACCCAATACATATGCTCCAGAGTTTAGTGTACTAAGGGCTAGGTAATTGCTTATTCCTGCATTTCCAATTACTCCCCAACCACCTCGGATTTTTAGATCATTGACAACACTTCTTAAAGGCTCAAAGAAGTTTTCATCAGATGCACGCCATGCAACAGACATGGATGGGAATACCCCCCATTTGTTGTCCTTACCAAATTTGGATGATCCGTCTCTACGAATACTACCTGTGAAGTAATACTTGCTATCATAATTGTATATAACCCTTGCAAAACTACCGATCATTGATTCACTTGAACGATTGGTACGCGCATCATTTTGGGCATTTACTATGGTAACACCTTGATTTAGGGTAGGAATTAAATCTGTAGGGTAATCATATTTGTTAATATAAGTACTTCTGTAACTGGCTTCATCCACAGAGTACCCTACCATAGCGTTCAATGAATGAGCATCGAATTTTTTAGCATAGGTGAGGAAATTTTGTGAATTCCAGGTAAAACTAGAGGTAACTTGATTGATTCCTCTTGACCTTGAAAAAGGTTGAGAAGTGGTGGGCATTGAATTTGGAAGGAAATAGTTTCTTTCCCAAAACCTAAATTGAGTGTGAAATTCAGACCTGAATGATAATCCTTCCATCAAATTGATCTCAGTATATATGGTTGCTAGGTTTTTTACTGTTCTCCTCTTGTCTTCGATTTGAAAATTTGAAAGTGGATTGACAGCAAAATCTAAATTCCAAAACCATGGATTTTCATAGGTAGATTCTGTTCCATAATAATGGGGAACACCATTTTCGTCAGTTGGAGCCCAAATTGGAGGTAAACCTAAAGCATTGTAAAACGGGTTTCTAGTACTACCACCTTCTGTGTTGGCCAATACCTGCGTGTTTTCCAAAGAAGGAGCCAACATCAAACCTAGTTTCAAGTAGTTGTTAACCTTCATGTCTATATTTGCCCGAAAAGAGAAACGGTCGTATCCAGAAGATTTGACGATACCTTCTTGGTTGAAATAACCACCTGAAATTCTGTAGGTGATGTCATCCGTTCCACCAGAAGCAGAAAGCTGAATATCGTTTGTTTTACCCATTTGGCTAATTACATCCTGCCAATCAGTATTGTGTGGACTGTTTTTGGTAGTATCAGTAACTGTAATCCACCTGTAAAACATTTGGTAAGGATCTTGCATCCCCGCAGAATACTGGGAGTAGTTGGTCCAATTGCTAATTCTTGTTTCATCAGAATCAGTCCATTGCCAAAGTGGTGCTTCAGGATCATTGGTTCCAAAATTTGGATCTTCAATGACATAAGCAGCAGCTCTGGATTCATCCATCATCTGAAGGAATTGATCTCTGTTCAAGACTTCCACTTTATTCAGCATAGATTGAACCCCAGTAGTAGCATTGACTGTAATGCTTGGTTTGCCGGATTTACCTTTTTTTGTGGTAACCAAGATTACACCATTTGCCGCCTGAGTACCATAAATCGCACTTGATGAGGCATCTTTCAATACCTCAATGGACTCTATGTCTGCAGGGTTGATGGAGTTTAATGGGTTTTCAGTTTTATTGTAACCATCCTTAATAGGGAAGCCATCAATAACGATCAACGGGCTATTGCTCGCGTTAATTGAACTTACACCCCTGATCACGATATTGGATCCACCACCTGGTGCCGAGTTATTGTTTGAAATTCTAACACCTGCCATTTTTCCTTGTAATGATTGAGCAAAGTTGGAGGAGGGTCGATCTTTAAGGTCTTCTGCGGAGGCAGAAGAGATAGCAGTGGAAATGTCTTTTCTTTCCTGAGTACCATAACCAATAACGACTACTTCTTCGAGGGCAGAAACATTCTCATTTAAAGTGACATTTAGAATGCTACGTCCACCTATAGCTACACTTTGTTTTTCGAAGCCGATGAATGAAAATACCAGAGTAGCATTTTCTGGTACCGTCATGGAATAACTACCATCGATGTCTGTAACTGTTCCTATGGAGGTTCCAGGTATTGAAATGGTAACTCCTGGAAGTGGCTCGCCGTTTGCATCAGTTACAACTCCTTTAATAGTCACATCGACTATTGGAGAATTGGCAAAGGCTAAATGACTACCTAATTCATTGATACCGGGAGTAAAAGCGGTATTTGCGACTACTGGATTAACCAACATTTGACCTGTTGTTAAGGAGGCCAGTAGCAACCCGGTAAATAATTTTTTACATCCTATCCGCCGGAGAGGTATACTTTTTTTCATAACTATTGGGTTTATAATTTAATTAATAAAATTCACTAATGGTAAAAGGAATTCAAATCTTAAATAAATATTAATTAATACAGAGATAATTCGATTTCTTTAATTAAAATCGGTCTCTTTTTTAATTTATTTATTTAAGTTGATAGGTTATTGTTTATTTATGGGGTAACGTACACGTTTATAGGCTGTTAGTATTTATATATTTGATATATCGACTTTTTATAAATGGGAAAAATTATAAGAATTATTAACCCAATTATATAGATTAAATTTAACTTTAAAAAGTTATTATTTAAAATGACCATATAAATATAGATTCTTTAGTTTTAAACTGAGCGTTTTGTACCCTTAATTTAAAGGAGAATCCATATTCTGTTCATGCTATTTTAATAAAAACAAAATTTTGATAGGTTAGTTAAGTATTAATTGATGGAATTTTTTGAAAAAATATTTTTCCGTGATATTTAACTATGGGGTTCCATAATAAAATTTTTTTCTCATTTGGTTTTAAACGGTAAGTGCCTTCAAATCACCGATTTTTTGATAAGTTGGTAAAATTTACTGGCATATTAATTGCAAGAAACAGACTATTGTTTGAAGTAAATATCCTAATAAGACCGATAGGTTCTAAGTCTAATTTACCGTGCGTTATAAATTGATTCAAGATTGTTTGGTAGGAGTAGGGATTGGCTTTAGATCATTAATGAGGTTTTAATTGTCCTTTTTAATTGAAGGGTTTAAACGAATGAAAAACTAAATTTTCATAAAAAATGAAAAAAAAGACCGCTATTATTCTTGGAGTTATTGTATTGCTTTTAATCGGGTTCAGGCTTTTCCTTCCAAAAATTGTTCTTCACTTTGTGAATAAGGAATTGGCTGAAATGGAAGAATACACAGGAGAGGTAGAGGATATTGATATTGCTCTTATAAGAGGTGCTTATATAATTGATGGTATTTATATTTTTAAAAGAGATACGGTTGATAAAGAGCACACTGATAGTATACCATTTTTTACTTGTCCTGAAGTAGATCTGTCTGTTCAATGGAAGGCCTTGTTTCAGGGTAAGATTGTCGGTGAACTAATCGTTAACCAACCTAAGCTTAATTTTGTCCAAACCAAAAATGAAGACAGGGAAGTTAAGCAGGACACATCTGATTTGAAGGGCTTGATAAGAGATTTAATGCCTCTGGCTATAAACCGTTTCGAAATCAATCAGGGCGAAATCCATTATATAGACAATATGGCATCTCCTAAGGTTGATGTCTTTATAAAACAGTTAAATATATTGGCAGAACAATTGACTAACGAACCTGTGGTTGGAGATTCTTTGCCTTCAACCTTGACGGCAAATGGAAATGCCTATGGAGGAAGCTTTAATTTAGATGTTAAATTAAATGCTTTGGCAGATCATCCAACTTTTGACATGAATGCGGAAATTGAAAAGGTAGACCTTGTGGGATTGAATGATTTTTTAAGGGCCTACGGTAATTTTGATGTAAAAAAAGGAGAGTTCAACGTATTTACTGAGTTTGCCGCCAAGGAGGGTAGTTTTAAAGGATATGTCAAACCCCTAATCAAAGAGCTTGATATTGTACAATGGAATAAGGAAGAAGGGAATGTATTCCAAATTTTATGGGAAACGCTTGTTGCCGGAACCGCTGAGCTGTTTGAAAATCAAAAAGAGGATCAGATAGGTTCTAAAATCTTGATAGAAAATACTTTCGAAAATCCTGAAATTCACACTGGGCAGGCAATTGTTCTGATCCTGAAAAACGCCTTTATACAAGCCTTAAAACCATCTATAGAGCAATCCATTAATATTTCCAATATGGAAGACAAGGGAGATGAAAAGGGCTTTTTCAAATCGCTTTTTGATGGAGAAAATTAGAAGTAAAAAGACATTTCTTGTATAGATTTTTAATGCTTGATGGTACTTATGTGGCTTAACATTAGATGGTCATATCCACAGAATAGAGGCTAAAAACAAAAAACCTGTCGATTTAAGGTCTTTATTGTCAAGTGGATGTGACATGTTTTAGAACAAAGAATGCATTTCTGAAAGCTAAAAAGTAGGATTGGATTGGCGCTTATGTAATTTTTTCTGAATCTTTAAACCTGAAATATGCAATAGACATTCTATTAGGTGCTGAAATCGCTTTAAAATCAGCCACTTCGTTGCTGTTTTCAATTTCCCCATAGCGGTGCTATGCTAAAATATCCAAACAGCCTGATTGTCTTGCGATTGCAACACTTCCCGTAAACACGGGACAGGCTTCACCCCTGACATTGTCAGGGCGGAGAAATTCTATTACATAATCCGGGTTAAATCCAACTAGTCTGTTATTTTTTTGTCTACAATTGCCCAGGAGATTTAATCCTTATTTAATATTATTTTTTAATTTTGATTGGGAGCGGCATAAAACATTTTTTATTGCCCGGATTATTTATAATGCTTTAGGTTAAATAAGGGCTTTGAATGATTGAACCAAACTCGCTGATTCCAAGGGATTGGTGTTACCACGTACAAATCAACTTTAATAGAAGTTTTGCTAAAACACTGCAATGTTAATACTGATATCAATAACAATTTACTGATTTCAAATAGTTATGTTTGACAATAGCATTAGCTAAATATTTTGGATTAGACTTATTACCAGATAGAAAATGATGAGATTTTTAAGTTGTGATTGGGGAACAAGCTCCTTTAGGCTAAGGATAGTAAATTTGGAAGATGCTACTATTGAAAATGAATATGTCAATGACTCAGGAATACAATCCGTCTACAATTCCTACCTTGAAAGTGATGGAAATGTAAATAGGGTTCATTTTTATTTTGATTTTCTAAGTAATGAAATCAAAAAAATGGCTGATTCCTTGCAGGTCAATTTGGAAGAAATGTTGATTGTTTGCTCCGGAATGGCTTCATCCAGTATTGGGATTAAGGAATTGCCCTATGCTGGTTTGCCTATGGATGTTATGGGTACTTCTATGGGTTTAGAGTATTTCCCAATATCTAAGGAATTCAATCACTCATTGCTTTTATTGTCAGGTGTCCAAAGTGCTGACAATGTAATGAGAGGGGAGGAGACCCAGTTGATCGGAGTCGTAAGGCAATTGAAAGATTTTTCTGGAAAGGGAATTTTTATTTTACCGGGCACCCATTCCAAGCATATATGGGTGAATGACAATCAAATAACCGGATTCAAAACTTATATGACCGGAGAGGTTTTTCACTTAATGGCCAATAAAAGTATTTTATCAAAAAGCGTAATGTATGATTCTGCAGATAATGTAAAGTACAAAGAAGTTTTTGCCGAAGGGATAAAAGAGGGAGCTAATAATGCGCTATTATCAGTGCTTTTTAAAACGAGAACAAATGATTTGTTTGATCGGTATTCCAAAGAAGAAAACTTTCATTATTTAAGCGGTTTGTTGATTGGGAATGAACTGACTAATTTGGTGGAAGAAAAGAATACAGAAATTTACCTCTGTTCAGAAGGTAAGTTGCACCCAAACTATGTTATAGGTATGGAGATTTTGGGGATTAATCCTAAAGTATTGCCTATGCAATGGGTAAAACAAGCAGTAATACAAGGTCAAATTCAGGTTTTAAATCAACATATAAACAATGACAAAAACATTTTCTTGGGAAGCTTTTAATAAAGCACCCATCGTTTCAATTTTTAGAAATTTAAATAGTGATGATTTATTAAATGTAGCACAATGTTTTCAGGAGTCAGGACTTTCCACCATGGAGATTACCCTTAACTCAAAAAATGCTACCGATGATATTGAGCGCTTGGTTAAAGAATATGGTTCTGTACTTAATATTGGTGCAGGAACTGTTTGTAGCATGGAAGACCTGCATTTGGCACTGAATGCTGGTGCTCAGTTTATCGTTACACCAATATTGGATAAGAACGTCATTCAATATTGTGTCAAAGAAAACATTCCAATTTTCCCAGGGGCTTTTACTGCCACAGAAATATACACTGCTTGGAAGCTGGGTGCCAGTATGGTCAAAGTATTTCCTTCAGGAGCTTTAGGGCCAGGGTACATAAAAGATGTATTGGCCCCTCTAGATAGTATTAAATTGATGCCTACAGGAGGGGTAAGTCAGGAAAACCTTGCTGATTATTTTAAAGCTGGGGCAAGCGCTGTTGGTGTAGGTAGCGCTGTAGTACCAAAATCTTATTTACAGAATAAGGACTGGAAAGGACTGACCTCACATTTAAAACTATTTTTAAAGGCCTATCAAGATGCTATATAGGAAGTCCAGTTAAGGCTTTATATTGTCTTTACTTTACCTTAAATCTTCATTTCTTATTTATTTAATAAACCCATGGATCAAACACTATATCTTTTTATAATTACCTCTTTGTCTATATTGCTTTTGCTGGTATTAGTAATGAAGTTAAAAGTGCATGCATTTATTTCTTTATTATTAGCCAGTTGTTTTGTAGGCCTGGCTTCTGGTATGCCCTTTATGGAACTTATAGGGAGCCTTCAAAAAGGTATGGGTGATATATTGGGTTTTATTACCATAGTGGTAGGCCTTGGGGCTATTTTAGGAAAATTACTTGAGGTTTCTGGAGGTGCGCAAACAATGGCGCATTTTCTAATTAAGGGCTTTGGGGAGAAAAGGACTTCTTGGGCATTGATGCTGACTGGTTTTATTGTATCTATTCCAGTGTTTTTGGATGTAGGCTTTATTATCTTAATTCCTTTGGTTTATGCCTTGGCAAATAAATCTGGAAATTCACTTTTACATTATGCTGTGCCTCTCTTAGCAGGTATGGCCGTTACACATGCGTTTATTCCTCCAACTCCTGGGCCAGTAGCAGTAGCAGAAATTCTTAATGCGCCTCTGGGCTGGATGATTATCTTTGGAGTGATAGTAGGCTTGCCTTGTGCTATTTTAGCAGGGCCAGTATTTGGAGGGTATATTTCAAAGAAAATATTTGTACCAGTTCCTGCCCATATTGAATTTAAAGATGAGGCCACAAGCAGTGCTTCGCGAAATGACTTTTATTTAATTGCTTTTATTATCATTCTACCATTGTTATTGATTTTGATTGCCACTACTTCCAATCTATTGGTTGAGACAGGTTATCTAAATGGGGACAATTATTTGTTGGAATTGGCGCAGTTTTTAGGACATCCATTTATAGCATTGACTATAGCTACTCTAGTAGCCCTATATTTCTTAGGCTATAGAAAGGGGTTTAAAGCCAAACAATTGCTTGAATTTTCTGATAAGGCTTTGGCACCTGCAGGATTAATTATTGTCATTACAGGTGCAGGAGGTATGTTTAAGGAGATTTTGGTTCAAAGTGGTGCTGGGGAAGCACTTGCAGAAGTATTCATTGCTTATAATGTGGCTCCTATAGTGATGGCTTATCTTATTGCTGTAATCATTCGTATTATTCAGGGATCGGCTACTGTAGCCATGGTAACAGCGGCAGGTATGATTTCTCCTATAATTATAGATATGAATATGTCAGATCCGCACAAAGCTTTAATAGGTATAGCTATAGCTGCAGGAGCCTGTATATTGTCTCATGTCAATGATTCCGGATTTTGGTTGGTTAAGAAATATTTGGATATAAGTGAAAAAGAAACTCTACAAACCTGGACTACTTTGGAGACAATTATATCTATTACAGGATTTCTTATTGTATTAGGTATTTCTGTTATTTTTCTATAAATATTTAAAAACTAGATACTTGAATTTGTTATTTTGAATTTAACATATATATTTATGTATATATAACCCATAAATATGTATGTTATGAAACAATCCTACAGTGTTTTAAGCTTAATTTTTCTGCTGATTATACTTCCTATGGCCACGGTGTATTCTCAGAATGGGATTCCCGATAATAAGGGAAAGGAATTTTGGTTAATGTTTAACCGGAATAATGATAATTCAGGAGTTAATTTAGACCTATTTATTTCAGGTGATGTACCAACTACTGGAAAGGTCAATTTACCCAATAATGTTGTAATTGATTTTTCAGTCACGCCTGGAGAAATTACCAAGGTTGATTTACCAACAAGTTTATTGGCTAATCTAGACGATGAGATTAGTGACAAAGGGGTGCATGTTTTAGCCGAAAATGAAATTACTGTATATGGTCTAAACCAAAGGTCTGCTTCTACGGATGCCTTTTTGGGACTACCTGTTGATATTTTGGGCAATGAATATATTATTATGTCCTATACTTCTTGGAGTTCAACAGTTACATTAGCTTCTGTATTTGGAGTAGTAGCAACCGAGGACAATACTAAGGTGACAATAATTCCTGCCAATGGTACTAGGTTAAGAGCTGAAGGAGTACCTTATGAAATTACCTTGCAGAAAGGCCAAACTTATCAGCTGGCAGCTGCAATAAGTGGAAGAGACCTCACGGGTACTATCATTAGTTCTGATGCACCAATTTCGGTTTTTAGTGGACACACTTGTAGTAATGTACCTTTAGGTACAACTTATTGCGACCACTTAATTGAGCAAATTCCTCCAGTCTCTTCTTTAGGCCAAAGTTTTGTTACTACTCCTTTGTCAACAAGAAGGTCTGGTGATATTTTTAGAATTTTAGCCACCAAAGATGGGACAAATGTATCAGTAGTTGGTACTCAGGGATTTACTCAGGATTTTGTGCTAGCCAAGGGGGAGTTTAAAGAATTAAGCATTCCCAGCAATGTTTATGCAAATATTGAATCCAATCAGGCAATTTTGGTTGCCCAGTATTCAAAAGGTCAAACATCAGATGGTGTGATTTCTGATCCCTTTATGATGCTCATACCTCCATTTGAGCAGTTTCAAAATCAGTATACAGTAAGTACACCATCTGTCGGCTTTAATAAGCATTTTATTAATTTAGCTGTCCCTATATCTCAAAAAGACAAGATTGATCTAGATGGTAGTTTATTAGACCCTTCTATTTTCACAGATATACCTGGCTCTACCTATGCAGGTGCCCAGGTAGAAGTTGCCCAAGGCACACATAATATGTCAGGAAACCTTGCCTTTGGTGCTTTTATGTATGGCTTTGGTAGTTATGATTCCTATGGATATCCCGGTGGGCAGGCCCTTGCCAGTGTTGAACAGGTTCGCAATATAAACCTGGATTTGGAGCAAGAAATTCAGCAAGGAACAACTTATTGTTTCAATTCTACTGTAACAGACGATGAAGGAGCACCTATTTTTGGGGTAAGGGTAGATTTTGAAGTTGAAGGAGTCAATGATAAAATAGGTTTCGCAGTAACTGATGAGCAAGGCATTGCCAATTTTTGCTTTGATGCAGTGAACGAAGGAACAGATAAAATAATAGCTACAGTAGGAAGTACAAGTGCAGAAGCAACTGTTACTACTACAATTCCTAGGCCTGACCAGGTGCTACTTTCTTCTTTGCCTGAATCAGTGAACTTAGGAGAGGTAATATGTTTAACAAGCTTAGTGTTGGATCAATTCGATAATCCAATGGAAGGTGAAGAGTTGTTCATTGAGTACATGGGCAATGTTATATATAGTGGAGATTCTGATGAAAACGGAAAAATTGAGTATTGTTTTACTCCAGAAGAAGGAGGAGATCTTTTATTTACCAGCTATTATGAAGGTGGCGATAAAACCGAAACAACAGTAATGGTGAATGTACCTGCTTCAGTGCCAACATCTATAGACTTAAATGCCGGCTCTAATGAAGTCAATTTAGGCCAGCAGGTAAGTGTGACTGCTACTGTTAAGGATCAGTTTGGCAAAGTAATGGAAGGTGTAGAAGTCCAATTAGAAATCAATGGAGAATCGGCTGGTTCAGAAATGACGGATGAAAATGGTATTGCTGAATTTTGCAAAACCGCAGAAGAGGAAGATGGAGAGCAGATTGTGTTTATTGTTAATTACCTAGGAGGAGGAACACCTGCCTCTACGAGTATAA
This sequence comes from Cyclobacterium sp. L-R, assembly GCF_056859355.1. NCBI lineage: Bacteria > Pseudomonadati > Bacteroidota > Cytophagia > Cytophagales > Cyclobacteriaceae > Cyclobacterium > Cyclobacterium sp. L-R. The sequence goes on from NZ_JBSXOH010000084.1 coordinate 305,173, forward strand.
AAGTCCTCAATTCTGGAGGTGGTGGAAATGGCGGAGGAGGAGACCTCGTTGCCAGCTCAATATCTATTTCCGGATTGCCTGTTGAAGTACAACTGGGAGAAGAAGCCTGTTTTGAGTCACTTGTACTGGACCAAAATGGAGATCCATTACCAAATACAGAGGTTGAAATCAAAGTTGGTGATGAGGTTGTTGCAACCCTTACTACCAATGAGGATGGAATAGTGGCCTATTGCCTGGCTACGCAAACCTTAGGTGATCTTGAGTTCTCCGTTAGTTATTCTGGCGGTATTCCTGTGAAAGGTTCAGTTAAAGTTTTTCAGGTAGAAATAATAGCCACAACCATTTCAGTAAATCCATCTGAAGATGAAGTAAGTCTAGGAGAGGAAACTTGCCTGGAAGTTGAGGTCTTAGATCAGTTTGATAATCCATTTGGTGCCATTGAAGTATTTATTACCAAAAATGGTGACCCAGCAGGATCGATGATGACCAATGAGGATGGCATGTTGAATTACTGCTTCACTCCCGATATGGAAGGGGAATTTGAGTATGGCTTCTATTATACCGCCGAGAATTCTGTAAGCTCAACAATAACCGTTACGGACAATACTCCAATCCCTACGATTATCACTTTTGTAGACAACGAAGTTGAAGTAGTTGTAGGTGAGAAGATTTGTTTGGCAGCCACCATATTGGATCAATTTGGAATTCCATTGGTTGGCGTAGAAGTATCCTTTGATGTAAATGGTGTGTTTTATGGCAAAGCCATTACCGATGAAAATGGTAGGGTAGAGTTCTGTGAGACCCCGGATGAGATGGGAGATTTGATGGTGACTGCTTCATATGAAGGAGGAGAACCAGCCGAAGCGACCATTATGGTAGTAACAGAATCGGATGACTTAGAAATCGAAAGCTTCTGGTTAGTGGATGCTGGAACCAATACCATTATCAGAGAAATAATGGATGGTGACATAATACCTTATTCTGAAGTCAAAGATAAAATGGTCAATATGATGGTAATCACTGATCCTGAAAAAGTGGGTAGTGTGAAATTAGAATTGGAATCATTAACCTTATGTCCAACCTGTTCTCCTGACATGCGAAGTACAACAGAAAATGTGGTGCCGTACGCAATATTTGGTGATATCAATGGAGATTATACAGGTAAAAACATTTTGCCTGGAGTGTATAAATTTGCCGCCACACCATTTGAAATGAAACATCTTTCTGGTAATCAGGGGGTGAAATCTATGGTGGGCTTTGAGGTAATGTTTGAAGGAACCATTGATAGTTTCACTTTAGTCAATGCTACAGATGACACAGATATTAGAGAAATCATGGATGGTGATGTGATAGATTTATCAGCATTCAAAGGTAAAAAGTTTAATATCAGGTCGAATGTTCCTGAAAACCAACAAGGTGGAATTGATATGATGATTGAGGGTCCAGTTAATTCCTCTATGTTCGAGAAAGTGATGCCATTTGCGCTCTTTGGTGACAATGGAGGTGACTACGCTGGAAGAGACATTCCTGAAGGAAACTATACCATGTCTGCAACCGCTTTTCCATTCAAGTCTACTGTGAATAGAGGTATTGGTGGAGCAACTGTTACAGTTAACTTTGAAGTGATTCACAATAGTAAAGTGGATAAATTCACTTTAGTAAATGCGGATACTGACGAGGACATCATGGAACTTATGGAAGGAAGCTACATCGACCTTAATCAGTACAAAGATGTCAAATTAAATATCAGGGCTGATGGCAAAGGTGATAATATAGCTGCTATGACTTTCCAATTATCTGGTGCTAAAGATTACAATTGGACAGAGAGAAAAGCACCATATGCTATCTTCGGTGATTTACCTGCCAATGATTATGTAGGAAAGTACCTTAAGGAGGGTAAATATAAATTGATGGTTACACCATACAATAGCGACAACACAATGGGCGGAGCACTGACAGTTAACTTTATTGCTGGTTATAATCCTGATATTAATGCAAGGATTAGCAATGAGTTCCTTAATCAGCTTGAGACCAATACCGCTGAAGGTGGTGCCACGGAAGGTAGACAGGAAGAAGACCTCATTGTCTATCCACAACCTTCTCAGAATCTAGTCAACATTCGCTACCCATCTTCTCTAAGTGAGGATGCGATGGTGATGATTTATAAAGGAAACGGTCAATTGATCCACGGTGGTCAGATGGCCAATACCTCGGACTTCAATTTTGGAAGTTATGGTTCTGGACTGTATCTGATACATGTAACTAATGGTAATAAGGTTATATCTAAAAAGGTGTTTATTTATTAAAAGAATAAATCAAATAGTGTCTTTTAAAAGCTCCGGGCAATTGTTCGGAGCTTTTTTTATAAATAGTGCCTATTTATAATTATCCCGAAATATGCGATAAACATTCTATTAAGTGCTGAAATCGCTTTAAAATCAGCCACTTCGTTGCTGTTTTCAATTTCACCATAGCGGTGCTATGCTAAAATCTCCAAACAGTCTGATTTTCTTGCGATTGCAACACTCATAACGAATCCTATTACATAATCCGGGATTATAGAACCTTAAAAATGGTTGCAATTTTTTTAAATTTTAACACCATTAAACCTTACACTAATCACATTAGAAATTTTTGATTTTTTTATATGGTTTGAAGTCTCATCACTTCAGCCTCAAGCACATTTCCAAGTAAAGTTACCTAGCTAACTATAAGTAAGGGATGAAATCCCAAGAATACCAGTTCATTTGGTGTTTGAAGCATAGTTTAAGGTATGGTTAATTTAAAATGAATAATTGAGTGACTGATAATGAGTGAGTTCCATTCTAAAATAGAATATTTATTGGATTTTAATGATTTGGTAAGCGATTCTACCTTTGGAATATAAATAGGCTTATAAACTGAATAGGATATTTTTATTTAATAATAAACCAAGCTAACAGCTTATTTTATTGTAATTTTTAATTTATACATGTTAATTTGTGTATTAAATATTCGAAAAATTGTGTTTTATGAAACAACTCTACTTAATTGTGAACTTTATTTTTTTGCTGGTAATACTTCCTACTTGCCTAATATACGCCCATAATGAGGTGCTAGACATTAAGGGGCATAAGTTTGGACCTAAGTCTGACCAAGACAATGACCAACTAGATATAAAACCAGACCTAAATTTTACCACAGATGAAGCAGCTAGTTCTAAGAAAATGCTTTTAAATGTTAGTAACTTTAGTTTTAGTGTAAAACGTACTGGAGTGCCAACTTCCATTACTTTTTTAGAATATGTAGTTAATGGGCTTGTTGGTGAAGAGACTTGTTTGACAGCCACAATTTATGATGAGTTTAGAGTGCCATTAGTTGGTATAGAATTGTTCTATGAAGTCAATGGTGTGTTCGAAGGTTCGGCCATCTCTGATGAAAATGGAAGAGTTATAATCTGTCAAACGCCAGTTGATACGGGTGATTTGGAAGTGGCTGTTTATTTTGAAGGCGGTGAGCCAAAGGAAGCAACCATCGTGGCAGGTATGGTCTCAGAGGATTTGAAGATTGATAGCTTTTGGTTAGTAGATGCTAAATCCAATGTCCTTATGATGGAAATAAAAGATGGAGACAAAATCCCTTATTCAACCATTCAAGATAAAAAACTTTCCTTGGTAGTAATCTCGGATCCGGAAATTGTGGGATCTGTGAAAATGGATATGGAATTCTTGACTCAATGTGCTATTTGTGAGGTTGATAGTCATAGCATAACTGAAAACCTTGTACCGTATTCTTTATTTGGTGATGCCAAAGGAAACTATGTAGGCAAGGAATTTTTGCCTGGTTCTTATTCATTAACAGCTACTCCTTATGAGGCAAAGTATCGCACAGGAAATCAGGGAGCTTTGTCCACAATAAATTTTGAAGTAGTTTTTGACAAGTTTATTGATGGTTTCACATTGGTCAATGCCAGTGATGACAAAGATATTCAAGTAATAATGGATGGAGATGTCATTGATTTATCATCGTTTAAAAATGGGAAGTTCAATATCAGAGCCAATGTACCCTTTAGTCAAACACAAGGTGGAGTTGGGATGGAGCTTAGTGGTCCTATCAATTTCTCCCAGTTTGAAAAAGTGGAACCTATAGCACTTTTTACAGATGTTGGAGGGGATTATACTGGAAGAGGACTTCCTGAGGGAAAATACACCTTGTCTGCAACTGCTTACCCCTTCAGTTCAAGCATCAATAGGGGGATAGGTGGTGAAACTTTAACAATAGATTTTGAAGTGGTTCAAAATAGTAAAATTGATAAATTTACTTTGATAAATGCGGATACTGACCTAGATATTATGACAATTGTGGAAGGTAGCTACATAGACCTAAAATTATACAAAGATGTCAAACTTAATATTAGAGCCGAAGGTAAGGGGGATAATATAGCGGCAATGACATTTATGCTTTCAGGTACAAAAAATTACAATTGGACAGAAAGAAAGGCCCCTTTTGCGATTTTTGGTGATTCACCAGGGAATGATTACAATGGTAAATATTTCCAAGCAGGAAACTATAAACTAACGGTTAGGCCATACAATAGTGATAATAGGATAGGAGAAGGGCTAACTGTTAACTTTAGTGCTGGCTATGATGCTAATAAAAGCTTAAGGATCGGTAATGAGTTCATAAATCAGCTCGAGGCCAAGGAAGCTGAAGTTGGTGCTGTTGATCCTTTACAAGAAGAAGACCTTATCGTATATCCACAACCCTCTCAAAATGTAGTGAACATAAGTTATCCATCCTCTCTTAATGAAAATGCAATGGTAATGATATATAAAGGCAATGGCCAATTGATTCACGGTGGACAGATGGGTAATACCTCAAATTTTAATTTTGAAAGTTATGGTTCTGGATTGTATCTCATTCATGTAAACAATGGAGATAATTTAATTTCAAAGAAGGTTTTTATCTATTAAGATATATAAATCAAATAGTAATTACATAGGCTCCGGACAATTGTTCGGAGCTATTTTTATGACAGTGTTCAATTTGAACTACTCAGTAGGGTTCATAACAACCTACTTGCCTAATACCTCCCCTGGAAAAGAGTAGAAATCGGTTTTTTTTCAACTTTTTACCACCTGTATAAAGTTAATCTTTCCTTTTTACAGCTACTTTTCCGGCTTTATTCTTCTTTCGAATCCTGTTTATCAATCTTTTATCGCTTGGATTTCTGCAAGTCTGCAATCAAATGACTCAGTAAAATCATCCAAGTCCAGCCATTTATTGAAAATATTTAAAAAAGTTATTTTTTTTTTGAAAAACTTTTTGCCCCTTTTTTTTAGATCAGCGACAAAATTCAGAATTCCAAAAGCAATAATCAATTCACCTACTGAAATTACTCAGTTCCTGCCTCATTCTCCGCAGCTTTCTCTGGGAATGAAAAGTTTGTATTTAAGAATTTTATACCGTTTATTATTGAAATGAGATTCATATTTAGAATTTCATTTTGATATATATGAAAATCAAAAAACAAGATTCTTTTAATTGAAATACCGTTTTCAGACTTCATAAATCAAAAATAGTAGGACAAAATTAACAAACACCTCAAATACCGAGGTGAATGTCTAAAACGATAAGATTATAAACTTTAAAATACAACACCATGAAAGCGTTACTTTTCTCCATTTCCTTTCTGATTGTTTTGGCAGCCTCACTTACCAATGTTTTTGCTGCTAACTATTATGTTTCCCATGAAAAAGGAAATGACAACCGGTCTTTAGCTGAAGCTCAAAACCCTGCTACTCCTTGGAAATCTATTGACAAGGTCAATTCACTTTTCAATTACCTAAAGCCAGGAGATGCCATCCTGTTCAATAGAGGTGAAACTTTTTATGGCACACTACATATCAGTGCATCAGGTTTTGCTAGCTCTCCTATCAAAGTAGGGGCTTACGGTTCCGGAGCCAAGCCTGTAATCACTTCTTTGAAAACCGTGAGTGGTTGGAAGTCTATAGGAAACGGAATTTATGAAAGTACTTCATCCATCAGTACCAGTACCGTTCAAGTGCTTTTGATCAACGGCGAGGCGCATGAGTTGGGAAGGTATCCCAATAGTGATGTTGCCAATGAAGGTTATTTGAATATTGAAGATGTAAGTGGCAACTACCTTCTTTCAAGTAGTGAGCTAGGTGGATCACCTGACTGGAATGGTGGAGAGGTAGTCATCAAAAAAAACCAATGGATAATTGACACTCACCAAATCTCTTCCCACAGCGGAAGTCAGATTCGTTACAATGGAAACATCAGTGCTTATCCAGCTCAAAGAGATTACGGTTTTTTTATTCAGAACCACATCAAGACCCTCGATACCTTTGGAGAATGGTATTTCAATCCTTCTACTAAAAAAATAAACGTTTACTTCGGTAACAGCAATCCTACTTCTATGAAAGTAGAAGTAAGTACTTTAGACAACCTATTAATAAAGGACTACAGAGATGTCAATATCTCTATTGAAAACATCAACTTTAAAGGAGCCAATAAAGACGCCATCAAATTAGAAGGCGGAAACAACATCAAAATAAGTGATGCTGAAATCAATTTTTCTGGAGAGAATGGTATTCTTGCATTAGAAGTATTGGACTTGTTGGTAGAAAGAAACAAAATCAGCAGTACTTATAACAATGCAATGTACCTAAGATATGGCAATGACAATGCTATAATTAGAGATAATGAAATAACTAAGACGGCGTTGGTCGCCGGTAGAACACAAAATGAAGATGCCGCTGGCATAGGTATATTTGCCTATGGAGAAAATGTATTGGTTCAAAACAATGCCATTATCAATTCAGGATTCAACGGTATACAGTTCAATGGCAACTATTCAGTTGTTAAAAATAACTTAGTAGATACTTTTTGCCAGATCAAAGGTGATGGAGGAGGAATTTACACCTTTGGCGGGGTACAATATCAAGGGTATAAAGGCCGTAAAATCGAAGGAAATATCGTAGTTAATAGTATTGGAAGCAAAGGTGGTATTCCTGACAAAGGGGTTAACTACAAGCCTTTGGCTGAAGGCATCTTTCTTGATGATAACTCCAACAACATTGAGATCATTGGCAACACCATTGGCAACACTGAAAACTCTGGATTAAAAATGTCCAATGCTAACAATATCCTTGTTTCAGGCAATACTTTTTTCAACTCTCATTCTTCGTTAACATTAGGAAACAGTGCTATCGGAGAAGACACAAGGGACATTAACGTTGTTAATAATCAGTTCTTTTCAAAAACCCCAGATCAAAATTCTTATTCCATCAAAACTTACAAAGACGACATGCAATCTCTTGGTAGCTTTGATAAAAACTACTTTTTTAGACCTCTTGGTGATGAGTTCAGTATCGAAAATCAATACACAAGAAATGGAAAAAGAGAAGCAGCCATAGACAACCTGGAACAATGGACTGCCAAGTTCGGTAAAGACAAAAACTCTGTAAGTAATACTGTAGAAATTTCCACTTATACCATCACAAAGAAAATTGGCTCTAGTCTTTATGCCAATTCTTCTTTCGATCAAAATGTGAGTGGGGTTTACTGTAGTAATTGCAAACAACAGTGGGAGTCAAATAGTAAGACAAATGGTGGAGCACTTAAAGTTAGCGGTTCTGGATCCAGTGCAGTTAAAATAGTCTTGGGAGGATTGAAGAAGGACAAAACTTACTTATTAAAATTCAATGCCTTGGCTAATAAAGTGGGAAACATTTCGACTTACTTAAGGTACACCGGTAGCCCTTGGGAAAAATTATCTGCCATGACCACGTTGGAAGTAAATACCAGCCTTGATGGT
>NZ_JBSXOH010000085.1:0-17508 GCF_056859355.1 Cyclobacterium sp. L-R
AAATTAGGTACCTGTTCCAAGTGAAGGGAAAGGTATGCCCCTAAACTGGTAAACCGACAGGCAACCGAGCCAGAAAATCAAAAACATTCAATTTTGAAACCCAAATAGTAAGCTAAAAGGCTTAACTTAATAGCATTGGTAGGTCCCATCATCCATTAGGGCATGCATACCTTCTTTGTATTCAGGTAGGGGCATTTCATAGAAATTACCAAAATAGAGCAGGTTTCCCTTCTTTTTCCGGATGTCTTCTTTGGTGACGATGCCGTTGGTTACATTTGGTCGGGTGGCCAATATGGCAAAAACCATGGCAATAAGACAAGTGGTGATCAACATAAGTGTTGGAACCAAATAATAGGGGAATTCCTCAATTATTCGGATGAAAACAGCAACCACAATGGAGATAATAATTGAATTGACCGAGATCATGATATTGGCCTTATTGTCAGCCAAAGCAGAAAGAGCCAAATGGTTTTTTGAGGTGATTCGAAACATGGTTTCAATCCCTCTTTCCGACTTTTTTTTATTCTTGTCCTTTTTTTTTCCTTCTGACTTGGCTTTTGAATGTTCTTCTGCTTCTTTGATCTTCATTTCAATCGATTCCAGATTTGCTTCTTTCCCAGGTTGAAAATAGATTTTGGCATATTCGGTATGGTAGTGGTGAACAAGCATAAAAAGACGGCTATCCTTCAGCCACTCACTTAATGATGTTTTTTCAAAGCCAAGATTTGTCTTTTCTTTTTTTAGCAATAGCGTCTGTTCAAAGAAACCCTCAGAACTCAAATGAAATAAGTCTGCATCACAAATGATCTCTTCCAGCAGGTTTTTAGGGTTTTGCGGTACCTTTGTGGCCAGGATTAAGGATTTTATCCGATCTACTCTTTCCTGATTAAGGCCCAATTCAATCAGGTATTTTTGTGCCATTTCTGAGCCTTTAATCTCATGTCCTTCTCCTTTCCCTTCCCAATAGCCGATGTCATGCATCCAACCGGCTACATACAAATCTTCCTTTTCTTCTTTGCTTAAGTTATAGTATTCTCCGATCTCCGCTACCTTCTTTACAATTTGCAATGAATGGTCCATGTTATGGTAACAAACCTCCGATTTTTGGCGATTCTCAAACATTTCCCTGATCCAGCGTTCAAATTTCTCTAATTGCTTATCCACCACTAATTACTAATTTTACGTATACTGTTTTGAAGGTAATTAATTACAATTGAATAATGATGTATTTTTCACAGATTTTAACCTTTATTATTTTTGTTAATTGGCAATGTACTCCCGGTACGCAAAAGTTTTCAACAGAGTTGTTTCCAGAAGCCTATGACCTTGATAATTTCCAGAAAATCCTACTTGAGGATGATTTGGAAGAAGTTTCAGGACTTGAGTGGGTAGGGGAAAACCAAATTTGGGCCATAGAGGATGAGTCCTCAGTGATTTATAGACTAGCCCCAGAAACAGGAAAAATCCAGGAAAAGCAGAAGTTTGCCAAAAACAATGACATAGAAGACATCGCATGGGTAAACGATGTGGCATGGGTGCTACAGAGTGATGGAACACTCTATGAAGTCAGCTCTCCTCTGACCAAAAACGCAAAAACTACCAAATACGATTTTCCAATTGAGAAAAAAAGAGACCTGGAAGCAATGGTTGTTTCTGAAAATGGAGATTACCTGTATGTGTTTTGTAAGTCTTGTAAGTGGGACAAAGGCACAGAGGAAGCCTCGGTTTTCCGTTTTGATTTGACTTCGAAGCAATACGAATCTGCCTCTTTTATCACCTTGGAAAGGGGAGAAATCCAAAAACACTTAGCGAATAAAGACAATGAGCCTTTGGAGATTAAACCAGCAGCAGTTGCATTGCATCCTATAGAAAAGCAATTCTATGTCCTCTCTTCGGCCAGTAAGTGGTTGTTAATTACAGATTTGGATTTTAACCCTATAAAAGTTTATCGCCTTAATCCAGAAATATTTAAGCAGCCTGAAGGGATAACCTTTGATCCGGAGGGGAATATGTACATTTCCAATGAGGCCAGAGGAGGGGAACCAAATATTTTGGTTTTTCCTTATCATCCAATACAAATGAAACCATGATAAAATTTCTTTACCTGCTGATTTTATGTTGGCTTCCTTCCTTGATACAGGCCCAGGAAGTGTCTAGGAAATTTAGGGTTTATTTGGTTGGAGACGCTGGCGAACTTGAAAATGGACAACATCCTGTCGTCGAAGACATCCGCAAAAAACTTCAAGCAGACCCAGAAAGCCCTGCCCATATTGTTTATTTGGGGGATAATATTTATCCACTTGGGATGCCTGCCATCAACGAGGAAAGTAGGGCAGAGGCAGAATTGATACTAAAAACCCAACTGGATCTTTACCAATACCTAAATGGGAAGATTTGGATGATTCCAGGGAATCACGATTGGGGAAAAGGAAAAACAGATGGCTGGGAAAACGTCCTAAGGGCTGAGAAATATGTGGTGGAAAACTATCCTGAAGATAAGGTAAAGTGGTTACCAAGCAGTGCTTGTCCTGGTCCTAATATTATTGAACTGGATAATGAAACCATATTGGTATTGCTAGACAGCCAATGGTGGCTTCAGCTTAGGGGCAAACCTGAGCTGGAATCGGATTGTGAATACAAATCTGAAGCGGAGGTTTTGGAAGCCACGCGTTATGTACTTGAAGAAAACAAGGACAAAACCATACTGGTAGCCATGCACCATCCACTCAGGTCTTATGGGCCGCATAATGGCGCTTATAGCTTGAAAGACCATCTGTTTCCCCTCACCAATATCTCCCCTAATTTATACCTTCCTTTACCTTTTATTGGTTCCATTTACCCACTTTATAGAACTTGGTTTGGCAATGTCCAAGATCTGGTTCATCCGCGGTATGAAGCCATGATTAAAGCCTTTGATGAAATTTTTGCCAATCACCCTAATATCATTCAAGTGGCTGGGCATGAGCATGGCTTGGCTTTTACGAAGGAAGACAATGTGAATTATATTATCAGTGGAGCTGGGGCAAAGCATACGACAATTAAAAAAAACAATGAAGCAGATTTTATCTATCCCAAGCAAGGTTATGCAGTATTGGATTTTTATGAAAACCATAAAGTAAATCTGTCCTTTTTTGATCCATTGAAAGGGGAAGCACTTTATGAAAAGCAATTGGTTAAGCCCTATGCCAATAGTAAGAAGGAGTTGGATTTGTTTGATCGTGACTTACCTGAAACCGTAACCAGGCCCATTTCCACCCAATACCTGCATGGTAAAGGATACTATAAATTTCTTGGGAAAAATTACCGGGAGACCTGGGCCATTCCTGCTACTTTTGAAACATTGGACCTGACAACTGCCAAGGGAGGTCTTCGCATTCTCAAAAGAGGCGGTGGCATGCAAACCCGCTCCCTGAGATTGGAAAGTGCTAGCGGTAGGGAGTATGTGCTTCGCTCGGTAAATAAATACCCTTACAAGGCCTTGGCTCCCCATTTGCGTGAAACCATTGCCAAGGAGGTCATCCAGGATCAGATCTCCTCTTCTCATCCATATGCTGCCTTGGCTGTAGCTCGATTGGCGCATGAGGTAGGAATAGTACATACCAACCCAAAAATTGTGTATTTGCCAGATGATCCTTTATTGGGGGTTTATAGGGAAGAATTTGCCGATAATTTGTACTTGTTTGAAGAACGTGAAATAGCCTCTCCAGAAGCCCCTGAGGACATTAAGTTTTTCAGTACGGATAAAATGCTGTCCAAAATTCATGGGGATAACGATCATCAGGTAAAGCAAAAGGAAGTATTGAAAGCAAGAATATTTGACCTTTGGATAGGTGATTGGGATAGGCATGATGACCAATGGAGGTGGATAGGTGAAAAGAAGAAAAAAGGTTGGGAGTTTACTCCTATGCCTAGAGATAGAGACCAAGCTTTCTTTGTTAATGAAGGGCTTATTCCCAAGATCGGCAGTAGAAAATGGCTGATTCCTAAGTTTCAGGGCTTTGGTTACGAAGCACCTCGCTTTGTGGCTGGCTTTATGTTTAACGGAAGGTACTTTGACCGTAGCTTTATCAATGAGTTGGATCAGAAGGATTGGGAGAAAACATTGGACAAGGAAATTGCCAAAATGACTGATGAGGCCATCAATGGAGCTTTTCGGGATTGGCCGGAGGCTGTTGCAGCAAAAGATGGCCCGGTAATCCAAGCAAAGTTGCGTCAAAGAAAAACCTGGCTAAAGCAAGAAATGCTTCAATATTACAGTTTCCTCTCCAAGGAGGTGAATATTACAGGGACCGATAAAAATGAGCTTTTCAAAGTGAAATACCTTTCTGATGGAAGGGTTGAGGTAAAAGTTAGGAAGATCGATAAATCCGGAGATCTGGAACAAAAACTTTATCAGCGTACCTTTTTGCCAACTGAAACCAGGGAGGTCCGATTGTATGGATTGGAAGGGGATGATACTTTTGCCTTTGAAGGGGAAGGGCCTGGAAAGATTAAATTAAGGGTAATTCCCGGACATGGGGATAAGCTTATTGAAGACAAGGGGATTACTCAAAGGAAGAATACTTTGGTTTATCAAAATGCCGGAAAAGAACAGACCATTGTTTCAGGGGGGAGCATTAAATTAAAGTATTCTCCCTCGGGTTTAGGCTATAACAGGACAGCGTTTAAGTTTGATAAAGTCATGCCTTTGGCCTCAGTAGGGTATAACAGAGATGATGGGGTTTTTATTGGTGGAGGTCTTCTTTGGGAAAAGCAAGGTTTTAATATGGAGCCCTTTTCAGTTCGGCAGTCCATTATGGGTAAATATGCGATTAAAACCAATGCTTTTAATATTGCCTATGAGGGGCAAGCGGTTGATGTTTTGGGCAAGTTGGACTTACTGTGGAAAGCGGATGTTCGTGCACCACACTATTCTTATAACTACTTTGGAAGGGGGAATGAAACGGAATACGATACGAAAAACTACGATATTGCTTATTATCGATCGAGGTTCAATTGGTATGAATTGTACAGTGGCTTGCAAGCTAAATTAGGGGGAAGTGGAAGTCTCAGCATTGGACCAAATTTTCAGGTTTACCGATTTGATCCGAGTGACAATGCTGGGAAATTTGTTACTTCACCAGAAAGTGGTTTGGATCAGGAACGCCTGGACAAAGCCAAGTTTTACAGTGGAGGCTCGGCCAAAATCGTTTTTGATACCAGAGACCAAAAACAAATGCCTACAAGAGGATTGTACTTCAGTGGGCAGGCAAAAAGGCTGTGGAAAATGAATGCGCATTCAAATAACTTCAGTAGTGTAAATGCTGAACTTGCATTGTATTGGTCTTTTCGATACCCGTCGAGATTGGTTTGGGCAAGCAAATTTGGTGCAGGCAAAAATTGGGGGCATTATGAATTTTTTCAGGGACAAACGCTTGGTGGTCTAGAGAATTTGCGTGGATATAGAAGGTTTAGGTTCAATGGTGATGCAGTCGCTTATAACAATACAGAAGTAAGGATTCGATTGTTTAATTTGAAGACCTATGTGCTACCTGCAACTGTTGGAGTGCTTGCTTTTAATGATATAGGTAGGGTATGGGTAAGAAATGAAGCGTCCCATAAATGGCACAATGCCACCGGCGGCGGGATTTGGTTGGCTCCACTCAATCAGTTGGTGGCCACTTTCTCTGTAGGATTTACTGATGAGGAGGTTTTACCCTTCTTTTCATTCGGCTACCAATTTTAATTCCGTATTTAAAAGTTGTGGTTCGTAAGATTGTGCCGCAAACGTAAGTTGATTTTGTCAGCATTGTTGCAGAAAAAAAGGCAAAAATACCGCCAAAATCAGTGTGTATATATTCGCTTTCCCCACGGGTTCCACCCGTGGTTATTGTTGTTGAACCCGGATTATGTAATAGGATTTCTCCGTCCTGACAATAGTCAGGGGTGATAGCCTGCCCGTGTTTACGGGAAGTGTTGCAATCGCAAGAAAATCGGGCTGTTTGGAGATTTTAGCATAGCATCGCTATGATGAAATTGAAAACAGCAACGAAGTGGCTGATTTTGAAGCGATTTCAACACGTATTAGATTGTCTATTGCATATTTCGGGTTGAAGCCCTTTAGGCTTCTTGGCTTTTATAGAAATTGTGCTGCTGAGTACATGTAAATGATATATGCTTGTTTTAACCCAGATATAATACCTCGACAAAGTTAAAGTAGGGTAGTTAACAGCTCTTGAAATTGCCTAATAATGTGTTTATTAATGAAAAGCCAGCTTTAAAAGAAAAAAGGCACAGTGGTTTATTGCCTATCAAATTATACAATCAATTGTCTAACTGGGCCACGCGATATAGCCGTACATTTTTGCCTTTTCCCTTCAAATGAATTGTCCCTACATCATCTATCTGATAGGCATCTTTATTATTGACAAGTTTGTAAAGCGATTCAGAAATCAGCAATTGGGCCTTTAAATCATTGCACTTTTCTTGTATCCTGGCTGCGGTATTCAGCGTGTCTCCATGGTAAGTAATCTCCCTTTTTATGTCTCCCACCTCAGTAATGATCACTGGCCCAATATTGGCTCCTGCTTTAAAATAGGGCGATATACCGTACTCCTTTTGATAATGTCCCCTTTTTCTTTTTAGTAGGTTGGTAAAGGCGAAAAAAGCTTTTAAGAAATTATCATTTTTAACCCCCTTATTGGGCGACCAACTTACAACAACTTCATCTCCTACGTACTGATAGATGTCTGCTCGGTAGTGGTCCACAATTGAGAAATCCTGAAAACAGCTTTGTAAAAATTTGCTGTATTCTAGATGTCCAATTCTCTCTGCAATAGAAGTGCTACTCTGCAAATCAATAAACATAAAAATCCTTTCTTCTTCTCGGGGCTTAAAGAATTTCCCCGTGAGCATCTTCCATAAATTGCCTGGACCCAGTTTTCGGTCAATTTCTATCAATACCTTAGACATGCCAACAGCCACGATAAGGTGAATAATTAAAAACATGTTTTCTGAAGGCCCGGTGGGTTCTACAGGTCCCTCATAAATCAATGGTAAGGTAGTAACATAAACGAAGTCCAAAACTTGAACAATCAAAATAATCATGAGTGCCTGAGCCGGAATCCCAATGCTTAGGGCAATTTTTGGGGAAGTATTTTTTAATAGTTTTTTAAGTATCAGCACATCAAACATGCTAGATAAAAGTGCAAGGCCAAAAGAACCTAAAAAGATCATTAAGAAAACAAATTTCAAAATGTCCAGCAAATCTATGCTGCTTATGCCCAATGGTTCTATGCGGTACATTTCAGAGAAATAAAACCTACTGTAAGCGGACAAGGCCATAAAAATAGCGCCCAACAGAAAGTAGATTTTAAAATTTCGAATGATTTCTCTAGACAGCATTTTATAGATTGAATTTTTTTACTAAGCCGAACATTTTCACTTGTGAGCTCAAGTCTTCTTTTCCCATAATAAATTGATTTTCATCCTTGCAGGCTACCTGTCTTCCTTTTTTATTGTCATGGAGTTGGAAATTCAGTTCATCCAGTAAAAGTGATTTGGCCTTTTTCTGAAGTACTGGAAAAGCTACTTCTATCCGTCTCGATAAATTTCTAGTCATCCAATCCGCTGAGGCCAGGAATACCTTTTTGTCACCATCGTTATGGAATTGGTATATTCTGGTATGTTCCAGGAAGCGATCTATTATGCTCACCACTTTGATGTTTTTCTCTTGTAGCTCCGTTTGTGGATGGTAGCAACAAATGCCACGAACAATAAGGTCAATTTCTACGCCCTCATCCGCAGCCTGCCTAAGCTTATCGATCATAAGGGTATCCTCTAAGCTGTTAAGCTTGACGGTCAATTGGCCCTTTTTGCCTTTTTTAACTAAGCTGATTTCATTGTCAATTAATTGCTCAATGGAATTTCTTAAGTTAAAAGGAGCAACCAATAGGCTTTCAAATTTGGGTTTGTAGGAATTGTCCTTGAGAAAGGCGAATACCTCATCCAGGTCCCTGGTGTAATTTCTTTGTGTGCTGAGCAGGGCATGGTCCCCATATATTTCAGCCGTTTTTTCATTAAAATTGCCCGTGCCCATGTAGGCATAGGTCTTTATGTTCTTGCCCTCGCGTCGCTTAATGGTGCAAATTTTAGCATGCACTTTCAAATCATTTATGCCATACTTTACTGTAGCCCCTGCCTTGGTTAGCCGCTCTCCCCAGTAAATATTTGATTCCTCATCAAACCGGGCCTGTGCTTCATCCAAGACAAATACCTTCTTGTCATTTTTGGCAGCTGCTTCAAGTGCCAAGCAAACCGCTGAGGTCTTTGCCACCCGGTATAGGGTGATATTAATTTCCTCAACATGCGGGTCTTCTGCCGCCAGTTTCAAAAAGTCCGTTACGTATGCATAACTTTGGTAAGGGAAACTTAGAAAAATGGCTTCCTTATCAATTTCTTCAAACCAATCCGAGGAATGATCAAGCCTTGAGCAAGGGATTATAGGGATTTCCGGGAACAATAAGTGCTTTTCCGATGCAGGAAAGCCAAAGAAATCATAAAAATTATGGTAGCGACCACCAGGAATTAACCCAGACATGTCCACCTTTATTTTCTTTCTTAATGTATCGATGTACTTGAAAGGGATGTTTTCATCAAAAAGTAAGCGAGAAGGAAGACCTGTATCTCTGTTAACAATGCTTTTTTCTATTTTTGATACAATATCCTCCTCTTCGTCGTCCATGTACAATTCGGCGTCCCTTGAGATCTTTACGGCAAATATTTCGGATTTTTCACCCAAGAACTTTTCCGAATTACTTCTAAAAATATCATCTAACTGTACGATGCGTTTCTCCTTGTCCGAGGTAGAGATTTCAATAAACCTTCCTAAGGTTTTATAGTCTAGTTCAATGAGAAACTGTCGCTCTTTGGTGACGGCGTAAAGATAGACCGTTAGGTTTTTAAGTTGGAGGTTGACTTCTTCTGTAATGTCCTGAATGGTGAAGTTTCCCTTGAGCCGAAGGTCATAGAAGGTACCCATTTGGATCTTGTCTTTCTCGGAAAAATGGTCCGTTAATAAATGAACGCCTTCTTTTGCTAAGCCTGGAAGAATTTTTGAATAGAAAACTTTACCCAAACGCTCCTGTTGAGCGCTTACAACTTGGTTGATCTGCTGAAGGAGAAATGAGGGTCGGTAACCGTATTTGTTTTTCAGATCAGCCTGGAAGGTCTGAGCGAAACGATGGCTCGCTACCCTGACCCTATAAAACTCCTCTAGGTTGGAGGAATAAATGGCCAAGAACTTCAAGCGTTCCATCAGGGGACTGTCTTCATTTTCTGCTTCCTGAAGAATGCGTTCATTAAAAGACAACCAATTTAAATCCCGATCTGTGTAGTTCATGGCTTATTCCAGTTTATTCAAATATAAGGTATTAGACAATACCAGTACCATAGATCAGAACTATTCTTTACCAAATAACAAGTACTTGAATTCAACTTAGGGCCTCAGTAATGGGGATTTAAATCGAAAAGCCATAAATTATTTCATGTACTGCCTAAACCCAGGATTAGGCAGTACAGCTCTTCCCACTATATCAATTAAAGAATTAACCTTCCCTGGTTGAAGCTGCTTTTTTTCTTGAAATATCGGCTACAATGGCCTTGGCGTGAGAGATGGTATTCTCTATAAAAAACTCTCTGGTGTTGAGCCCACCGCAAACAACCCCTGCGAGGTAAAGTCCGGGCACATTCGATTCCTGGCTAATGTCATCAAAGCATGGTTGTCTTTTTTCATCCAAACTTAACTTCACGCCTAGTTGGTCCAGCAATTCAAAATTGGGTTTGTAACCCGTCATTGCCAGTACAAAATCATTTTCTATAATTACCTCTCCCTCAGGGGTGTTCAGCACCACTTCTTTTTCCCTTATTTCTTTAATGCTGGAATTGTAATAGCCTTTTATCGATCCCTCTTTGATTCTGTTTTCGATGTCAGGTAAAACCCAGTATTTAACTGTTTGATCGATCTCAGGTTTCATTACTACCATGGTCACCTCCGCTCCCTTTCTCCAGGTCTCAAGGGCTACATCCACAGCTGAATTGCCTCCGCCAATCACGACGATCTTCTGCCCGATATAAGGCCAGGGTTCTTTGTAGTAATGCGAAACTTTGGGTAAATCTTCACCCGGAACATTCATGGTATTGGGCAGGTCATAGAAGCCTGTGGCCAGGACAAGCTTTTCGGCCAGGTAATCCCCTTTGGAGGTATGGACCAAAAATCCACCTTCTTGTTTTTCTAGGGTGTTTACCTTTTCGTAAAGGTTGATGTTGAGTTGGTAATGTTTGACTATCCTCCTGTAATATTCCAAGGCTTCAGGCCTGGTAGGTTTATTGGAGATAGACATAAATGGAATATCTGCCATCTCCAACTTCTCAGAGGTGGAAAAAAAAGTCATATTGACTGGATAGTTAAAAATCGAATTGGTCAGCACACCTTTCTCTATTATCAGGTAGTCGAGGCCTTCTTTTTTCGCTTCTATGCCACAGGCCAGGCCAATGGGGCCGGCTCCAATTATCAGTAATTCCAACTTTTTCATACGATAGTAAACATGAATTGTGATTTTGAGTTCCTTTAAATCCCGATTATGTAATTGGAATTGCTGGGGAGCTCTCAGGAACTGGTGAAATTACTAGAAAATTAGCCTAATTGGAGGATAGGTCAAAGTTTTTGAGGAGATTTTAACTAGGGTAAATGGGTGAGGTTTTGACTTGTTTAATCCATGTAAAAAGATCAAAGTCCCATACTATTACTTTGTTACGCCAGAGAAGAAAAGGGGATGAATCTATGCTTTCCTATTACATCAAAGCGCAACCTACAATCCGGTGAACTGGGGCTGAGCGTAAAAAATGATCTCTTAGGATCATTTTAGTGAAGCGCCGGAATGCAGGGCAGGTACGAGACCCGTACGGTCGAGTAGGTCAGGGGGATTACTCCCGCTTTCCCCTCCAAGAACCGTACGTGAGAGTTTCCCCTCATACGGCTCAAGCACTCTAAAGACTGCCAAGGGGCAGTCCGGCCATCAAGCCAGTCGGCTTTCTTTGAGTTTTTTGGGTGTTGTTTTTCCCCGAATCATCCTTTCCTTAAAGTAACTTTCCCATTCCCTGTCATAAGGGTTAGAGTTGTTCCTTATTTTGACGTGCCTCCTTATCTTGGCGGCTTCGAAGAGAGGAAGTTCGAATGTCTTTCCCTTTTCCTCGGCGGCAAACACCCAATTTCTGTTGCCTTTAGTCTTAAAGTATTTTGCCCTGATCCAACGGCTTCCTTTCTTGGGGTGTCTGCGCTTGGCCCATTTCCACAGCAATCTGAACACTTTATGGTCCAACAGCGCAAAGGTTCGTGAGGCGGCTGAATGGCGGTAGTAGTTGGCCCACCCCCTGATCTTTGGAGAGATCATGCGGATGAGTTCTACCTGCGTCACGGACTTATGGTTGGCTGTAGCCCCACCGATATTTACCATGATTGACTTCACTGAATCCTTCATGGGTTTGGTGAGGCATTTATCTCCGTATTTGCGGATGTTGAAGCCTAGAAAGTCGAAACCCTTGCTGATATGGGTAATCTTGGTTTTCGCCCGGGAGAGCTCAAGCCCCCTCTTGGAGAGAAATCCACTGATTAGCGGTTTTATCTCGCTTTCAAGATATTCACTGTCGCCACAGGTCACCACAAAGTCGTCCGCATAACGGATGAAGTTGATTTTGTGGGGGTTCCTCCCCCCTTTGTGTCCGGCATGGATGTTTATTTCTTTTTCCATTCCGTCAAGTACCATGTTGGCGATTGTAGGCGAGATTATACCACCCTGCGGTGTTCCGCTTTCTGTTGGAAACCATTGGTTGTTGTCCATGTAGCCCGTCTTGAGCCATTGGGCAAGAACCTTTTTGCTCAAGGGGATATTTTGCAGGATCCATTCGTGCGAAATGTTGTCGAAACATCCTTTGATGTCCGCTTCCAATATCCATTCAGCCGAATTGCGTTGGCACAGCACATTGTGGCATTGAACGATTGCGTCTGCGCACGAGCGTTTGGGCCTGAACCCGTATGAGTTCAAGTCTGCTGTGGTCTCCGCTATCGGGTCCAATCCCAGCCTGAACAGGGCCTGCATGGCCCTGTCCGCCATGGTGGGTATGCCCAGGTGCCGGTACTTTCCGTTTTTCTTTTTTATGGATTTTCGTTTGAGTGGTCTTGCTTTGTATCCCCTGACTTTGAGAAGTTCAGTGGCTTTCCACTTTCTCCCCGGCGTGTTCCAGAGCACTTTGTCCACCCCGGGGGTTCTGCTGCCTTTGTTGGAGGTTACCCGGAAAATTGCGAGCAATTTCCCGTAGAATGACCTTGACATCAGGTGCAGAAGTGCTTTTGCCCTGTGAAAATGTTTTTGTTTGACGGCCTTTACGATACGTGATTGCAGTGACTTTACGCCACGTTCGACTTTCTTCCAATTAATGGAGTTCCAATCGTCCCATGTCGTTGGGGATGCACATCCGGCATTTGTCGGATTCATTTGCGTTTTCCTCATTGAAGTCTTACTGTAATTTTCTCGTAAAAGAGTACCATGACGGAAGTGGGCCTATCCACCACATTAGATGGGGGCATTTGCTTTCTCCGTCTTTCCTTTACCCGCAGCCCGTTGGGCCTGCTTTGCAGCCGGCTAATCCAGGAATTCCGGGAAGGATTGCGGGCTTACCAAGTTCCGCTTAGATAACGGACGGGGTTAGGTCCTGCCTCTTTGCCGGGGGAATCGAAATCCATGTAGCAGAAACCGAAAAGCCTGCTAACTATACCCCTTACCGTTTTGGTCACAGCGTGTCAACGTCTTTCGCTGTCTACACGTCACGACATTTATCAGCAGTTCACGTATGTTGACCATACCCATCAAGCCTAACTCCCCCGCACCTGAAATTGGTGCGCAACAGAGATTCTTCACAGAATCTCTTTACGGGCTATATTGTCCGGATAGCTTCGCACAATTCCGTTACCAGAAATGCACGTATCCATAGGGTACTTGTGATGGAACACAAGGTTTAATCGTTCATGGAACGTTAAACAGTTATCTAAGCGACTTCTTGTCGCACTACGGTGGTGTGAGAGCCTCAACCTGAGCTATTTGGCTCAGGTCGGGCTACTCGATTGTAAGCAGTTTATAGTGGTTTGTACATAATATGAGTATCGACCAAACCTAATTCAAGGTGTCTAAATCCATTGGGTGTTGTACCAATGATTTTAAACCCATACTTTTCCCACAGTTTAATTGCGGTTTTGTTAGTACTAACAACAATGTTAAATTGAATTGCTTTAAAATTACTTTCTTTTGCAAATTCTAATGAATGTTCACATAGTTGTTTTCCTATACCTTTTCCTTGCGCATTAGGACTTACCATATAGCTGCAATTTGCTATGTGATTTCCTAAACCTATTTGGTTTGGCTTTATTATATAAGTCCCTAAAATTTCATTGTTTTCTTCAAATACAAAGGTGTTCATATAATCCGAAAACCAATGTTTCTGAATATCTTCTTTTGACGTTCCCGGACTAAATACATATGTATCTCCTGTTTTTATCACTTCAGAAAATATTTTCCATACAGCGTTATAATCTTCTCTTGTTGCTTTTCTAATCATTGGATATTTTTTGAATTGTAAATATGATAGGCGTGAATGAAACAGTATAAAATAGCACCTACCACAATTGGAATAGCATTTATAGCAAAACCATAAATAATATACATTAAGCTAGAAATGAAATGCCAGGTTCTTAATTTGATTATGTTTTTATTTGACAACGCAAATAAAGCGATACCTAAAGCTGAAAAACCGAATAAATTAATCATTATCTAAATGGATTAAAGTTCGTTCTTTATAGTCGGATTTTGAAATAGCAATTTCAATTCTATCCAAATGTTCGAAAATTTCAGTGTTGTTATCTAAAATGTCTACAATAGTTTTTTCACCAGCAGACCAAATCCCTTCTAATTTAGGTAGTTCTTTTTTTGCCTTAGTTGTAAGTTTCAGTAACTGAATTCTACTGTCCTTTTTATCTTTCTCGGCTTTAAGATATTTTTTGGTCTTCATTTTATTGACAATCTTAATAACTCCAGGCTGAGATATTTTCAATTCTTCAGCAATTTCAGTAATTGTAAGGGTATTTTTTTCCTTGAAAAGAAGAAATATTAAATGCCAATTAGGTTCAATTTCCAGGTTTAAGGTTTTATATAAATCCTTTGCTCCATAAAGTAAATTATCACTTATTCTTTTGAGTCTGGCAGTAAAAGTTAAATGGTCGTATTTTTTCATAATTACATAACTGGTTATGCAAATATAGGAATTTCAAATTAAATAGTTAACTGGTTATGTTTTTTTTTTTGAAGAATTGCTTAAAACGGAACTAAGCCAAACCAATTTTTATGGCTTAGATTACCAAAAAAATAATTCTCGATCTTGTAAAAACCTTGAGGAGTTACAGCCTCTCTTTTAAGCTTCCTGTACCAGTAATTGAATTTATGAAACCCTATCCCCTTGGATTCACTGAAAAGCGTCTGCGTCTGTCCGCTAGTTTCAAACTCATGGACCAACTCTACCATTTCTTCTCTTATTTTCATAACTTATATCTTTGCTACAAAAATAAAGGGCTCTCTATTTAGATAAGACATTCACTTGGTGGGTTGGGTACAACCGGTTCCTGAGAACAGTCCCTGAGCTTGTTTAAGGGGTCGAAGGGTTCCAGCTGTCAGAATGCTTAGTTATTGGTATTAGTACTTTTTTTAGTCTACAAAGGTTTCTTTTATCACTTCTTTGCACTTTTCAATTTCCGATTTTGTCAGACTTTCAAAAACTCGGATTATTCTGGTTTTATCGACTGTCCGAATTTGGTCGATTGCAATCATTCCCTTTTTTCCGTTGTGTTTTACGGAAACCCTTGTTGGATATTTTTTTAGATTCGTTGTCATAGGTGCAAGAACGATTGTGTTCAAATATTTATTCATTTCATTTGGTGAAACGATAACACAAGGTCTTGTTTTTTTTATTTCGCTCCCAATTGTTGGGTCAAGGTTTATAAGAATGATTGCGTATTGTTTTACATCCATTCTTCAAGGTTTTCATCATCGAACACATCGTTCATCAGTAACTTATCGTCTCTGTTTTCACTCATTTTCTTAAATTCTTTTTCCCAATTTTTTCTAGGCGAAGCAATTGGTTTAAGAATAATTTGTCCTTTTTCGAGGATAAGTTCAACCTTGTCTTTAATGTTGTATTTTTCCAAAATGGTCTTACTCAAACGAAGTCCTTTTGAATTTCCGATTTTGATTATTGATGTTTCCATAACTTCTTAAATGTTATTACTAAGTAACTACATTTTATGGAAATATCAAAATTCATTCCGTATTAATGCCAGTCGAGTAGAGTAAGTTATGAATAATTCGTATCTCCAACCTCTTACACCACCGTACGTACCGGCCGGTATACGGCGGTTCATTAAACATGGCAATATCTTTTATAAATGTTAGCTGTTGGAACGAAGCCTTTCTTAGCTAAGTGCCCGTTTGTTAATGTGGTACGAAGAATTGGGCGCTGCACAACATGCCAGCCACCTCTTCTTGTAAAACCCCACTTAACCGCAAGCCACTCTGGTAGTCCAAATTTAACCCGGATTATGTAATAGAATTCGTGATGAGTGTTGCAATCACAAGAAAATCAGGCTGTTTGGAGATTTTAGCATAGCAGGGCTATGGTGAAATTGAAAACAGCAACGAAGTGGCTGATTTTGAAGCGATTTCAGCACGTAATAGATTGTCTATTGCATATTTCGGGTTTAATAAGGTTCCGTATTCTGGTTCTTATTCGTTTCCAACTCTTCCAAATGCAATACCGAAGCCGGCTCCCTAGGAGACGATCTAAATCGACAAGCCTTGTTTTGATGTTGGCATAACGGAAATAACCCATCCAACCGGAACAGTATTACTTAAGCTTTGCTACCCTAGCCTCCTACGAGAGGGGTAAACAATGGACTTTGATGTGATCACGTTTAACGGGACAGGCTGTGCCATCTCATCCTAAGCCAACACCCGCCTCTATATGCGGTTCTTGTTCATCAGTACAGTGTTTTGTAGTCTGGCTTCTAATATATCCTGATCCCTCAGGGCTTCATGCGACACCTCGCGATGCTACACTTGCCACTTGCTAGCAGTTCAGTTTACCTCTGCCTGCTCGGAACTTTCACCCTATAGTTAATACCCATGCCGGGCGCACACGGCGTTTTGCAGCTAAGAAACGTGGGGCTTTCGAAGCTCTTATTTGTCCGCCCGTGACAAATATAGCCACGAAGTACGAACCTGGCGTTTACTACTGTCCGCCCCATGTTTTCTTAGGTGCTGTTGTGGGTAGTTTTTCTTTATTTCTGTCCGATTTGGTAAAATTTAATTTCACCTTTCCAATA
Organism: Cyclobacterium sp. L-R; assembly: GCF_056859355.1. Taxonomy (NCBI): domain Bacteria; kingdom Pseudomonadati; phylum Bacteroidota; class Cytophagia; order Cytophagales; family Cyclobacteriaceae; genus Cyclobacterium; species Cyclobacterium sp. L-R. The sequence goes on from NZ_JBSXOH010000085.1 coordinate 16,460, forward strand.
TTTGAAAATTTGTTCCTTTGAAACGTATTGATCTTTGTATAAGCTCAATATTTCTTTTTGATAATCTTTAAAATCCATTTTTTTCATATCACTGAGGACTTTGTCAGCTTTTAAGGTGTCGCCTGAAGATTCCAGAGCTCCAAGATATTCAATCATCAAGTCGAAATTCTGAGTGTCTGATTTAAGGTGTTCTTGATATTTTGCTATCGCGCTCGAATAATATTCTGCTGCTTTTTGGGAATCACCTTGAAGTTCAAGGTAAATTGCCTTTTGTCGGAGATAAAATGGTTTGTCAGTTAATTCAATTTGTTTGTCGACTACCTGAATTAAACCTTTGGAATCTTTCTTTCTGAATAGAAGAGTTGCTTTATGATTTAATGCACCAAAGTTTTGGTCGTCAAACTCCAAGGCTTTATTTGTCAGTTTAAGTGAACTGTCGATTTTGATGTCGTCTTTCAGATCTGAATTCAGATAAACGTCCATAGCTTTTTCCATTACTTCCTTCGACTTTTCAGGTTGTCTACAAGAAATCAATGTCAAACAGCTTAGTATGATTAAAGTTAGTCTAATGATCATTGTTTTTTTTAATTACCCACAATCGAGTAGAGTAAGATACGAAATAATTCGTATCTCCACCCTCTCACACCGCCGTATACCGGCCGGTATACGGCGGTTCATTAAACATGGCAATATCGTTTGTAAATGTTAGCTGTTGGAACGAAGCCTTTCATAGCTAAGTGCCCCTTAGCTTAATGGGACAGGTATGCCCTAAAGGCAAAAACTGCCTAAAATTCACTCCAAAACACTTTCACTTATAAATAATAGCTACTAAAAAGAGGACCCCTAAGCCAAAGAACAATATTAAATCAGCAACTTTTTCATTCTCCTACAGCTAAAAAAACAAAAAGAGAAAACCATTCCCCATAAAAACCAAGTTTCCAACACTACTGGTCCCTGAGCCTGTCGAAGGGTTCCAGCCGTCAGAATGCTTAGTTATTGGGTGTAGTTATTTATTTTCTTTTAGAGCTTGTTCAATGTAATTTTCTGCA
>NZ_JBSXOH010000086.1:0-52718 GCF_056859355.1 Cyclobacterium sp. L-R
TTGGTATATTACTCATCAACAAACGCTTATAATGATAAACAAAATACATAAAAATTACGGATGGCTCAATAGCCGGCCCAACTCAGCTAAAACTTTAACCCGATATATGCAATAGACATTCTATTACGTGCTGAAATCGCTATAAAATCAGCCACTTCGTTGCTGTTTTCAATTTCAGCATAGCGGTGCTATGCTAAAATATTCAAACAGGCTGATTTTCTTGCGATTGCAACACTTCCCGTAATCACGGGACAGGCTTCACCCCTGACATTGTCAGGACGGAGAAATTCTATTACATAATCCGGGTTAAAAAAAAACTGCAAAAGTTTTTTATATCTAAACGAATGGTTAGCTTTGTAGTGTAGTAAAAAACAATGGCAAGAAAAAAGGAATATAAAGAAGAAGAGGTTATTGAAAAAGCGATGCGTTTGTTTTGGCGCAACGGCTATGAGAGTACCTCTATGCAAATGCTTGAGAAAGAGATGGGCATCAATAAGTTTTCTATTTATTCTAGTTTTGGAAGCAAGCATGGCGTTTTTATTGAAAGCTTAAAATGTTACAAAGAAAAAGTAAGTGACATGTTTGAGAAGTTTAAGGCATCCCAGAATGGTGTTGAAGACATCAAACAGTTTTTTTATGATTCTGTAGCAGTAGGATATCAGCCGGACAATGTAAAAGGTTGCTTGTTGACCAATACCTACAATGAGTTTTCAGAAAGTGAAGACCCTTTGATAAAATCCCAGGTGGATCTATTTATGGACAATTTGAAAGAATTGTTTATTGAAAAATTAAGAATGGACCCTTCTAAGGATGAGGAGACAGTGCTAAAGCAAGCTAACTTTTTAGTGGTTGCAAAACACGGTTTGGCTGCCGCCACTAGAGTTAACAGTGAAAAGGAAATAGAAGACTATATAGAAATGACCTTTAGTAATATTTGACCTTTTTTTGGCCTATAACTAAACAAACGTTTAGAAATTTATAAACTATTAATAATTACACGATGACAACTTTAAAAATTCACAACTTAGAAACTGCACCAGAAGGTAGCAAAGCACTATTAGAAAATTCACTTAAAGCAAACGGAATGATACCTGGGCTGCATGGGGTATTGGCTGGAGCTCCAGGCCTACTTGAAGCTTATCAAACTTTACACAAATTGTTTATGGATTCCTCTTCATTCGATAAGGATGAACTAACTGTGGTATGGCAGACGATTAATGTGGAGCATGCCTGTCATTATTGTGTACCAGCCCATACAGGTATTGCCAAAATGATGAAGGTGGATGATGCCATAACAGAAGCATTGCGTAACGAAACACCTTTGGAAAATCCAAAATTAGAAGCCTTAAGGAAATTAACCCTTACTATCGTTCGAAACCGTGGCCATGTAAGTCCTGAGGATTTGAAGGCATTTTATGCTGTAGGTTATGGAGAAAGACAAGTATTAGAAATCATTTTGGGATTGTCTCAAAAGGTAATTAGTAACTATACCAACCATATTGCCAATACACCAGTGGATGCCCCTTTCCAAAAATTTGCTTGGGAAAAAGAGAATGCAGAAGCCATTTAATTAATCAACGTTAATCTTTAAGGGCCTTTGGTTAAAAACACTAAAGGTTGAAGTTAACTCCCGGAAATTATGCAAGATTTAAAATCAAAATATGGTAAGCAGGCTTTGATAACTGGAGGTTCTTCAGGGATTGGTAAAGCATTCGCTATAGAATTAGCAAAACAAGGCATCGCTCCTATTTTGGTTGCCAGGAGTAAGGATAAGTTAACCGCCTTAGCTCAGGAAATTTGGGCGAAATATCAGGTAAAGGCACAAGCATTTTCTGTGAATATATCTGATGAAGAGGCAACAGTTAATTTTCTTAAAGAGATTGACAAACAGGATATAGGAATGCTTATTCATAGTGCTGGTATGGAAAACAATGGGAGTTTTATCAAGATTTCTCCTGAAAAGGAGCTGTCAATGATCAAATTAAACATTACCTCTACCTATTTGTTAACCAATCATTTTGCTAAGAAAATGTCAGCCGCTAAAAAAGGGGGCATACTTTTGGTTTCTAGTATGGCAGGTTTGATGGCGACCCCTTATTTCAGTAACTATTCGGCTACAAAAGCCTATGTGCATCAGTTAGGGCTTTCTTTGTATTCTGAACTCAAAGCCAATAATGTTGACATAAGCGTCTTGGCTCCCGGTTTAACAGAAACCAATATGACGGCAGACAATGGTGTGGACTGGTCAAAAGTCCCAATGTCAAGCATGGATCCTTCTGAAGTTGCTCAGATTTCCTTGAATAGTATTGGAAAGAAGGGAACGATCATTCCAGGTAGGATGAATAAAATGATGGTGATGATGGCCAAAAGACTTTTTTCTATCAAAAGTTTTGGCGCAATGAATGGGATGTTGATGAAAAAGGCGATTAATAGCGAGAAACTTTAATCGAACCAAAAAGGCAAGGAAGAACCTAAAACAGTAAGGTAATGAAAGACAAATTAAAAATAGATATCGTATCAGATGTGGTGTGCCCATGGTGTACCATAGGCTATAAACGTTTAGAAAAAGCCATATCTGAACTAGGAATAGAGGACAAAATAGATCTGGAATGGCAACCCTTTGAATTAAATCCTAATATGCCTGCCGAAGGACAGGATCTTTATGAGCATATTGCTGAAAAATATGGGAGCACAATGGAGCAGCAGAAGGAGTCTCAGGAAACCATGACAGATGCAGGAGAGGAATTAGGGTTTACCTTCGATTATTTTGAAGGCATGCGCATGTCGAATACTTTTGAAGCGCATGTTTTATTGGAGTATGCCAGAGAATTCGGCAAGCAAACAGAGCTAAAAATGCGACTTACCAAAGCCTTTTTTAGTGAGCGGAAGGATGTGTCCGATAGAGCGGTTTTAAAGAAAGCTTTATTGGATGTTGGTTTAAATGCTGAAGAGGCCTTGGCTAAATTAGAGGATCAGGAAGCACGCAAAGAAGTAAGGGATAAAGAGGCCTATTGGCAAAATATAGGTGTTAGATCGGTGCCAACAATTGTATTTGATAGGAAAAGTGCGGTAACAGGTGCGCAGCCTATTGATGTGTTTAAGAAAGTGTTGACCGAAATGTTGGCAATTGCATAATTTTCATACATTAACAAGTAGCGATAGGTAATGATTTTGTCAGTATTGGTGCAGAAAATAAGCAACAATACCGCCAAAATCATTTTACGTTCAGGAACCTAAGCAGGGGCTAAAAGCCCTTGGCTAAAAAAAAATCACCCCTTCTGGGGTTTTTAGGTTGATTAAATCTCACATTCTATTTAACATAGAAAATTATTTTAAGCTTTAAAGGATTAGAGAGAATCACCTTCGGTTGGAGTCAGGCTGTTCTTGTTGCGACAGTTCCTCTCTCTTATTTTTATGATTAGTAGGCAAGACTTTTTAAACCGCGAAAAAGCCTATAGATTAGTAGTGAAAACAATGGGCTATTCGATTTGATACAGGTAGCTCATTATAAGTTTCTAGTACTATGCCGCTACCCAAGCTTTATAAAAAACACCATGTAGATAAGGAACATACTTCCATTGGCCTTTTCGAAGCGCTTGATAAAAAGTACACCATTAAAAAGGTTTTCTACCCAGGTTCCCATGTTCACATTACCCCTTCGTTGATTTTTCGGGAGGTGATCTACGCGGATTCTTTTAAGGGTACAGACAAATTTTTTAAGGATAAAGAGACGGCTGCTTTTATCGAGCAAAATAGAAAGTATACAGCACCGCCGGTTTTTCGTTTTTACCAGCAAGACTACAATACTCCATTTGAGGAACTAGGCAAAGAGTTTGATCTTGTAATTTCCCAATATGCTGGATTTGTAGGGCAGGCAGTAAAGGCTTATCTGAAAAAAGGTGGCCTGTTGGTTTGTAACAATTCCCATGGAGATGCCTCAATGGCTTCATTGGACCCTGACTTTGAATTGGTCGCCGTCTATAGAAGATATGCGGATAACAAATTCAGCATTTCAGAGAAAAACCTGGAAGATTACCTCATACCTAAGCAGGGCGCTTTGCCAAGCAGGGAGCAATTGCTTAAAACCATGAGGGGAATAGCCTATACGAAAAGTCCTTCTGGTTATATTTTTAAAAAAATTAATGAATAAATTTTATCATTTTACATCAAGCATTAAAGTACTACTAGCCTTAGGTGTATTAATGGGAAATAGGCATGGACTTTTGGCTTTTAGGGATAAATTTGTAACACCATTAGAGGTTTTTTTAACCTATCCCCAAGAATAACGCAAACTGTAAACTAGAACATGAAAAAACGAATTACAGGTATAGGATTGATTTTTTTAGTGGGGATGGTATTCTTCATTTCCTGCAATAAAAAGATGGTATGTTCAACCTTATCGCTTACCACCTTGAATTCAGAGAGCGCACAAAAAAAGCCTTATTTACTATTGATATCTTTGGATGGCTTTCGATGGGATTATGTGGAGAAATACCGGCCTCCAAACCTGAGTGCTTTTGTAGATAAGGGAGTGAAAGCGGAATCACTGCTGCCAACTTTCCCTTCGAAAACCTTTCCTAATCATTATTCCATTGCTACAGGTATGTATCCTGACAAGCATGGTATATTGGGCAATGTCTTTAGCAGCTATGAGTATGGAGTGAATTTTAGTTATAAGGATAAAACAACGGCTACGGACGGGCGCTTTTATAAGGGCTCCCCAATTTGGCTGGAGGCAAATAAAGCCAATATGGTTACTGCCAGTTACTTTTTCGTAGGCACAGAAGCGGCTATCCAAGGTGTATATCCTACCTATTACCATACATTTGATCCCAGTATTAAAAATGAAGATCGAGTTGATCAGGCTATAAATTGGCTGGAAATGCCTGAAGAAAAGAAGCCGCATTTAATCTTGATGTACTTTGGTGACATGGATAAAACTGGCCATGATTATGGACCAGGGAATGAAGAGAAAATAAAAGAAGCGCTGTTTGAACTGGATAAAAGCCTGGGAGATTTATTTAAAAGAGTTGAAGCTACTGGTCTTCCTGTAAATATTCTGCTTGTTTCTGATCATGGTATGTCAGATCTATCTACCTCTAAAATTATTCCCACAGAAACCATTATAAACGACAGTTTATACTCATACCTAGACAATGGCACTATTGTAAATATCCATCCTAATGAAGGGGTTGATATAGAAGAAGTGATAGCGTATTTAAAGCCAAAAGAAGCTCATTTTAAAGTTTATAAAACTGAAAACACACCAGGTTTTGAATATAAACCCAAGAATGAAAATTGGGGATCCGTCCAATTGGTAGCAGATTATGGCTATTATTTTTTGCCAAAAGCGCGTAAAGAATCATTTATAAAAAGGGAGGTCAAGTGCATAGGTGTTCATGGTTATGATGCCAGCAACAAAGAAATGCATGGTATATTTTATGCAAATGGCCCTGCTTTTAAAAAAAATGGATACAGTATTCCGTCATTAGAAAATATTCATATTTACCCATTAATGTGTGAGATTTTAGGCCTACCCATACCAAAGCATATTGACGGTAAACTCAATAAGATCAAAGACGTTTTAATAAGTGATTAAACCCAAAATATGCAATAGACAATCTATTACCTGCTGAAATTGCTGCATCTACTATAGTTTTTCCTATGACCTTAAGTCCTGAATGACCAAATCCTTAACCCAAATATTAAACCCGAAATATGCAATAGACATTCTATTACGTGCTGAAATCGCTTTAAAATCAACCACTTCGTTGCTGTTTTCAATTTCACCATAGCGGTGCTATGCTAAAATATCCAAACAGCCTGATTTTCTTGCGATTGCAACACTTCCCGTAACACGGGACAGGCTATTACGAATCCTATTGCATAATCCGGGTTAAATCAAAATTGTTTGTTCACAAGCAATCGGGTTTCAGTCTTCCATTGGAATCATATTGTATCTGCCTCAGAATTTGAGCTATCCCGAATCCACAGTGTATTGGAGATTTTGACGCCCAAAGTCACCAAGGCCGTTCCTGATGGTTGGCAAAATATAGGCAGCATTGAGAAAACGGAAGATTGGATACAACAACGCAAAAGTGAAGGGGGTTTTTATGATATTGTACTTTCTGAAACAACTGAAATCATTGGCTTTTTATTTTTATACACTGTAATAGATTCCAAAGATTTGGGGGAATTAAGACTTGGCTATTTATTTCGCGAGGAAGTGTGGGGCAAGGGAATTGGGACTGAGTTAATCAATGAATTGGTGGAATGGGCCAGACAGACAAAGTTAATTGGGTCAATTGCTGGGGGAGTTGAAAAACAGAACCAGGGATCAATTAGGGTCTTGGAGAAAAATGGTTTTTATAGGTCTAATGAAGAAATGCCGGAGCAAATGTATTTATACAAATTTAAAATCTGAAATACCTATAAAATTGAAATGGACAATACTATAGCCTATATAGAAAAAGAGGTTTACAATAAATGTGGCCTTGAAATAGCTGACTTTAAAATGGAGCCTGAAAGTCAGGAGTACGCGGCTTGTCAATTCAAATTAAACGGGTGTCAGGTAATAAGCAGAAAGGCAAAAATAACACCCAAAAAGCAAGGGCAATTTGTGACTTTTTGGAAACGTTTTGAAAATGGGCCAATTGAGCCATTTAATGAAAGGGATAATATTGACTTTTTCATCGTGAACATAAGAGATGAAAGTAGGTTTGGTCAATTTGTATTTCCGAAAAGTATATTGATAAATAAAGGAGTGCTTACAACCAGCAGAAAAGAAGGTAAAAGGGCCTTTAGGGTATATCCATGTTGGGAAGAGGCCGCTAACCAACAAGCTAAACAGACCCAGAAATGGCAATTGAATTATTTTTACGAAATTACTCCGGATATGGACTTGAAAGCAGTTTTAGAATTGTATCGTGTTTAAAAAACAGAAATACTTATTAATGATGAAGAATACCTTTCTATTTTTAATTGGAATTCTTGCCTGCCTGTCATGCGATAACACAGAGATGATTCCTGATGACAAGGCGGCAGAAGAAGAATTGTATTTCCCCCCTAACAATGGAAATAATTGGGAATCCATTGATTTTAATTCTTTGAATTGGAATGAAAATGCCTTAGAAAATTTATACACCTACCTGGAAGACAATAAAACCAGGGCATTTATTGTCCTAAAGGATGGTAAAATTGCCATAGAAAAATATTGGGGAAACAATATTCTAAATACTGGGGCTTTTGAGGCAAACAGTTTGTGGTATTGGGCTTCAGCAGGGAAAGCATTGACCGCCTCGCTTGTGGGTGTGGCAGAAAAAGAGGGGCATATGAATATCAGTGATAAAACATCGGATTATTTAGGTGCCGGCTGGAGTTCCTTAAATTCAGACAAGGAGGATTTAATAAGCATCAAGCACCAGCTAAGCATGACTACTGGGTTAGATTACCAGGTGTCGGATTTAGACTGTACAGAGCCTTCCTGTTTGGAGTATAGGGCTGATGCTGGCACACAATGGTACTATCACAATGCTCCGTATACTTGGCTAGAACAAGTAGTGAGTAATGCCACAGGGATAGATTACAACAGTTATACCGATCAGAAAATTGAATCCATCACAGGAATGGATGGTCGCTGGATCCCTCTTGGATATAACAATGTGTATTGGAGCACAGCCAGGGACATGGCAAGATTCGGTTTGTTGACATTGAACAAGGGAATCTGGAAGGACAATGAGGCAGTCTATGCTTCGGATTACTACGAGCAAATGGTGAATAGTTCACAAACTCTCAATCCATCTTATGGTTATTTGTGGTGGTTGAATGGTAAAAGTAAGATTCAGTTTCCTGGTACAGAAACAACCTTTAATATAGAGTTGTCTAGCCATGCCCCTGAGGATTTATTTGCAGGAATGGGTAAAAATGGTCAGTTTGTTGAAATTGTACCAAGTCAAAATCTAGTAGTAATAAGAATGGGTGAAGCCCCTAATGATGCCTTGGTTCCCATAGTTTTTCATGATGAAATGTGGGAAAAGATGAATGCGGTGATTAATGACTAGCTCCCTATGGAAGACAAACTTGAGAAAAAACAGGCATCTCCCTAAAGAGATGCCTGTGCTTTGATTACTAAGGCTGAATCGTCTTCTTCAGACTTTGAGCATAAAAAGGTGATTATTTTCCATTTCCAGCACGTTTTATTCTTGCCTTTACTTTCCAAGGGGCGTTCTTGTTCCAATTCCCGGCCATAATTGAACCATATGGAATCACTTCATCAATCACTGTTCCCAATCCATACTCAACCATTTGAGATCTTACACTCTCTGCGTTTTTATAGGCTGAGGGCAATTCTGAAATGTCAATTTCATTGGAGAAAAAACGAACATCTAGTCCCTTGGTTTCTTCAGCAAAAATCGCTGAAATAGGGGTGTCTCCTTTGTTTCTTTTATGTGCTGTCCTGCTTAAATTCCTTCCAGCTCCGTGTGGTGCAAAACCTAAATTATTTTCAGCAGATGTCCCTTCAACGATTAATACAGGTTCAGCCATGTTCAAAGGGATCAACCTTGGCCCTGTAATGTCTGGCATAAACTTATCATCCAATGGGGTTGCGCCTTTGGCGTGATAGAACAAGTCACCTTCTTTAAATACAAAGTTATGTTCATTCCAATACCTGTTTTTTATTGTTGCACCCACCTTTTGAGCGGTTGCATCGTGGATACAAATGTGGTTTTGTTTTGTCCATTCTCTAATTATTTGCAGTGCATTCCAGTATTCCTGACCATCCTCTGTCTCGAATGGAATCCAAGCATTTTGTATCAAGGTCTCTTTTGAAATTTCATTTCTAAACCTTTCAGCTATTTTCATGGCTTTACCATATAATTTAGCTCCAACACCTCTTGAACCATGATGTGTTACCATCATGGTATTTCCTGTCTTTTTTGATTTCCCGATAAATAGAAAGTGATTCCCATCACCTTGGGTGCCCAGGTGTTTTTTCGCAACTTGAATTAGGTGCTTGTCATTCAGTAACTTATTTCCTTCAAAGGCTTTTAACATAGATTCAGGAAATCTGTATTGCTCATTTCTCTCCCTACCACCTCCTCCGAAATGAGTGGACGCATGAGCGGCATCCATTAACTCCTTGGGATCAACTTCTCCAAAATCGGTCAACATTACTGAACAACAGATATCCGCACTGTGCATGCCTGGATGGATAGCATTTTTTGTGACAACTACAGCTCCCACAGGGATTGTTCCAATGGCTCCTGTAGGACAAGCATCAGGCATTATTGATCCGGCTACCACCGTTGGTGTTTTCATTACAGCCTTCATCGATTCAATCACTGTTTGGATATTTCTCTCTTCCAGTTCATTTTCAGCTTTGATGTTGATCGCAAATGGAATGACCTCAGTATGTAATTTGATCATTGGTTCAGCCTTGAATTGCTCAAGATATATCATCATGTCTTTTTCAGACATTTGGGTTTCATTGATATGATCAATCGCAGTACTAAACCATTTCTTTGGCTTAAACCCTAGTTTAATTAGGGTGTTTCCGTTGATGTTAATTCTATCCGACATGATTTGTTTTTTTATTACCTAACAAAGGTTTTTTTAAACTGCGCAATCATTTTGCGTAGTTTAAAAAAAATAAATACTTTAGTAGAATGGCACAAAATAAAAATGCCCTTATTCGGTACAAGACCATTGACAAATGCTTGCAGAACAAGTACCGTAGGTGGACACTTGAAAATCTTATTGAGGCATGTTCGGATGCACTGAATGAATACGAAGGGAGAGATTTCAATGTAAGTAAAAGATGCATTCAATTAGATTTACAGTTAATGCGAAGCGATAAACTTGGATACAATGCGCCCATAGTCGTCTACGATAAAAAATACTATCGATATGAAGATGAAAACTATTCTATAACAAATATACCATTAACAGAAAATGATATGGGCATACTTTCTGAAACAGTGGAGATGCTCAAACAATTTAAGGATTTCTCATTGTTTTCGGAGCTAGACGGAATCATACAGCGTTTAGAAGACAAGGTCTATTCCGAGAAAACGCATCAGACTTCCATCATTCATTTGGATAAAAATGAGAACTTAAAAGGCCTCAAAAACATAGATGTCTTGTATCAGGCTATATTGAAAAAGGTTTGTTTATGGATTACTTACCAATCCTTTAAAGCCCGGGATTCTTCTACCTTTACTTTCCACCCATTTATTTTAAAGCAGTTTAATAATCGTTGGTTTGTGGTAGGGCGGAAAAATGCAAAGGAACCCATCTTAACCTTAGCTATGGATAGAATTTTGTCCATTGACAAAAACCTTGCTATTCCTTACCTAGATGAAGACTTTGATGGAGATGCATATTATAAAGATACAATCGGTGTAACCGTGTTAAATGATGATCAAATTCAAGAAGTGGAACTTAAAATTGATAAAAACAATGCTCCCTATGTGATCACCAAACCATTTCATCATTCTCAAAAAGTAATCGATCGGTTGGCCAATGGAAGTGTAATCATTCATTTGAGGGTTCATCTGAATTTGGAGTTTGATAGGTTAATTCTGGGGTTTGGGGATTCGATAGAGGTATTGAAGCCTAAAGTTTTAAGAAACCGTATTAAAAGGAAACTAATAAAAGCTGCAAGTCAATATTAATCAGACAAAGTGTAATGGTAAAAGAGTGCTAGTTTGAACCTATTTTTCTGATATTAGTTACCGGTCAATTTTCTGACATTTATTGAATTATTAGGAAATGATTAGGTCGGATTGGAAAAGAAAGGCATTCGGTATATCTTTAAAATAATATCGAACTAACCAAGCTATAACATTAGGGATTAATCCCAGACCATTATAAAATGAAAAGTGTTTGCCTTCTTCTTGCTTCCTTTGTCCTGTGTTTTTTACCTGGTATTTACCCTGTAAATGCGCAGGGAGCTATAAGAGTAGCAGCGGCCTCTGACTTGAAATTTGCCTTGGATGAAATCATTGAGGTTTACACTGAGGCTACGGGAAAAGAAATAGTGCCCATATATGGGTCTTCGGGTAAACTCTTCGAGCAGCTTTCCAACAAGGCTCCTTTTCACCTTTTTATGTCTGCTGATGTTGCCTATCCCAAAATGCTTATCGCTAAAAGAATGAACGGATCTGATCTCCATGTTTATGGAGAAGGCAGGTTGGTGCTATGGAGCAGAAAAATGGACTGTAATGCGTCAACTATGGAAGGTCTTGGGAGTTTAAATGTTAAAAAAATAGCCATTGCCAATCCGGATCATGCACCTTACGGAATGCGTGCAAAAGAGAGCCTTCAGTTTTATGGTCATTATGATGCGGTCAAGTCTAAATTGGTGATGGGCGAAAACATTTCTCAAACGGCTCAATTCTTATCTACTGGAGCAGCGGATATTGGCATTGTTGCTTTGTCATTGGCCCTTTCACCAAGCATGAAAAAGTATGGTAAAAGGTATTTTCTTTTACCTGAAAACAGCCATGAGCCCCTGCTTCAGGGAGCAATGATTACCGAATTTGGTAAAGGAAATGCCGATGCCACTTCCTTTTTTGAGTTCTTGAAGTCTGAAAGTGCAGCAAAAATATTTAAGGCTTATGGCTTTACCCAAAAAGTGAAATGATGGATTTTGCACCCTTTATATTGACCCTAAAGCTGGCGACTTTGACTACTTTCCTCCTTTTCTTGGTAGGAATACCACTTGCTTACTGGCTTGCCTATAGCAAATATCGCATTAAATATGTGGTGGAGGCCTTGGTAAGCATGCCATTGGTATTGCCTCCCACCGTGTTGGGTTTTTATCTTTTGTTGGCATTTAGTCCCGAAAACCAAATTGGTAAATTCCTTGACCAGTATTTTGATCTTCGCTTGGTATTTACCTTTCATGGTCTGGTGTTGGCCTCGGTGATTTACAGCCTTCCTTTTATGGTTCAACCTTTGCGGTCGGGCTTTTCAGGAATACCTAATGCCTGGCTGGATGCAGCTAAGACCATGGGTAAAAGTTCTTGGGCTACGCTATTCCGGATTTTATTACCCAATATGAAGAATGCCTTGATCACTGCTGGGGTGCTCACTTTTGCCCACACTATTGGAGAATTTGGAGTTGTATTGATGGTGGGAGGAAATATCCCTGAGGAAACCAGAGTGATCTCTGTTGCCATTTACAATGAGGTGGAGGGAATGAATTATGCCATGGCCAATCAATACAGTTTACTCTTGATCGCCTTTTCTTTCACCGTCTTATTGCTCACCTATTTGATCAATCATCGCAAAAACAGCATGCTCTCTTATGATTGAGCTATCGCTTAAAAAATCCCTTTCCGGGGCAGAAGGAAAAATAGCACTAGCTATATCCTGCCAAATCCAGCCTGGTGAATTGGTTGGCTTGTATGGGCCTTCTGGTGCTGGTAAGTCTAGTGTGTTGCGAATGATTGCAGGCTTGATGCGTCCTGATGAAGGGGAATTAAGGGTTGGAGAGGAAACTTGGATATCTACTGAAAAGAAGCTGTTTTTGAGACCTGAAAAGCGAAACATAGGCATGATCTTTCAGGAGTATTCTATTTTTCCCAACATGACGGTTTACGAAAACCTTGTTTTCGCTTTGGATAAAGGTCAGGACAAGGGTTTTGTGGATGAATTATTGGTCAGTATAGGCATGGAAAAGATGGCAGGGCAATTCCCCATGAAACTTTCAGGTGGCCAAAAGCAGCGTGTAGCCCTTGCTAGGGCAATGGTAAGGAAGCCTAAAATTCTACTTTTGGATGAACCGCTCTCAGCATTGGATATGGAGATGAGGAGAAGCCTGCAAGAATACATCGTTAAATTTCACCATGAATATGGGTTGACCACTTTGTTGGTGAGTCACGATGCTTCTGAAATTACCCGTATGGCTCAGAGGGTATTGGTTTTGGAAAATGGACAATTTAGCTTTGATGGTAAGCCAGAGGCATTTTTTAAGACTTGACAATCTGGTTTTAGCTCACTTTAAGAAGACAACTGCTTAACTATTTAAGTTGTTAAGATAAAAAAACAATACCATTGTCTAAGTGAAGACAATGGTATTGGTATTAAACCCGAAATATGTATTCTATTACGTGCAGAAATCGCTTCAGATTCAGCCACTTCCTTGCTGTTTGGAGATTAGAACAATTTTCGTAAATACGAGACAGGCTTAACCCCTGACTATTGGCAGGGCGTGGAGATCCTATTACCTAATCCGGATTAAAATCAAGGCTATCTTTATCTAGACTTTTTTCTATTTTTGAAAAATGCCTGCTTTTTACGCTGTTTCTCCTTGTTAAATTCTTTTCGTTCCACTGCTGACATTGGCTTCTCAGTTTGAGGAAAAGGATTGTTGTCTACCTCAGTGATTTTTTGGTTGATAAGTCTTTCTATCAAGCGAACATACCCGTTTTCTTCTGGTTCGCAAAGAGAGATGGCAGTTCCAGATTCTCCAGCTCTTCCTGATCTACCGATTCGGTGAACATAGGTCTCAGGATCTTCGGGCACATCATAATTGATCACGTACTGTAGCTTGTCGATGTCTATACCTCGGGCCGCAATATCAGTAGCAACAAGTACACGAATGGTGCCTTCCTTGAATTGACTCAAGACTTTTTGTCGATGATTTTGCGCTTTATTACCATGTATGGCTGCGGCATTGATGTTTTTGCTTTTTAAGTTTCGCGTGATCTTGTCCGCACCATGTTTGGTTCGGGAGAAAAGCAATACTTGATCGATATCCTTGTTTTCCAATATATGGAAAAGCAAGTCCTTTTTAGCGTCCTTATTGGTATAATAGACTTTCTGTTTTACCGTATCAGCGGCAGAAGAAACAGGGTTTACTTCAATTTTGACAGGATCTGTAAGGATATTGTCAGCCAATGAAACGATATTGTCCGGCATGGTTGCGGAAAAAAACAAGGATTGTCTTTTCTTTGGCAATAACTTCAAAAGTTTTTTGATGTCATTGATAAAGCCCATGTCCAGCATGCGGTCCGCTTCATCAAGAACAAATATCTTGATGTGATCCAGTTTTATAAAACCTTGGTTAATAAGGTCAAGTAATCTGCCGGGAGTAGCTACTAAAATATCAACACCCCTTCTGATTTCATTGACTTGAGCGCCTTGTTTCACACCGCCAAAAATAACAGCATGCTTTAATTTTGTGTATTTTCCGTAAAATTCAAGATTTTCATCAATCTGAATGGCCAATTCTCTTGTTGGAGTGACGATGAGTGACTTGATGGCTAATCTTCCTTTGTCATTGTTTTTTTCCGTATGGAGCAGTTGGATGATAGGAAGAGCAAAGGCTGCTGTTTTACCAGTACCTGTTTGCGCACTTCCTAAAATATCTCTTTTTGCGAGGATTTTTGGAATTGCCTGCTCTTGTATGGCAGTGGGTTCCTTGTAGTTTCTTTCCTGAAGTGCTTTCAGGATAGGGGATATAAGTTCTAATTTTTCGAATGTCATGCTTAACTTTTTATAATGGCCTTTGGTGCCGGTATTTTGCACCCCTCTTTAATAATTTCTTAGAGTGCAAATAAATAATTGGCCCATAAGGCCGGTTTTGCCCATTTTTACAATAGTTGTTTTTTTAATGTTTGAAATAAAAACTAAAGCCGAAAATGAGGACCAGCTCCGACTTCATATTTGGGGGATTCCTTTTTTTGGTCCTCCAACTTGTCTTATTCTCCTGTTATTTCAACATTCACTATAAAAGCAATTGCAAATTGGGACTTAATAAAGTTTGTAAAGGTAGGTAGATTTATTGGATTGATGGAATCTTAAACCGTTTTAAATCAAGAACAAGCTATCTATGACAATGTTAAAAATTGAATTTCTTATAAAGTAGTCACCCAAACAGCTTTTATCTACAACTTATTGGTTTGGTGTTTTGTGCTAATTAATGGTACACCTGATTCGGGAAGATTAAGTATTTAAACGCAAGGGGGCTAACTTTGTTCGGTATATTTATTATTATAATGAAATGTATACCAATAATACCTGAAGATCTATCTGATATTGATTATTGAGGTATATCGTTGAATATTCGGTTTTGACTTTTTGAGGAATGGAGATGTCAAGGTTTCTTCATTGGTAGCTTTATTTTTAAAAATACAGGTTAAGAACTTTCGATGCCTTATATGGGTTTTAAAGGGATAAATTTCAAAAGAATGCAAAAGGAGAAATTATTGCTTTGGACATTAGCGGCCATCAATTTTACGCATATCGTAGATTTTATGATTTTGATGCCACTAGGTCCTCAACTGATGCGTATTTTTGAAATTTCTCCTCAGGAATTTGGGCTCTTGGTGTCTTCCTATACTTTTAGCGCAGGTGTTAGTAGTTTTTTTGGCGCTTTTATTTTGGATAAATACGATCGAAGGAGCATTTTAATGTGGGTTTTTCTTGGCTTTCTAGTAGGGACCTTGGCTTGTGCTTTATCACCAAATTATCTTTTTTTATTGTTTTCAAGAATCTTATCTGGGCTTTTTGGTGGTTTGACTTCGGCCTTGATCTTTGCAATTATTGGTGATGCCATACCGGATAGTAGAAGAGGTCGGGCAATGGGTTTGGTAATGGCAGCCTTTTCTGTAGCCTCTGTGGTAGGTGTGCCATTCAGTCTTTTTATAGCCAGTATTTCCAATTGGCATGCTCCTTTTTTCTTTCTTGCTTTTCTGGCATTGGTGATTTTATTCTTGATTTATAGATTTGTACCTTCCATAAAGGTTCCGCAAATTGAAGGAAAAGCCAAGCCCAGTCCACAACAAGTGATTAGACGGGTTACCAGCAATTCAAATCAGATGAGGGCCATCTTCCTAACAATACTCATGATGCTTGGGCAGTTTATGATTATCCCATTTTTAAGCCCATTCATGGTGGCCAATGTTGGTTTTTCTGAACTTCAATTGACTTATATCTATATGGCAGGAGGGTTTTTCACTGTTTTTACATCACCCTGGGTCGGCCGGCTTACAGATAAATATGGCAAGGTTAAAATTTTTACCATATTTATGAGCTTAAATGTAGTTCCAATTGCCATAATAACCCATTTGGGGCCTACTCCTATTTTGTTGGCATTGGCGGTATCAACCCTCTTGTTTGTCACCTCAAATGGACGGATGGTGCCTGCTGCTGCCTTGATTACCGGCACAGCTAAGTCCGAAAATCGGGGTAGTTTCCTAAGTTTTAATTCTGCAGTGCAACAATTAAGCGCTGGGCTTGCATCCTTTTTTGGAGGGATGATACTGGTTGAAAACACGGATGGAAAACTACTAAACTTTGAGTACATAGGGTATATTGCCATAATAATTAGCTTATTATGTATTCCGCTTATAAGGAGAATTAGGGTGGTTGATGCTTCATCTTCTAAATAATGAGTTTTTAGTTAAAATGTTGTTTGTAAGAAGAAGTCATAAGTTTGTTATTATTTTAATGAATTATTAAAAATAATATTTTACATTTACGTAACGGGTAATAGGAATAATTTTTAACCCACCCTACAAACAGCTAACCTTTATTTATAAATGACCGGAAGATTTTACTATCGGGGTTTGGGATTTTTCCTGAATACCATGAATAGTGTTGCGCCATCTCTAAGTGGTAAATTAGGCTTTAAGTTTTTTTGTTCACCCTCACGTCGCAAGATCACGAAGTCTCAATACAAGTTTCTTCGTACTGGGGAAGAATCAGATATTATGTTCAAAGGGAAATTAATCCGTCACTATCGATGGGGGAATGGGCCAAAGAAAATTTTATTTATTCATGGATGGCAAAGCTTTTCCTATAGATGGCAACAATATATTGAATTACTTTCTAAAAAACCTGAATATACTTTATTGGCCTTTGATGCACCAGCGCATGGGCAGAGTGAAGGCAAGCATTTTACTGTTCCCGATCATGCATCGCTTATAAATAAGTTATTGAATGAATATGGTTCTGTTCATGCGATAGTATCCCATTCTATTGGAAGTTTTTCTTTTTTTTATGCCCAAGCGAAACACCAATTACCAACTATCAATAAGGTTATTGCTTTGTCAACTCCCGGTAGTGCTACTGAATTTATTGGGTTTTATAAAAAATCATTGAAATTGAAACCTGCTACAGTAAAAAGCATAACTGAGGAATTTCAAAATGTTGCTGAGGAGGATCTAGAAAAGGTTAGTCTTCCTTATTTGGCAAAGAGTTTATCCATTCCTGGTCTTATTGTACATGACCAAAAAGACGCATTAACTGATTTTAGTAATGCCCGTCTTCTTCATCAACACTGGCCACAAGCTGAGCTCATGACCACTACTGGATTGGGTCACCGATTACGTTCTCTTGATGTGGTTAATGCAGTGGGTGAATTTATTGATTAGTAAGCTTTAAACCCGAAATATGCAATAGACATTCTATTACGTGCTGAAATCGCTTTAAAATCAGCCACTTCGTTGCTGTTTTCAATTTCACCATAGCAGTGCTATGCTAAAATCTCCAAACAGTCTGATTTTCTTGCGATTGCAACACTTCCCGTAAACACGGGACAGGCTATCACCCCTGACCATTGTCAGGGCGGAGAAATTCTATTACATAATCCGGGTTTAAAGCCTGTTGGTCAGGATAAAAAACCTGGCCAATGGCGTTTACTGCCTTTGGCCAGGAGAATTCACCTTAGCAATTCTGTTTTACTCCAGTTTAAACCTTATAGGAAGTTTCAATTTCACATTTACATTATGTCCTCTTTGGATTCCGGGAGTCCAATCGGGTGAATTTTTAATTACCCTAAGAGCTTCCGCATCCAAGTCTGGATCGATACTTTTAATTACGGATGGATTTAATATTCTTCCTTCTTCGTTGACTATGAACTCCAAGTAAACCGTTCCTTCTATTTTTTTATCTCTAGCGGACTGGGGGTATTTAAGGTTTTGGCTTAAATAATTGTTCCAGCCTTCCATACCCTGTGGAGGAACAGGCATAACCTCAACAATATCAAATATTTCATTTGGAAGCAAATTCTTGGTATTTGCTTCATTTGCTGTCATTGCTACTTCTATTATTTCATCCTTTTGCTCGCATGAAACCAAGGCAAACAGGCATATAAATACTGGTAATGCCAAAGCATATATACTTCGTGCGGTCCATTTTGATTTGGGTTGTGTCATCATTGTAAGTCTTTTTTTGATTTGAAATTGATTGAAATAATGTACTAGTAAACCTGTATTTTTTGTCTTTGTAAGGTTGAGTAAAAGCCTTGCGTATTCTTCTAAAGGATAGGACTTTGTCATCTTTTCATCCACCTGGTATTCATGCAATACCTCCAGGGCCTTTTCATACTTGCTATATATAGGGTAAAACCAGAAAACTACTTTTACTACCTGTAGCAACAACCTGTCCCAGCTATGCTTGTAGTCTGCATGTGTGGTCTCATGGGCAATGACCCAATCGACATTCTGTTGGGACTGAAGTGCGCCTTCAGGTAAGAAGATAAAGTGGAAAAATGAAGAGGGCTCAAAAGTAGGGTGCTCTAAAAGGAGGTATTTTCCTTTATAAGTAGTTTTGGCTTTTTTGGTTTGAACCATTATAGAAACCAAGCCTAAAAGAAATTGGCCAAGGACCAATATTACTCCTATAAAGTAAACACCAACTATCAAATTGCTTATTGAAAAGGCTTTAAAGGAGTTTTGAAACTGATTTGAACTATTCAATTCAAATGTTGGCAATTGTATAGAAATGGTTTCATTGGGCAAATTTATACCATTGATTCCCGCAAAGTTTAATGCAGGAAAAACCAAAGCTACAAGCAGTGAGCAGAGTAGAAATGTCCTATTCCATGCAAAAAAGGTGTTTCTTTCGAGGCAAACTTTGTAAAATACCCAAAGTAATGTTAAACATATGCTGCCTTCCCACAAGTAATTGATAAGGTTTGTCATGATGATTTCTTTTTAAGGTTCTCTACCATTTTTTCTAAGTCCTGAATATCTTTATCCGATAGTTTGTCCTCTTTTACCATAAATGACAAAACATTTTTGGCAGAACCTTCAAAGTAGTTTTTCACTAGAAGGTTAAAGCTGCTGTGCTGATAAGCCTTTTTACTTATTATTGGAAAATACTCATGGGTATTGCCATAGGTCTTATGGTCCAGGTAGCCTTTGTTCTCCAGTTGCTTGATCACTGAGGCTAGGGTCGTATAAGGAGGTTTCGGTTCAGGGAATTGATTCAAAACATCTCTGACAAGTGCTTTTTTCAGTTCCCAAATGATTTGCATCACCTGTTCCTCGTTGTTCGTTAATGCTTCCATAATTTAAATGTAGTAAATAAAAATTAGTTTATCTACGTAAAAATCGTAAATCTACGAAAAATACGTAAAATATGTCTTGAGCATGCTTGTTTTAGTAAAATTTCGAGTTTTATTAATGTGTGTTACAATGTTTGGCCTAATCGCTTATAAATAGTAGTCTTAGGTTAGATCGATCTCTGATTCATAGTCAAAAAAGCGCACCCTATTGGGAAGGGGAGAAGTACAAATACTCACTGCATAGGATTGATCCATAAAAAAGCTTCTGAGCTGCCAATTGGTTTTGTTGGAAAGGGAGGGGAACATAAATTCTTGGTACTGGTCTAAGCAAGTGAATTGGTTTAGGGTTTCGACTATGCCTATGCCTGTTGCTTTTAAAAAAGCTTCTTTTCTTGTCCAAAATTTATAGAATTCGGCAATTGGGTCATAGGACTCCTTAATTACTTTAAGTTCATTGCTGTGAAAACATTGTTCCAATAGGGAGTCAGTAATGAAATTTCCTGCTATTTTCTCCAAATCAATCCCTAATTCCTGAGAACCAAATGCAATAAAAACCCATTCTCCAGAATGGCTAAGGTTGAAATGTAGCTTATGATGAATGGGAATATAGGGTTTACCATTCATGCCAATTTGGAAAATAACCTGAGAGGCCTCAATATTTAAATATTGTGCAACTAGCATTTTTGTGCAGGCCTGTCCAATAATAAAACTATTTCTATCCCTTTCATGTAAATACTTTGATGCCTTCATTTTTTCTTTAGCTGTCAGTTTTTTTTCTAAATGTGACAGTTCGACTAGAGGGAGGTTAAGTCTTATTCGCCATAAGTGAACTTCCTTGCTATGAAGCTTAGAGCATGTGCCTGGGCTCCAAATTGGGGAAGGAATTTGTTCACAATTTATGGTTGCCAGATTCATAAAGGGTTTCATTTAGCCTTGGGTAACTTTACATTTACAGCTTGATTTTCAGGAAATCCCTATTAAATATAAATAAAATATTGCCTTCATTTCAAGTTAGAGAAATTAAGCTTTAAGGGATAAAATTGTCTTATATTTTGGTATTATGATGAATTTATCAAATTATAAAACAATCATAATCTGAAAATTGAATTTTATTGCTAAAATTTTGCTTCTTAAAGTATTTTCTAGGTATTTTGATATTATATTTTTAATATTATATTGTTTTTAAGCCTAAAGCTTACTTTTTTAAAATGAACAACAGCGATACTAGCATCCGGGGTACAAGCCTGGAAGGTAAACAATTTTTAATTGTAGACGATGATCCCATAATTAGAATGGTAATGGGATCAATGTTTAAAAAATGGCATAATACATTTGTAGAAATGGCCGTTGATGGAGAGCAGGCACTCGAGAAATTACAGCAAGCCTATTTCGACCTTATCATTATGGATTTACAGATGCCAGTTTTAAATGGTTATCAAACAGCCAAAGCAATTCGTGGAGGAGTTTGTGGTGAATTTTACAAAAAGATCCCCATTATTGCTGTTACGGCTGACCTTTCTGAGGTTGCCAAATCACAGACCCTTTTGATGGACAATGTTTTGACAAAGCCATTTAACAATGACTCCCTGCAAACGGCGATTCGGAATTGTCTTTTTTCCGAACCAAATATGAGCAGGAAGATGGGTTAAGAATTAGCGGATAGAACTACTAAGCGCTTTATGTTCCTTGGGTTTAGAAAACCAAGACACGTAAAAACGTGATTATTCATCAGGTAATACTTGGTTTGAAACCAATTTCTATCCGCAAAAAATCAAATTGTAATGCTATTAACTTGAGTTCCGTTTTAGAATGGAATGAATGGTAATGCTGATTTTTTATAGTGGCATTTGATAGCTGTCTGACCAAATAAAGGTCATCTTAGAGAAAGTCCTAGGGCACAAGCTTAGCTTATTAGCTAACTTCTTGATGGAATTGGGCAATCCTTCTTCATTATCTGTCCTAAATGATTCTATATTGTTAGGGCTTGGTTATCTTTGGCTAATCAATATTATTAATATTCAAACCCCTGAATGTTCATGTCTATAGTGCGTTACATCCTTGTTTTTAGTTTTATCGTGTTAGGACAGGCCTGTAATAGGAGCGACCATCAAAATCAAAACAAGGACAAAGCCTCTCCCAAAATTGAGCAGAAAAAAGAGGTGTTACAAAACCCATTAGATAAGCCGGCAAATGTTTTGGCCAAGACTTATTGTGCGGGCTGCCATTTGTATCCCGAACCGAATCAGCTGGATAAAAAGACATGGGAAACCATACTTCCTAGAATGGGTCATTTTTTTGGTATTTATGACTCGGACACAACCAGGCCAGGACTATTAGAAGGTGGTCGGGCAGGAGTAATTGTAGAGCGTGCAAATGTTTTTCCAAAAAGCCCTACCATAGATACTTTGATTTTCAATAAAATTAAAGCCTTTTACCTGGAACAGGCACCTGAGCAACTTCCCAATTCTCCTATTAAGGAAATTAAAAAAAACCTGGATTATTTTAAGCTGCATAAGCCTGCTAGTAAAACAAAGAACCCCATGCACTTGATGGTTAGGATAATTGGGCCTAACCAATGGTACATCAGTGATGCAGGAAGGTCTACTTTTTCGATTATGGACAATAAGTTTAAGGTTCAGAAAACAGCCTCTAGTCCTGAAGGTACGGTATGGGTACATCAAGGTAAGGAATATTCTTATGCGCTGGTTATAGGCACATTTAACCCAACAGATATGGACCTTGGATTTGTCATGCGCCTGCCCAATACTCCTGGTCAGGTAACAAAAATCATGGCCAAAGACTTACAAAGACCTGTACATATGGACATGGGAGACCTTGATGGGGATGGATTGGAAGACATGGTCATCGCTGAATATGGGAAAAATACAGGAAGCCTTGGATGGTGGAAACAAGGTCCTTCAGGAAACCTTCAGAAATTTGTGTTAAGAAACAAACCCGGGGCAACCAACGCCTATATCCGTGACCTAAATAAAAATGGTAAAAAGGACATCGTTGCGCTTTTTGGACAAGGAGATGAGGGTATTTTTATTTATCACAACCAGGGAAATGGTAAATTTGCAGAAGAGCCTGTATTGAGGTTCCCTCCTACCTATGGATCAAGCTATTTTGAACTGTTTGATTTTAATGAGGACGGTTTCGATGATATTATTTATACTGCCGGGGACAATGCAGATTATGATCCTATCAGTAAGCCTTATCATGGCATTAGGATATTTATGAATGATGGTAGCAACCATTTTAAAGAATCCTTTTTTTATCCCCTTAATGGGGCTTACAAGGCTATTCCATCAGATTTTGATCAAGATGGAGACATAGATATCGCTGCAATAAGCTTTTTCCCAGACTATGAAAAAAGTCCAGAGGAGAGTTTTGTTTATTTAGAAAATAAGGGAGAAATGAATTTTGAGGCCCAAACCTTTGCCGGAAGTACCGATGGGAGATGGATGGCCATGGATGCAGGAGATATGGATGGTGATGGAGACCTTGATATTTTGCTGGGCTCAATGATTTTCGGCACAGATCATACACGGTATTTTGAAAAATGGTCAGATGGAACCCTTCCCTTTGCCTGGCTTGAAAATACGAGCACGAAATAGAATGGGCCTAAAAGGGTAGGGTTTAGTTTACTTTTCTCTACTGCCTTACTAGGCCTATGTATTCAAATGCCTCGATTTACTTTGCTTAGGTATTCCCCTCTGAAGAAAGTATTGCCACATCCAGGTTAAATACTAGCTTTTCCAAAGGGAAAGTTGGGTCAAATTATTTTTTCTTGGAATTATAAGCTTCCTCGTATGGAGACCAGATTTCGTAGATTGGATCGCCTTTTGAGCTTAAACCTGAATGGTGCCATTTTCCGTCAATGACTTTATAATCAAATTCAAGATTTGCACCCACGCGACTGTCATCTTTTGAAAAGAAGGTGATTTTCTCAGTGTATTTCCCATCCTTTGCTTCATATTCACCTCCTCCTGTACCACTAAAGGCTTTTGTTTCAGAATTGAAGGCAATCCATTGAAATCTGCCCCCACTTAAGATTTTCACTGTTCTTCTGGCTCCTGGAATCATTTCTGAAAGTTCATCCCCTCTTTTTCTTCCGGTAATTACCCAGTTTCTTGTAAGATCATCAGTTTCTTGCGAGACCCTCTTCCATATTTCAATAAGGTCTTCTCCTTTTATTTTTGTAGAAATAATCAGCCTGTCATTCGCAAAATCCAATGTGTATCGATTGGTGGTTCCAATTTGTTCAGGATCAAGAGTCAAAAAGTCCAAGTGTTCATCGTAAACATTTCCTTCCAATGTGTATTCCCCTCCACCGGCATAAAGAAATTTATCTCCTTTTAATTCTTTGGCTCCAAAGGAAAAGTAACCATCCTGGTAAATTTTTATAAATTCTTTGTCAGTAATCGCTTCTCCATTTTGATGGGTTAAAATCCATGCACCTTCCAATTCCTGAGACATAAGTCCAGTAGTAATGGTAAAGCAGATCATTAATAGGATTGATTTCATAACTCAGACTTTATTGTTAAACTTAAATTTAATTATTTATTGATACAATATCACAACACATCGATATAATTCTTGTTTTAGTAATAAATATACTGGAGGATATTGTAGAAGTTGTTTTTAATCTATACAATGCTTTAATCTAGCGCATCCTCATTGGGGTAGATTAGGCTTATGGTTAAACCCGAAATATGCAATAGACATTCTATTACGTGCTGAAATCGCTTTAAAATCAGCCACTTCGTTGCTGTTTTCAATTTTACCATAGCGGTGCTATGCTAAAATCTCCAAACAGTCTGATTTTCTTGCGATTGCAACACTTCCCGTAAACACGGGACAGGCTTCACCCCTGACATTGTCAGGGCGGAGAAATCCTATTACATAATCCGGGTTAAAGCTTTCAGGTAGAGGGGAATCAGAGATTTAGCCTTTACAAAATAAGCGGATTGAAACATTTTGATGAATTATGTGAGGATTTGGCTGGCTTTTTGGTGTATATACCTGATATTTAATTTATTGTAATGCAGAAAAACAATTTTATAGTTATTTTAACGATAATGTTACTTATTGTCCAGGTTCCCATGGTCTCAGGGCAGAGTTATGGCACGAGTGCTGGTCTTAGGCTGGGCAATAGTAATCAGGGTCGTATGCTGGGATTTACTTTACAGCAGCGTATCAAAAAGGGGCTTACGGTGGAAGGGATTCTTCAAAGTGACTTTGTTTACAATACCACTGCCCATGCCATATTAGAAAGGCATCGCCCATTGGTGACGAAAAGATTAAATTACTACTACGGTGCGGGTGTTTCTTTTGGAATAGAAGAAAGCCGTCAAAAAATACCTGAAAGCATGCAGATCATACAAACGTATGGCAACGGAACCGTAGGGGTGGATTTACTTGCAGGACTTGAACTCACCTTACTTGGGATCAATTTCTCAGTGGATTATAAGCCAAATATAAATATCGTTGGCAGACAGCCATGGTACCATGGGCAGGTTGGTATTTCAGCAAGGTCAGTTCTTGTAAAAGGGAATAAACAAAACAAGAAGAGAAGACAAAAAGCAAGGAATAAAAGACGCGGTAATCAAGAAGGATATTTTCATAATTTAATTGATTCTATTAAAAAGAAATAACCATGAGAAAATCACTAGTTGTATTTTTTACACTTGTATTAATGTTCCCCGTTCCATTATTATTTGGTCAATCTCCAGTAAAAATCGCCGTAGTTGGGCTTACTCATTCGCATGTTAACTGGATACTGGGCAGGGAGGCTAAAGGTGATGTTGAGATTGTAGGTATTGTGGAACCTGACAATGCTTTGGCCAATCGCTTGATGTCCCGTCATAATTTAAGTGAGGAGCTGCTTTATCCAGATATGGAATCTCTCTTTTCGGCTGTAAAGCCCGAAGCTGTTACGGCTTTTGGCTCCATTTACCAACATTTAGAAGTGGTGGAGGCCTGTGCCCCTCGAGGCATACATGTGATGGTTGAGAAGCCCTTGGCTGTCAGTATGGAACATGCAAAAAAGATGGCTGATCTGGCCAGGAAACATCAAATTCATCTGCTGACCAACTATGAAACTACCTGGTATGCCAGTAATCATGAAGTTAAAAAGCAACTAAAGGATAATGTAATTGGGCCGGTGAGGAGGGTCATTGTGAATGATGGTCATGAAGGGCCTATGGAAATCGGGGTCAATCAGGAGTTTTTGGATTGGTTGACCGATCCTGTGTTAAATGGAGGCGGAGCAGTTATTGATTTTGGTTGTTATGGCGCCAACCTGATGACTTGGTTAATGGATGGTCAAAAACCCATTTCTGTTACTGCGGAGCTTAAGCAAATCAAACCTGATATATATCCAAAAGTGGATGATGAGGCTACCATCTTGCTGGAGTATCCCAATACACAGGGAGTGATTCAGGCATCATGGAATTGGCCTTTTAGCAGAAAAGACATGGAGGTATATGGTAAAACAGGGTATTTGCTTGCCAAAAATAATACCTTATTGCTAAGCAGAAAAGAAGGGCAAAAGCAAGAGAAAGCTGAAAATCTAAGTCCCAGGGAAAACCCTTATAACGATCCTTTTTCCTATTTGGCGGCTGTTGTTAGGGGGAAAATAAAAGTTGAAGCCGATGATTTGTCTTCTTTGGAAAACAATCTTGTGGTTGTGGAGATCCTGGATGCTGCGAAGGAAAGTGCAAAGAAAGGGAAGCGAATTTACCTTAAATAATAGAGGCTCAAGTCAATTCCTTATTCTTTTGAAGATGTCTCAGTCGGTATGCTTGAATGGCGTTTTTTCCAAGCAATAGACTTAGTTTGTAATTGGCCACCGCACCAATTCCTGCGCCTATTATTGGGATCATTTGCGCCAATTTTGCCAAGTCCATAAAATCTCTGTATTCCAATTGAAATTGTCTCCAATCAAAACCATCTAGATTGTCTGGCAGGGTTTGGGAATAAGTGTCCCAGTTTTCTATAATGTTTATGGTTTCATTTCTGGTTTTTTGGGTTGAAAAAGTAAGCTTAAATACATAGAGAATAAATAACCGCTCTTTAAATTCCTTGGTTTCATGACCGAAGGCAGCAGCAATCTGGAAGAGCATTTTCATTTTTATCGCCAAGAAAGCCGGTAAGTCTGCAAAACCCATTAATATACCACCCGCTCCGGTGACAGCTCCTTCGACAGATGCTGTTCTAGTGTAAGCCTTTATACTTTTTCGGGCTTTTAATTCCCTATGCCTAAGTTGTCCGTAGAGGTAAGGCTTAGTGGAGATAAATTTATTGCCAATCAATACTCCTTTTACCATTTTTTCGATGGCAAATGTTACCGCTTGATGAATTTTATCAGGTATGATATTATTTATAGACCTTTGCGTGCCGCTAGTTATTCTGCTAATTATCGAAGGGCTTTGGTGCTGTTTATCTAACCAGATTTTTAACTCCTTTCTGGCGAGAGATTCATATTGTTGGTCTATGTATTCTTTATTCATAGGCATGTTTTATTTATTATCTCTTTTTATAAATTCATCAGAAAACTTCACATCATTTTTTGGTTGAGCAAATTTTTCTTTGTTGAATGATATGGATTCACCTTTGGGAATACTGAGGCTTCTCCAAGCACCAGTATGCAACATTTTTGCCAGATAGATCAATTGGCCAATATGTGAAGAATAATGTGCAAGTTGACGATTAACAGCTTCTATCAAGCAATGGGATTGATTTCTGATATATACCTGTTTGTTGAAATCATCTTCGGTACAATGATCCAAGGCATCGAATAGGGTATCCCAACCAATTTTCCAGGCCTTCATTATTTCTGTTCTGGATTTAAAGTCATTTCTAAATTCCCCTTCGCGGTCTCTCCAAGGTTTTTCTCCATCTGAAGTTAAAAACCCAGTCCACCTTGAAAGCATATTTCCGGACAAATGTTTGACTATAGTAGCCGCACTGTTGCAGTCCTCATTAAATTGCCAGAAAAGTTTCTCATCAGGAATTTGTTCCAAAGCTTTTTCGCCCTGACTTTTATAATAGCGGAATAGCTGAATAGTACTTTCAAGAAATTCTTGCTGTGGAGTTTTCATATCAGTTAGTTAAACGGAATTTGACAGCTTAGGTTAAACCCGAAATATGCAATAGACAATCTATTACGTGCTGAAATCGCTTTAAAATCAGTCACTTCGTTGCTGTTTTCAATTTCACCAAAGCGGTGCTATGCTAAAATATCCAAACAGTCTGATTTTCTTGCGATTGCAACACTTCCCGTAAACACGGGACAGGCTTCACCCCTGACTATTGTCAGGACGGAGAAATTATATTACATAATCCGGGTTAAAAAGGGGCCACTTTCTGATATTATTCAGGTTGTGGCCCTATTTCTTTAATTGATTAATTACCCAATTCTGGTAATTCTATTCCAATATATTACCTTTTTCATCAATGGTAACCATAGTTCTTTCTCCATTTTTTTCCAAGCGAACACTGAAAATCAATAGACCTGTATCCGTATTGGAGGCATTAACCCTTGTAATTTCATTACCAGGATATTTTGAGAGCAAGATTGTTTGAAGATTTTCCGGCAATGGGTCTTCATAAGGAATGGTGTTTGAGAATCTTCTTTCGTCTCCTGCTTCAGCTTTTCTTTCGATGAATTCATTGATTCCGTTTTCTTGTTTTACCAAATCGAAAGCATCATATAATTCACCTATAGCTGTATAGGACTCAAAACTTAGCTTATCCCCATCTACTCTAATCACCTGAAATAATTGGGTGTTTTCAGCTTTGCGATCCCTTTCTGCACCTAAGCCATCCCATCCTTTTTCACTCACACCATACATTTTTCCACCACTAACCGAAACTACATAAACAGTTCCTGTTTTATCTCTGGCATTCATTCCATCCATGACATTGTCTTCTGGTGAAACACGACCCCTCGCGTAGCTGTGGTCATGTCCTTGTAGTGCCAAATCAACTTTATATTTGTCAAAAATTGGCTTCCATGCTTTTCTTAATTCATCATTGTCCCTGCCTGCTGAGGCAGAAAACAAGGGATGGTGATAGGTTACAATGGTCCATTTTTTTGTGTTTTCTGAAAGTACTTTTTCTAACCAAGGTATTTGTTCCTTTTGCTTAACATTGCTATTAAGAGAGATGATCCGCGCGTCTTGGTAATCCATGTAATAAACAGTTTCTTCGAGACCTAGTCCTTTGGGTCCATTTTCAGGAAGTGTAAATTGAGGGCGCCATTGTAAGGAAAGCCTTCTTTCCGAATCTTCTCCATATATTTCAGGAATGTTACGGTACTCGTGGTTGCCTGGTGTAACCATGGAAGGGACCATACTATGGATAAAGCCTCCTGCTGTAAACCATTCATGCCAATCCTGTTCTCTATGGGCTCGATTGATCAGGTCACCTGCATGGATGATGAATTTTGCATCGGGTGCCTTTCTGTATCCTTCTCGTATTAACCTGGCCCATAACTCAAGAACATAGTTTTGTGCATCTCCTACATATAGGAAAGAAAAAGGCTTGTCATCGTCTCTAGAAGCAGTAGTGAACTGTATCCATTCGGTCCATGATTCACCATCTCCAACCCGGTAGCCATACATGGTGTCTGGTTTTAGGTTTTTAAATTGGACAGAATGGTAGTTGGCTTTGACCTTGGCATCTTCTACTATCAAACCATCCAACACTTCGGTTTTTGCCTCAATTGTCTTGCCATTTCTCCAGAATTTTGGTGCGCCGTCGGCGATGGCAATTTCAGCATAGCTTTTGGAAATAGAAGTATCTGTTCTCCAGGTTACATTAGCCTCAGAGGCAGGATCTGCACCGAAATTTAATACTACCCTGTCAGGGTAGTAACTGGGTTTGCTCCATTGTTCCCTAAAAGTAGGGGCTTTGTAAACCTTGTATTCCTGAGCAATAGAAGCGTTTATTATTAGGAATAAAAAGAAGGAAAAGAAAATGTGTTTCATTGTGGATGGTTTATTGGAAATAATTTTGTAAATCTAGTTAAAACAATATATAACTTCAAGTTTGATGATTATTATATTATTATCAAATGGCTAATAGAGTTAATACTGCTTTTTTATTGTTGTATGGTTGTGGGTATAAAGGTTTGTACTTTAGTTTATCAGGCGTTGATTTAAATTATTGATTAATAGTTTATTGTGTTATTTTTGTTTCCGTTTTACCCCCTTTACCGCCTCTGCTTCCCAAGGATTATCAGGCCAGTGGTGCTTGGGGTATCTTCGTTTTAGTTCTTTCCTGACTTCATGGTAGGTATTGTCCCAGAAACTTTTTAAATCTTGTGTTACTTGTACAGGTTTATAGCCGGGAGACAATAAATGAATTAACAAAGGTATATTTCCATTATTGACTTTGGGGGTTTGAGCCCATCCAAAAAGCTCCTGAAGCCGTGCTGCCAAAATAGGAGGTTCACCATCTTTACTGTATTGGATAGGTATGGATGAACCACTTGGCAATACTATTTTTTCTGGAGCCAGTCGATTTATTTCCTCCTGTTGTGAATAAGAAAAACTGTTTTTTAGAATATTAACCAATGGAAGCTTTTTTAAATCTTGCCCGGATTTAATGTCGGTTAAGTAGGGTGATAGCCAATCATTAGCAGTTTTAAGTAACTCGGAAGTACTGAAATCGGGTAATGTTTCAGGACCATTCCAGGCCCGAAGACTCATGACTCTATGCTGCAATCGTTTAAAATTCTCATCAAAGGGGAGCCATTTTTCCCCTGATTGGGCGATCATATTCAGTAGGGTTTGTAAGAGCAGCTCCTTGTCAGGATTTTGAAGGTGTTTTTTTTGTAGCACGATTTGGCCAATTTTCCACTCTTCAATGGCTTGGATTGTGGCTTCTTCCTCGTTCCAAAAGACCCTTTGTGAGGATTTTACCATTGAATTAAGATCTTTGGGGTTTAGAGGCGCGGCCATAAATATTTTGCCTACACCTGCCCTTTCATCCATTTGGGCTATTGCAATCCAAGGCTCATGGGCAAGGTCATCTTTTCTGTCCATGTCTGCAATTTTCCCATTTGCCAATTGAAATTGAACTTGATTTCCGGTTTTGGCGGAAGCGATTCTTTCTGAAAATGCCTGTGCAATTAGCATACCAGTAGCATAAGGGTCTATGGGGGTATTCTCAACTTTTTTGTGAAGAATTTGTCTATAGGCTTTCGCTACTTGTTCAATTTTTTTAAAATTAAAATTACTTGAAGAATGGGACCTAAACCTGCGAAGTCCTTCAATTCTAAGGTTAATATCCAAACTTTCTCCCTGAGGTAGGGGGTCTTTTTCCTCTAATACAGCAGCTAGGTCAGTTGCCAAGCCTTCTAGCTCTAATTCCTGACTACAGACAAGTAAATGAGCAATTCTAGGATGACATGGAAAAGCGTGCAAAGCATTACCATGTGTTGTTATTCTACCTTTTGCTATTGCCCCCAGATGTTCCAAAGTACTTATGGCCTGTGCCCAATTTCCTTGTGGGGGAGGAGTTACCCAGCTTAATTTTAATGGATCATTGATGCCCCATTTATAAAGTTCCAAAGCCAAAGAGGTAAGATCAGTTTCTAAAATCGCAGGTTGTCTGAAGGAAAGCAATCTTTCCTGACTTCCTTCTGACCAAAGCCTGAAACAGACTCCTGCGCTTACTCTCCCAGCTCTTCCTGCTCTTTGGGTAGCGGTATCTTGTGTAACAGGGATTGTGACGAGTCGGTTTAATCCGGTGCTGGGATTAAATTTACTCGTACGCATAAAACCACCATCCACTACGATCTTTATACCTTCAATAGTAAGGCTGGTTTCAGCAATAGCTGTAGCCAAAACCACTTTTCTCTTACCTTCAGGATGAGGGGATAGTGCGGCTCGTTGCTGGCTAAAGGCCAATTGTCCATATAGTTTGTAAATGGCCAATTGGGGAAATCTAAGGCTTAATATTTCGGCAGTTTTGTTTATTTCTTTCTGTCCTGGTAGGAATACCAGCAAATCTCCATCGTGGTCAGCAATGGCTTTTTTGATTGTAAGGCTAATGCTTTCAGGTAAGGTAAATAAATCATTTCCTTCTCCGTATTTAATACTCACTGGAAATGCTTTGCCCATACTTTCAACCATTGGGGCTTGTAAATTCTTTGAGAGGTCTTTGCTATCGAGGGTAGCTGACATTATCAATAACTTAAGGTCTGGCCTTAGAACTTGTTGGATTTCTCTGGAAAAGGCCAGTCCAAGATCTGTGTGGATACTACGTTCGTGAAATTCATCAAAAATGATTAAGCCTACTTCTTCAAGCGCATTGTCTTGCTGCATCATTCTGGTTAAGATCCCCTCAGTGATTACCTCAATTCGGGTTTGCTTTCCTACACAGGTATCGAACCTTACCCTGTATCCTATTCTTTCCCCAACAGGTTCTCCTAGTAGCTGGGCCATACGCTGAGCAATACTGATAGCCGCTAGTTTCCTAGGTTCAAGCATTATTATTTTTTTGCCCTCCAGCCAAGGCTCATCCATTAACTCTAATGGTGCAATAGTACTTTTACCAGCACCCGGAGGAGCGTGTAATAAGAGTATAGGGTTTAGACGGAGCTGTTTTTTTAATTGAGGGATTACCTCTAAAATGGGAAGTTGTGGTAAGGGTTTCAAGTGTAATTGCTTTTTTACAAAGGTAAATAAAACAATGGGGTCTGGAAAGGTAATTCAATGAGTGGCAGAGGGGATTAGTAATGGCGAAAAAATTGCTAGGTAATTATGATAAAAAAAGCAAAAAAAAGGGCTATTCTCTTAAAAATAGCCCTTTCGATACAATTATTTAATAGAAGCTTTAGCGCGTCCATATTCCCATTTTACCTCCAGGCCATCATCTAGAACATTATAAGTTAGATGTTCTGTTAGGCTACTGGTTTGATTGGAACTTACAGATACTCTTAAAGCATCCTTGCTTTCATCGTATTTGGTTCCCCATTGTCCCGTTTGCTTGTTGAAAATAAAAGTACTTGAATTTTCTCCTGGGATGATAAAGAAGCTGTATTTACCAGCAGGTAATTTTTTACCTTCTATTTCAATATCTTTACTGGTTTCAAAGATAGTGGCTTCATTAGCTCCTGCTCTCCAAACCTCTCCCAATGGAATAAGTCCACCAAAAATAGTACGTCCTTTAACTGCTGGACTACTATAATTAACAGTGATTTTAGCCCCATTTATGGTGCCTTCAGCTGTTTTTGCAGGACTTGCTCTTTTCTGAGCAGTGGACATAAAAACTACTGAGAGCATCAGCAAGGCAGATAGGCCAAACATTTTCATAGTTGATGATTTCATTTTTTGGTTGTGATTTAGGTTATGACTAATCGAATAACTAAATGAACGGACAAAACCGAAATTTGTTTATTGCACCATTAAATTTTCACCCAAGCTTGTTTTTTGTGACTTTCGATAATTCGTTCACAAATTAACAATTCCCTATGCCCGTCAGCAAAGGTAGGGAAAGTAGGGTTGTCAGGTTGTTTACCTTCCTTAACGGCAGCATACACCTCCTTAAACATTTGCTTAGAAGTATCGGGGAAACCCTCATTATGACCTCCTGGAAAACCTATAAGTTTTGCAGCTTCAGGGCTAAATAATGATGGATCCTTCATCAGTTGTTGGTTAGCAGTTTCTCTTTTCCCAATCCATAATTCGTTTGGTTTTTCGCTGCACCATTCAAAGTTTGCCTTTGATCCTGCAATTTCAATATTTAACCTGTTTTTTCTGCCTGCATTTACTTGACTGACAGTTACAGAACCTTTGTTTCCATTGTCAAACCTTAACATTACCGTAGCATGGTCTTCAGTATTGATCGGAACCTCAGCATAATCGGATTCATCTAGACTTTTTCCACTATAGGTCTCTATTGGCTTAAGCGGTTTCAACCTGGTTTTATGTACTGTTGAAAAGTCAGCCATTACCTCGGTAACCTTTAAACCTGTAACATATTCAGTTAAATCCAATAGATGAGAACCGATATCAGCTATAGCCCTAGAGTCTCCGGATTTATCTGGTTCTAATCTCCAATTGTAATCAGTTTGTAAAAACAACCAATCTTGTAAATAGGAACCCATAATAGAATAGACGTCCCCAAGTTCGCCGCTTTCCCTCATGGTTTTCATTTGTCTAACCATAGGGTAATACCTCAGGTTAAAATGGACAGCATTGACCAAACCTGTTTTTTTAGCAATAGCTACTAATTCCTCAGCATCTTCAATTTTGGTAGCAAGTGGCTTTTCACATACTACATGCTTACCAGCTTCCAAAGCGGCTTTTGATTGGCTATAATGCAGGAAATTTGGGGTGCAAATATGGACCACTTTGATTTCCTGATCTTTTAGCATATCCTCGAAAAGCATGGCTTTTTCTATACCTAGTTGAGCCGCCTTTTCTTTTGCAAGTTCTTCACTGACTTCACAAAGGGTAGCTACTTCAATATTCGGGTTTCTTCTTAGGGCTTCAATATGGGCAGGGCCTATAAATCCTGTTCCTACAACCGCTACTTTGATTTTTTCCATAAGGTTATTGTGTTCGATTTATTTAAAAAGATTAGCCCTAAAGATAGAAGGTACATTCGTATTTTTCAATGATTCGTAATTTTTACCTGTATTGTTTTTGCGTGTAAATGCGCAAGCCAATTGTAAATAAGTGGACAAAATGAGCTGACCTCCAATAAAATTTTAAATAAAACTTGTGAATTTGTGACTATCGAGTAATTTTGTTACTCCCAGTATGTGTGTTACGTGGCGAAGCTATGAGAGCACAATGATAGACCTTCGGTAAGTAGTAGTGATTTTGTTTTTTGCTTCTATTTATGTGTATTTTGTACCATGTTGATCTTTTCCTTTTTTAAATTTTTGATTTGCTAGACGCTCTAATTACTTCCAAAACACGGATTAAATTATTGGTGAAATTTTTTTCTAATTCTGATAATCGTGGATATTTAAGAGGTTTGGCAGAAGAATTTGGTGAATCTACCAATTCAATCAGAGTTGAACTTAATCGCCTTTCCAATGCAGGATTACTTAGTTGGAAAAATGATGGAAAAACCAAAAGTTACCAAGCCAATGAAGTGCATCCACTTTACCTAGAACTTAAAAGTATTGTAAGTAAATATTTAGGGTTTGATACATTAATAGAGCAAGTGGTTCAGGGGTTAGGTTGTGTAAATAAAGCGATAATTCAAGGGGATTATGCTGAAGGAAAGGATACAGGCACCATTGAATTAACTATAATTGCAAGTTCTATTGATTTGGATTATTTAGACTTTTTGATCCAGACAACGGAAGGGAAAATCAATAGGAAATTAAAAGTAAATATTGTAGAAAGGGAGCCCAAAGAGGGCATCTTGGGTTTGGTAGTCTACGAGAAAGAGCGAGAATGAGTCAAACAAATAAATACCTTTCTGTGGTGGTACCTGTTTTTCAATCTGAGGTAGGATTATATGAATTGATTAAGAGACTTAAGGCTGTTTTGTTTTCTATTAGCCCAGATGTTGAATTGATTTTGGTCGACGATGGTAGCACTGATGGTAGCTGGGAGTTGATTGCAAAAGCAGCTTTGGAGGAATCGTTTATTAAAGGAATACGCTTTAGTAGGAATTTTGGGCAACATCATGCCATATTTGCAGGTTTAGATATGGCTCAAGGAGAATGGGTTGTGGTAATGGATGCTGACCTACAAGATCTTCCAGAAGAAATCCCGATGATGTTAACTAAAGTGCGATATGGCTATGAGGCGGTATTGGCTAGAAGAACTGGGAGAAAAGATAGTTGGGCGAGTAAAATTTTATCAACACTTTATTACAGAGTTTTTTACCTTATGTCTGGAATCAAGCAGGATCCAAGTATTGGGAATTTCGGTGTTTACAATAGAAAAATAATAGACAGTATTTTAAAGATGAGGGAAAATAATTGGTATTTCCCCACAATGGTTCATTGGGTAGGTTTTAATCAAAGTACTTTTAACGTAAAACATGGTATTTCAACCAACAAAAGATCCAATTATTTTTTCAAATCTAAATTTCGCTTAGGACTTAATACCTTGCTAGCCTTTTCTGACAAACCCCTACGATTGACTGTAAAATTTGGTTTATTGGTAGCTTTTATTGGTTTTTTGTTTGCATTGATCACATTGATCCGTTATTTTTCAGGAGCTATTGAGGTTCCTGGTTATGCGAGTATGATCGTATCGCTTTGGATTCTTTTTGGCTGTTTACTCACGACCATAGGAATAGTTGGACTGTATGTTGGGAAAACTTTTGAGGGAGTAAAGAAACGTCCACGCTATATTATAGATCAAAAAACCTAAAATGATAAAATTCTTACCTTTTGACACATCTTTATTTGGTTACAGAGTAGGTAAACTTCAATTGGGAAGATGTCTGCCTGATTTGGATAGGGTAAATAACCAAGCCAAAAATTTTGATTTAATATATGTGATGGGTAAGCCTGGTTTGGTCAAATTGGGTGGCTGGTCTCCAATCAGTACTCGGGTTGATTTAGTAAAAAACATAATAAAATCGGATTTTATTAAAGATTCAACGCTTCATAATGAAGTTGAAATTTCAGAAATGATTATATCTGGAGAACTTTCCCAAACAGACCAAACAGACTTGAGAGAGCTTGTTTTCACAAGCGGGCAATGGTCAAGGTTTAAGCAAGATTTGCTATTAGGTAATCAGGAATATGAAAAATTGTATAGTACCTGGTGGGAAACGATTAAAGAACAAAATCATAGTGTAATTGTCGCAAGAATATCGGGTAAGTTAGTTGGCTTTATAACTTTTAAGCTACTGCGTGGTCGAGGGCATGTTGATCTTTTTGCCGTTAAAGGTAGCGAACAAGGAAGGGGAATAGGAAGGGAATTGATGTATAAAGTCTTTGTGAAACTTAATTCATTAGGTTTTGACCTAATAGGGCTTTCCACACAAAAGGCCAATAAAAGAGCCATGGAATTTTATAAAAAAATTGGATTTCAACCTATAAAGGAAACCTTGATAGCGCATTGGCGCCCCGGTTTAAAGCCACAAAATATCAATTGATCTTTGGTTTCGGATAATTATGAGGTAAGGCTTTATTCTCCAGAGCTAAGTGGAGATTGGAAAAAGGTGCTTCATGGGGCTACGAATGCCACCTTAATGCATGATAGAGATTTTTTGGCTTATCATCCTTCAGCAAAGTTTCAAGATTTTTCAGTAATATTATACAAAAACAGTTTGCCGAAAGCAGTGTTTGCTGCCCATAAGGAAGGTAGCGTGGTTTATTCGCATAAGGGCTTAAGTTATGGCGGACTAATTCACATACCTTGTTCTATCAATCAGAAGTTGGAACAGTTTAAAGTTTTGTTGAAGTTCTATGATTCATTGGGAATAGAAAGCCTTGAAATAAAAGAAACACCTTCCATTTACGAGCTGATTAAGGAGGAGTCTACAGCTTATATAATGCACCTTGCCCAAGCTAAAATTATTCAGATGGAGCTCTCTTTGGCAATTAATTTACCATTGAGGGTTACCCATAAAGGTAGGAAAGCCAATATTAAACAGGCTGAATTTGTTGGGTTGCAAATCATTGAGTCAAGCGAACCTGATCTTTTTTGGGAAGAATTGCTCTTGCCAAACCTTGCCAATAGATACAATAAGAAACCAACCCATACTAAAGAGGAAATGGGTTATTTAATGAAGTGCTTTCCTCATAATATTCGACAATTCAATGTCTACAAGGATAAAAATATTATTGCAGGAGCAACAGTATACCTCACATCTAATTGTTTACATACCCAATATTTGGCGAGTAACCAGCAAGGAAGAAAGTTACATGCACTCGACTTTTTAATTAAATACCTAAGTGAAAATTTTTCAGACCAAAGGAAGTTGTTGGACTTTGGCCATTCAAATGAAAATAACGGATTGAGTATTAATAAGTCCCTTTTTCGATGGAAAGAGAGTTTTGGGGCTAAGCCTTATGTCCATAAGCATTTACTTGTCCCAACCAATGCCTGGCATGCTTTAGATACAGTATATACCAAGCCCTCTAATTAATAGTATGCCTAAAAGGTCATTGCCATCTTTTGATAGGTTAAAGCTTCTGAAGCAAAAAAATGTAAA
The DNA here is from genome assembly GCF_056859355.1 of Cyclobacterium sp. L-R. NCBI lineage: Bacteria > Pseudomonadati > Bacteroidota > Cytophagia > Cytophagales > Cyclobacteriaceae > Cyclobacterium > Cyclobacterium sp. L-R. The sequence continues at coordinate 37,454 of NZ_JBSXOH010000086.1, forward strand.
ATATATTGTAACCTGTTACCAGAATGAATTTTTTTGTGAAAATCATCCAAAAGGAAAATGTACTCGTGGTTTCTTTTCTTTGTTTTTACAAGCTGTTTATGGAATAGGGTTTGCCAAAGAACACGGTCTGCCATTATATGTTGATTTTGGGAATGTTACTTACCCTTATTCTAAATGTGAGGTAAGTATTGAACCGAACAATTTTTGGGAAAAGCTAGTAGATCAGCCACCACTTACATCAAAGGATGTACCTGTTCCAAATAAGGAATATGAAGTTTACCCTTTACGAATTTGGAACAGAAATCACTACCGTTACTTACATCAGTTAATGCTTTCGGGTATCAAGTTTAGAAAAGAACTAAGAGCGGATATAAATGAGGTCAAAATTAGAATGGCTAAGCTAAAGACCCTTGGAGTTCATATTCGGAAAACTGATCATTTTCAAGAAGTCACTCCAGTCAAGGATAAAGTTTTTTTTCGTCAGATAGAAAAAAAAATAACGGATTATGACAGGTTATTTGTAGCCACAGATGACAGTGAAATGTTAGCAATATTAAAGGGTAAATTTCCCGATAAAATCATGGCTAATGACTGTGTTAGGTCCGTAGGATCTCAACCCATCCATCATAAAGAGGGACAAAAAGATGGATTATTACTAGCGAAGGAGGCCTTAATTGACTGCATTACGCTTTCTAACTGTGATGAACTTATTTTATCCCCTTCCAACCTTTCTTATGCTGCGTTGGTATTCAATCCGGAAGTAAACTATACAATAGTCGAAAGTCATGCTGCCAAATGGAACCGGTTAAAAACCTTATCGGCTTTTCATTTGGACAGGTTAGGGATTAGAAAATGGTAGGTAATGATTGAGATCCCAAAAATAGTTGATATTAAAAGCATTTGTCCTAAGTGTTTGAATAAGGCAAATTTTGAATCTGAAGTGTATTTTCAAGGGATACATGTGTTGGGAAAAAATGTTTGCAATGCATGTGGTACCGAATATATATCAACAATTCCTACAGGGCATTCCACCTTTTTTCCTGTTTCCTTTACCTTAGACAAAAGACACCAAAGGTTTGATAAAGAATCAGGGAGTTGGATGGCATTACCTCTCATTAGCTCGGTCTGTGAGGGATTAAGTGTTGAAGGGGTTTTTAAACGCTATAACCTAGGGGGGGAGAAAGAGTTAATTTTGATTAACTGTTTGGATGATTGCTTTGGACATGTATTTACTAAAGTTTGGAATGTTTACTTGGAGCTACAAAATCGTCAAAATAAGACGATAGCTGTATTAATTCCAGCACAATGCCTATGGCTATTGCCTTCAACAGGAATTGAAATTTGGTCTGTAAATTTAGCGTTAGGACAAATCAAACAAGGCATTAAAGGGCTTGATGAATGGATAAGGAATCAGTTTCAAAGGTTCAATAAAGTTTTACTGCATCCTACATATATTCACCTAAACCACCAGAGTTTGGATTTTAAACAAATTTTAGGTGTTGCGCCATTTGACTTAAAACAATTTACAAATTTATCTCCGCAAATTACTTTTGTATGGAGAGAGGATAGGTTTTGGTTAAGTAACCGATTCCTTTATTTCTTAAGTAAAGTTTCAAAAAAATATAAACTGGAGACCCTTTTCTCACCATTTTTCATTTGGAGGCAAGAGCAATTAATAAAGAGGGTAGTTAAATTAATCAAGCGCAACCTTCCTAGCTCTAGTTTTACCATTACAGGGAAAGGGAAGCTTGGGAATTTGCCATCAATAATTAAGGACGAAAGACATGAGTTTATAGACCTGAAAGTTGAGCATAAATGGAATCAAATTTTCAGTAAAACGCATGTTATAATTGGTGTGCATGGGTCCCATATGCTGATACCTTCTACTTTAGCAGCAGGATTTATTGAAATATTACCAAGGTATAAAATTGATCATTTGACGGAGGATATCGCACAATCACATAACAGTAGGTTAAGCCATTTCCTAGGGCGGTTTGTAGATGAATATGCCGGTGCAGGATTGATTTCCAGACATGTTGTTAGCCTGGTGAAGAAATTTGATTTTGTGAAGCGAAATATGGAATCAGTATAATGCTTAAAAGAATGAATTTTTAATGAAGACAATAAAGGCATTTATAAAAAAATATTTTTACTATTTTTCCTATTTCTATCAGGCGGTTCGAGGAAGAATTTTTATAGCATTTGGATTAAGTATGCTAGTGGCCTTAATGGATGGCTTGGGTATTACTATGTTTTTACCATTATTGGAAATGGTAGATGGTGGGAATGCTAGTGGAGACGGATTAGGCAAGCTTGAAATAGTCTTAAATGGATTGCTAAAGATAGGTATTCCAATAACAGTAACAGCAATACTTCTTTTGATGGGTTTCTTTTTTTCCCTTAAAGGAGTTATGAAATTTATTGAGCAGTACTACAGTTTGCTGTTAAGAAGGTTTTTTATTAAAAAAGCGAGGCTGTCTATCATAGATTTATTTGAAAATTACTCCTATAAAAATTTCATTAAACAAGATTCTGGAAGAATTCAAAATACGGCAACAGGTGAAATAGATAAAATTGTGATTGCCTTTAATAGTTATATGTACGTTTTGCAGTCATTCTCTATGATATTTGTATATGTAGCAATGGCCTTTAGTGTGAATGTAAGGTTTTCACTTTTTGTTATGATTGGAGGCATCCTTTCAAATTTTCTATATTCGGCCATATACAAAAAAACCAAAAGGCATTCTATGGATGTGGCAAAAGACAACCATTATTTCCAAAGCCTATTGATTCAAAAAATAGCATATTTTAAATATTTAAAAGCAAGTGGGCTTCTAGTAACCTTTGGAGATAAGCTGAGGAATCAAATCAATAGAATTGAATATCATTACAAGAAACTTGGCTTATTGTCTTCAATAATCACGGCATTAAGAGAGCCTATTATTATTATTATCATAGTCACGGTTATTCTTTTTGAAGTCAATGTTATTGGAGGAAGTATTTCAGGTATTATCTTAAGTTTATTGTTTTTTTATAGGTCACTTACCTATTTGCTGTCTTTGCAAGCTTTTTGGAATGCGGTTATGGCTAATTATGGTTCCATAGAAAACATCAGGGACTTCTCAAAGGAACTAAGGGAGGGAAAAGAAATTCAGGGAACCTATAAGGTTGATTCCATACAGAAAGGAATTACCATTGAAAAGGTGAATTTTGGATTTGGAGAAACTAAGATTTTAAAAAACATTTCATTTGAAATTAGAAAAAATCAAGTTATTGCCATTGTTGGTGATAGTGGGGCAGGAAAGTCAACCTTGATGAATATTATGGCAGGGTTATTTTTGCCGGATAGTGGTTCCATAAGAGTTGATGGAATTGATATGAATGAAATAGACCGTAATCATTTTCAAAAAATGATAGGATATATTACTCAAGAACCAGTAATTTTTGACGATACCATTTTCAATAATGTTAGTTTTTGGGATGAAGATACTATAGAAAATCGAGAAAAATGTAAACGAGCACTAAATAAGGCAGCTGTTTTGGATTTTGTGGAGACTTTGGAGAATAAAGAGGATAGTAGACTGGGTATTAATGGTGTTATGGTGAGTGGAGGTCAAAAACAAAGATTATCCATTGCTAGAGAACTTTATAAGGGAATTGATTTATTACTGATGGATGAAGCAACTTCAGCACTGGACTCTGAGACTGAGTTAGGTATTCAGGAAAATATAGAGGAATTGAGAGGTCAGGTTACCATTGTAATTATAGCTCATAGACTTTCTACAATAAAAAATGCTGACAGAATTATTTTATTGAAAAATGGTAATGTACAAGCCTCTGGAAATTTTAAAGAACTTGTGGCTAAATCAATAGACTTTAAAAAAATGGTAGCTCTTCAAGGTTTTTGAATTGAAAAGTTGTTTTATTCAAATTTAATAAAATACCAATTCTGAACTTTTCATTAAACTTAATTCAACTGTTTATCAGTTTTTTATATGAAGTGTAAACGAATATTTTCATAGTGCTAAAAATGAAAATTTGATATTGAACAATCAATTATATGATCAGATTTTATGAGAATTAACAAAGTAAAAATGATCTATCATGGTATGCATGTGGACCTTAAGCGTGATATGATATATGATAAGAGAAACTTTTTAACAATTTTAATTAAACTCCTTAAATCAATATTTTCATTAAAGCTATATAGTTTAGCTTTTTATAAGCAAAAACATTTTTTTTTCTTTAACACAAAAAATCAATTTGAAGCTTTAAAATATATATATAATGAGCTAAATATAAGTTCTATTGCTTATTATCATGGATATGACTTAAGCCTTGATTCCAATAAATATTTAAGAAAGTACCCTTTTTGGATTTCATACTTTTTCAGCTTGGTAGCCTATTTTTATGACTATCAATTAATATCGAATATTAATAAGAAATTATTTTTTCAGAATAGAAATACTTCTATTAAGTATGTTAGTTCCATTATTTTAGGGCATTATTATTTAAATAAAATTATTTTAAGCCTTTCAAATCCTAAATATTTATGGCTATCAAATGATCACTCTTATAACAATGTAGCATTTTTATTTGCTTCAAAAGAGCTACTTATACCATCAGTTTATATTCAGCATGCTTCCGTATCTCCTATATTTCCCAGTCTAAGATTTGATTATGCATTTCTTGATGGAAGGATTGCATATAATACTTATAAAAAAATAGGGATTTGTGGAACAAAAGTGTTTTTATATGGAATTCCAAAAATGGATGGGTGGATTAATAGATATACACCTGATATTCCAATTCTTAAAATATTGATCTGTGTAAATAATATTGATGATTTTCAAAAGTTTGATAAATTAATTGATTTATTGTTACAAAGAAAGTATGAAATATATTTAAGAAAACACCCTTATGTAAATTATAATTTTTTAAATGAAGATAAAGTAGAATTGCTTAATCAAAATACCTTTATGGAAACTTTGAATGGGATAGACCTTATGATAGGTGGGGATTCCAATGTTCATCTTGAAGCTGCTATTACCAATGTCCCATCCATATATTTTTCAACTTCTCATTTATGGGATTACTATGGATTTCTTAAAATGGGGCTTATATCATATGCTTCTACTGATGAAAATGAAATTGTTTCAATAATTGAAAATTATTCTGATCGAGATGACGTCTATTACAGAGCTAAGGAATTTTGTGAATCAATAGGTACAGATTATCAAAATAAATCCACAAAAAAGATAGTAAATGAGGTCAATAATTTTTAAAATAATAAAATATATAAAAGAAATTCGTAAGGATCATTATAGACAGAATATAATGAAAGTAGCAAATTCTTATATACTTCCACTAACTGTGAATGGACCATCCTTTGTTACCAAAAATACTTTTTTAGGCCAAAATGTTAATTTTAATGGGTTTAAAATTATTGGAAAAGGTAAGGTTACGATTGGTGATAATTTTCATTCTGGAGCGGAGTGTATTGTGATAACAGATAATCATAATTTCGAGGGAAAAAAAATTCCATATGACGAGACCTATATTGTTCAAGATGTAGTTATAAAAGACAATGTTTGGATAGGACATGGGGTCATTATTTTAGGTGGGACAACAATAGGTGAAGGAGCAATAGTTCAAGCTGGTTCAGTCGTTGTTAAGGATATTCCAGATTTTGGAATAGCAGGAGGTCATCCTGCAAAAGTTTTTAAATATAGAGATAAACAACACTATCAAGAACTTAAGAAAAAAAAGAAATTTCTTTAACTATCGTAATTTTATTTAAAGAATGAAAAAAATATTATGTTCAATTTTATGTTGTTTTTACTCATTTGGTTAATTTTTCTCCACTAATAACTATGAAAAAACTATTATTTACTATTTCATCTCTAGAAAATTCCGGTGGAAGTGAACGGTCTCTAATTTATCGTGTAAATTATCTCCTTGAAGAATTTGATTATGACATTACAATTGTCACTACTGACAAAGGGGCTATCTCTAGTTTTTATAAAATACATCCTAAAATAAAAGTTGTAAATATACCTGTTTTATTAAAAAAAAGCACAGTTTGGAATACAGTTAAGTCTATTTTTCACAACACCCATGTACAAGAAAAGGAATTGAAAGAGTTTATTATAAAAAATAGATTTGATATTTGTTCTTCGCTGGGATCAATGAATTTCTTGTATAAATCAAATTTGGATCATCCATTTATTAAAATTAAAGAAAGTAGATTTACATATAAAAGATTTTTACCTGATAATATTTTTAATGTTCCCAAATTAGTATGGAGATTGGTGAGATTAGCAAGTTCAATTCATGTTTTAAGGCAAATGGATTATGTGATATCGCTTACTGAGGAAGATGGAGGATTTTGGCGAATGTTTCATAAGAAGGTTCACATTATGCCTAATTTTATCAATTTTAATGGAATATCAAGTTCAAATCTTCAATCTAAAGTTGTAATTGCTGTTGGTAGGTTAGAAAAAGAAAAAGATTTCGCTTCTTTAATTAAATCCTTCCAGTTAGTATCAAAAAACCATAACAATTGGAAATTAGAAATTTATGGTGAAGGTTCATTAAGGAGTGTCCTAAATGATTTGATTATTTCTTTAAATCTTACTGAAAATGTATTCCTAAAGGGTGCTGTAAGTAATATTTTTGAAAAGTTTCAAAATTCATCCATATACGTTCATACCTCTTTTTATGAAGGTTTTGGTAATTCTATATTAGAAGCTATGGCACATGGTTTACCAATAGTAGCTTTTAAATCCGTAGGAGGGGTTAAAATATTAGTAGATGATTCAATTAATGGTTTTTTAGTAGAGAACAGAAATGTTCACCTTTTGGCAGAGAAAATAAATTTATTAATTGAAGATGTTGAATTGAGGAAAGAAATGGGGATTAATTCAAGAATTAAAGCTGATGATTATTCTGAGGAAAAAATCATGTTACAGTGGCACCAATTTTATAGTAGTATTTGAAATCTATTAAAGTTTTAAGAATCACTACTTTTCTTGATTTTGGTGGTCAGGAAAAGCAATACATTTCCTTTACTAATTCTAAAGGTAATTACAATTTTAGCTATGTGTTTGCTTCTATAGGTAAGGGTGGGTATGCGGAAAGGAATTTAAGACACAAAGGATTTGAGGTAAAGGTTTTTAATGAAAATCCTTCCTTTTTAAACTTGAAATTCACCTTTATTTTTTATAAATGGCTTAAAGAAGTAAATCCCGATTTAATACACTCTGCTGCAGGAGAAGCTAATTTTCACGGAATAATAGCTGCAAAATTGGCTGGCGTCAAATATATTGTTTCTGAAGAAATTGGATTTCCAAACCATTCTGTAAAAGCGAAATTTCTTTTTTCCTTTTTGTATAGGTTTGTTAATGTTGTAGTATGTGTATCTAAGGCAGTTAAAGAGTATTTAATTAGAATTGGTGAAATTACTGAAAGTAAAGGTTATGTAGTTTATAATCCTGTCTCAAAAGTTGGAGAAATCAATCGTATTCCCCAATCTGTTTTCACCATTGTTTCTGTTGGGCGACTTGACAGAGTTAAAAATCAATATTTGTTAATAGAAGCTTTGGCTAATCTTAAGGATATAAACCTTAAGTTGATTTTGGTGGGAGATGGTAATGATCGTCAATTTTTAGAAAGTCATATTTCTCGTTTAGGATTAAAAAGTCAAATTCAAATTACTGGTTTTGTTTCAAATCCTGAACATTATTTAGCCAAGGCAGATCTCTTTGTCCTTCCCTCTATTTCTGAAGGTTTTGGAATAGCTGTAATTGAAGCAATGCAACTAGGTATTCCTTGTCTTTGTACGAATGTTGGGGGCATTCCTGAATTTATGTTTGACGGTATAAATGGATGGTTATTTGATCCAAATAATAAAACCGAATTTCAAAACAAACTTAAATTCATTCTTAAAATGAATAAAAGATTGAGGAATGAAATTGGGGAGCGAGGTAAAGAGTCTGTTAGTGAGTGTTTTACAGAAGAGCGCTATATTGAAAATATAGAAAAGCTTTATTTAAAAATATTAAAAAAATGTTAAATATTTCCTTCCTACTTTACGATATAAATGGAGAAAATTAAAATTTTATATTGTCTTGAAACCATCGGTTGGGGAGGTGTGGAGAGTCGTAGATTTTCAATTGCTCAATCTTTAGATTTAAATAAATTTGAGATCAAAATTATCTGCACCAAGGCATTAGGGGTTTATAAAACAAAATTTAATGATCTAGGAATTGAAATTTATGAAGTAGGAGAATTTAAAAGTGCTTTTGAATTTCAAAAACTTAAGTATGTTAGAAGCATAATTAAAAAGTTTCATCCTACAATAATACATGGAGGGGTATTTGAAGGGAATACCATGGCTGTTCTGTCAAGTCTTTTCATACCAAAAATGAAAATTATTATAGAGGAAACCTCTGATCCACGTAATAGATCAAGCAAAGCACATTTTTTATTAAAGATTTATTCAATTTTAGCTGATAAGTTTATTGCCATTTCACCTTCAGTTGAAGATTATCTAATAAATAGATTGAAGGTTTCAGTTTCCAAAGTTGCATTAATCACCAATGGCGTTCCTTTTCCAAGAAAAGTTGATGCAAATGAAGTTCAAGGATTAAAGGAAGAATTAGGAATTAAAGATGGAGATTTTGTTATAGGTAGTGTAGGTAGACTTAGAGATTTTCATAAACGTTTTTCAGATATTATAAAGGCAGTAAGTTTAATGTCTTCGACCGTTAATGCCAAGATTTTAATTGTAGGAGATGGACCAGATAAAGATTTTTTGCAGGAATCAGCTGAGGGTTTGGGATTGGGGGATAATTTAATTATGGCTGGACTCCAAATGGATACAGCTCCATATTTTCAACTTATGGATGTCTTTTGTTTGGCCTCTTATATGGAAGGGTTTGGGTTGGTAGTTGTTGAAGCTATGTTTCATAAATTACCTGTAATTGGTACCAAAGTTGGCGGAATAGTCAACATTATTGATGATAAGGAAACCGGATTTTTAGTTGATCCGCAGAATCCAAAGGGAATAGCTGATTTAATTTCCATTCTTAAACAGGAAGAAGAATTAAGAGTTAGTATGGGAATTAAGGGGTTCCTAAAAGCTTCGATGTATTATTCTGTGAAAAGATATACAGACGAGGTAAAGCAACTTTACAACGAGATTTTAGTTTAAAATACCGACTTTTGTTAGATCTATTTTTTATAATTTTAATAGTTGTTTTATTGGTTAATTCCAATGATTCTTTTTCTAGAAAATATGGATTGCCATCCAAATATGCCAATCACCTTAATTATTTGTTGTTTTACCATATGTTTTTTAGTCTGTTTTATGGCTGGTACATCATTAATTTTGGAGGTGATTCACGTGGATACTGGTTATTCACAATGGAGCAGGTCAATATATTAAATCCTACTTGGATGAAGTATTTTGGAGAGGGAACAACCTTTATATTGTGGTTAACTTATTTCCCTAGTAAGATACTTGGATTATCCTATCCTACTGGGAATCTTTTATTTGGGTTTTTGGGGTTTATTGGAATCCGTTATATTTTCTTATTGGTTTATAAACACTTCCCAACAAATCATGAAATTCTTGGAGTTCCACTTTTCCCTACCGTTTTTTATATAAGTAATTTACACTTTTGGACTTCGGGAGTAGGGAAAGATGCCATTGCTTTTTGGGCGATTTCTTGGTTTTTATTTTCTATTCAGCAGTACAAGGAAAAATGGTGGCAAGCTTCTATTGCCTTCTTTTTTGTTTACATGGCTAGACCCCATATGGGGCAAGCACTTATTGGGGGTGCGGCGATTGCTATACTTATGGGGACGGATATTAAAAGAACCTACAAATTTGGTTTGGCAGCTTTGGCACTAATTGGTTCAATTTACATGAGTACATTTACTCTTGATGCGTTGAGAATGGAAGATTTTAATATATCAACCTTGGAATCCTATTCTACCCTAAAATCCGGTTTATTGAATAAAGCTTACGTAGGGTCGAGTGTTAATATTTCAGCCTATTCATGGCCATATAAGTTGTTTACCTACCTATTTAGACCCTTGTTTTTTGATGCACATAATATTGTTAGTTTTATCAGTTCTTTTGAGAACTTACTTTATTTGTGGTTAAGTCTCTTTATTTATAAAAATTGGTCTGTTGAAGCATTGAGGGATATGCCTCTATTCTTAAAAGCGGGCATGGTTACTTTTATTCCGGTGACTTTTGCCTTTATGAATGCTTTAAGCAACTTGGGAATAGCTATGCGTATGAAAAACATGCTGATGATTTATTTCTTGCTTTTTTGTTTGTATTTAATTGTTCATAAAAAATATACGCTTCATCTAAGAAGTTTGGACAGGAAAAAATTCTTTCAGAGAAGACAAGCGATTATTGATGCGAAAAAGAAAAATGTTGAATAAGATGATAAAGGCTAAGCATTTTTAAATTGAGTAAAAAGAAACTTTTATTTTTACCAAAATACCCCAGAAAAGGAGCAAGTAGTCGTCTGAGGACTTTTCAGTTTTTACCGCTGTGGGAAAAGGAAGGATATGCTGTTTCTGTTAGCCCTTTTTTTACAGAGGAATATTTGAATTCCATTTATAAGCATCAATCTCCCGGTTATTGGCATGTTTTAAAATGTTATTTCCGTAGGTTTTCTCTACTTTTTTCTGTCCAAAAGTATGATTTGATAATTATTGAGAAAGAAATCTTTCCTTATTTACCGGCATTTGCTGAATGGTTTTTATCCAAAGTGAATAGTTACTGGGTAGATTATGATGATGCTGTTTTTCATAATTATGATCAAAAAGACAATTTTATGGTAAGTCTTTTAATGCCAAAAAAAATTGATCATGTAATGAAAATGGCTAATAGAGTAATTGTTGGGAATGACTACTTAAAAAAAAGAGCAAAAGCGGCAGGAGCCAAAAAGATTGAGATCTTTCCAACAGTCATTGATCCAAAAAAGTATAAGGTTAAGGAGGATTATTCACCTAGAGATACCATTACCATAGGGTGGATAGGCTCTCCAAGTACGCTAAAATACCTGGATCCTATGGTGCCTATTTTAAACTGGATTCACGAGCATTACCCCATTAAGTTTTTATTGGTCAATGGGAAAAGTAAAATGAAATTTAAAGGTAGGATTGAATCAATTCCATGGACAGAAGATGGAGAGGTTGATGCCATTATAAAAATGGATATTGGTATCATGCCATTGCCTGATAATCCCTGGGAAAGGGGCAAATGTGCCTATAAATTAATTCAATACATGGCCTGTGGCTTACCTGTTGTTGCTTCTCCTATAGGAATGAACAAAGATGTGGTAATTCACGGAGAAAATGGGTTTTTGGCCAATTCAAAAGAAGAATGGATAAGCGCATTGGGAAAGCTAATAACTGACCCTCAGCTTAGGAAGGAGTTTGGATATAAAGGAAGGGAGAAGGTGTTAAAGGAGTTTACTATGGATGGTAATTTTTATAGGTATAAAAAATTGGTTGAACTTGAACTGGGAGATTAATCATTTTGGGGTTGGTAAAACTTCTCTACATTATCAATGTACTTTAGACCTATGAAAATTCTTTTTATATCTTGGGACTCTGATCAAACAAATTATCTTGAAAATCTTTTTTTCCCAATTTTTAAAGGTTTGCAGGATAGAATGGAATGCCAGTTTTATGTTTTGCAGTTTTCCTGGGCAGATCCTACGGAAGTGGAAAGAATTTCAATTCTCGCTCGGCAATTGACTATTGTCTATCAGCACCATCTTGTATGGAGAAAACCTCACCCAGTGATAGGAAGCTTTTTGACAACGAAAAAGGCTGTAAAAGTCATAAAAAACTTAATAGAGAAATTTGAAATTACACATTTGATGCCCCGCTCTACCATGCCGGCTATAATGGTTAATCCTCTCCTAACATGGTTGAAAAAACGAGATGTTAAATTAATTTTTGATGCAGATGGTTTTCCTTTGCAGGAAAGGATTGATTATTCGGGGTTAAATAAAAATAGCTTCCAATACAAATACCTTAAAAAGGCAGAAACTAAAATACTAAAACATTCAAATATTGTCTTAGTCCGTACTTTTTTATCTATAAATATCCACCTGAAAACCATTGGTTTACGATATAGAGATAAGTTTTTCAAAGTAAGTAATGGACGAAATGAAGACTTTTTTAAACCTGATTTAGTTTTACGTGAAAAGATAAGAAAAGAGCTTTCGATACCTTCATCAAGTATGCTGTGGTTGTATTCAGGTAGTGTTGGTCCACAGTACCTTTTAAGTGAAATGTTAAATTTGTTTGAAAACTATCACAATCAAAATAAGGATAGCAAGTTTCTCTTCCTTGTTAGAGATAAATCAGCGGTTGCCCAAGCTATACCAGATCACTTGAAATCCAGTATTGTAATTAAATCTGTTGATTTTAGTTTAATCCCAGGTTATTATGCTGCCGCTGATCTGGGTGTAAGCCTTAGAAAGACTGCAAGTAGCCTTTCTGGAATATCACCTATAAAAGTGGGTGAGTATTTGCTTTCAGGTTTACCCTTGTTACTTTCTAAAGGGATAGGGGATTTGGAAAACACAGTAGGGCATGAAGATTTTTGTTTTATGCATCCAGTGCTAGACGAAGAAAAGTTCTATAATTGGCTTGCTGAGTTGAAACACATTTCTAAAGTATCAATTCGTGAAAAAGCAGTGGCTTGTTTTGCATTAGAAAATAGCCTTAAGGAGTATGAAACAGCCATATTGGCATCTAATTCTATAGTTGATTGATAGCGGATATAGCTTTTATCGGTTTTTTATTGACAGCCATTTTCTATATAAATCTAAAATGGGCTAAATCTCATAATTATACTGCTATACAAACCAACTGTTTATTTTTTTTATGGTTTTACCACCTTTCAATTAGCCTGGTTTTTTACCAATATATTTTGGTTCATGGAGGGGATAGTTGGCGATATTGGAATATTGTTGAAAGTGGAGAAACTTCAATGGGAAATTGGTTTCATTTATTTGGCAATGGAACAGCATTTATTTATTGGTTTAATTATCCTTTTTCTCAAATAGCAGGCCTAGGGTATTTATCAGGTACAATTCTTTACGCTTCCTTATCTTACTTTGGTTTTCTACTCGCCTTTGATCTGCTTAAAAAATCATTTCCCCAATTTTCAAAAAAAACTTACGCACATCCTGCATTTCTTACCTTACTATTACCAAATGTACATTTTTGGTCTGTGGGAGTAGGAAAGGAGTCCTTTTTATGGCTGGGATTGGTTTTAGTTTTGGCCGGTAATTACAGGTTTCCCAATAAATTTTATTTAATTCTTTTAGGATTACTACTTTCTTTAATGACCAGACCTATCCAAGGATTGGCATTAAGTATTTCTGTATTGATGGTAATTCCTTTTCACGAAAAACTTAAACCTTACCGTAATAAGGTATTTCCTGTTTCAATTTTATTAATTCTTTCGATATTTGCCTACCGGTATATAAAGGGAAGTTTAATTTATGGGTTTAATCTCAAATGGATAACTGATCTGTTAGACTGGCAAAGAAATTTCCTGGCATCCTTTGGTGGGGCTAGTTCAATAAATATGAATGATTATAATTGGTATGAAAAGTTAATAACAATATTTTTCAGACCCTTTGTTTGGGAAGTTGAAGGGTTTTGGAGCCTAGCTGCAGCGATGGAAAATGCGGTTGTTTTAAGTGTTTTTTTACTAGGAGTGTGGAGCTTTTTTCAGTTAAGAGGCCAATTTAAAATCTCATTGTACCTTTGGACCGTATTGATTTATGGAATAATAATATCCCTACTATTTAGTCTTACCTTGAATAATTTAGGTATCATTATGAGAATGAAGAGTATTTACTTTCCTTTTTTTAGTATTATTGCCCTTCATTTATTTTATAAAGTAGCCAAGATAAAGGTAGAGAAATGAATCGTCCGACTTTAGTCATATCATTGGATTTTGAGTTGCATTGGGGACGCTTTGATAAGGTATCTATTCAGAATAGAGAAACTTATTACCGAACAGCAAGGGAAGTTGTTCCTAAATTACTATCCTTATTTAAACAATACGAGGTTGAGGTTACTTGGGCAACTGTAGGGATGCTAATGGCCGAAAATGTTGAAGAATGGGAACACTACAGTCCTACTTTAAGGCCTATCTATAAAAACATTAAGCTTTCCGCTTATGATTGGTTTAATGCCTCCTCCAAAAATAATAGTTGTCTGTTTGCACCTGAATTGGTTCATAATATTATTGATACCCCTGGACAAGAATTAGCTAGCCATACATTCTCTCATTATTATACTATGGAGAATGGGCATGAAGACCGGGCATTTAGAGAGGATTTGATGGCCTCCAAAAGGATTGCACAGGAGAAATTTGGTAAAAAACTTTCTTCACTGGTTTTTCCTAGGAATCAATACAATGCTGAGTCAATAAAACTTGCAGGTGCCTTGGGTTTTTCCGCATTACGTACTAACCCCAGTGATTGGTTTTGGAAAGATCCTGAAAAAGGTGAATTATTGAAAAAAATATGGAGAACTTCGGATTCAGTTCTTTCTTTGGCTAAACGTACTTCTTATCAATTTGATAATAAGGTGGTTTCAAGTCCAGTTTTAATACCAAGCTCTCGATTTTTGAGGCCTTTCAATCCAAAGTTGGCAAGGTTCAACCAGTTGAAAATTAATCGTATAAAGGATGAAATTACCACGGCTGCTAAGAATGATGAAGTATACCATATATGGTGGCATCCGCACAATCATGGTCACTATCCCGACCAAAGCTTAAATGAGGTAAAACAAATTCTGGAACATTTTTCTGCCTGCAGAGACCAATATGGCATGCAGTCCCTATCCATGAAGGGCATTGCTCATAGCTTAATTCCTTCCCAATAATTCCTTTATTATTTAGAATAACTTTGCAAGTATTAGGCAATGGATTTTCTATTAGGACATGAATCAGTTCATGTTCAAAATGAGTGATTTATTACTGTTTTAGTCTCTACTTAACGGTTAGACAGTTTTACCATAGCAGAGCTATGTCCATCTTCTAAACAAGCTGATTTTAACCCGAAATATCAATGTCGTTTAGTTAAGGAATTTTTATTATTTTTAGGAAAGAAAAGGGAGCGTAGTTTTTTTGAAAATAATCTAACAACAATCAAGTCCTTTTCCTTTTCGAAGGACTTTTTAAAACTATTAAAAAACAATATAG
>NZ_JBSXOH010000087.1:0-44713 GCF_056859355.1 Cyclobacterium sp. L-R
AATAGACAATCTATTACGTGCTGAAATCGCTTCAAAATCAGCCACTTCGTTGCTGTTTTCAATTTCACCATAGCGGTGCTATGCTAAAATCTCCAAACAGCCTGATTTTCTTGCGATTGCAACACTTCCCGTAAACACGGGACAGGCTATCACGAATCCTATTACATAATTCGAGTTTAAAATGGTTATAATATTGAATTTACTTACAATTATTCGATAAATTCATGTTTTAGTTATTTTTACAATTGCCTAAATAAACAGTTGTGAAGATTAATCCATATAGAT
Organism: Cyclobacterium sp. L-R; assembly: GCF_056859355.1. Classification (NCBI taxonomy): domain Bacteria; kingdom Pseudomonadati; phylum Bacteroidota; class Cytophagia; order Cytophagales; family Cyclobacteriaceae; genus Cyclobacterium; species Cyclobacterium sp. L-R. The sequence goes on from NZ_JBSXOH010000087.1 coordinate 286, forward strand.
TTAAACTCCTTATGCCCAAGTATTTAATTGCGTTTGTAATAAGTGTCTTTTTCGTAAACTTAATATTAATAAAACCTGCTAATGTCTTTGCAATGACTGGGCAGGCATCAGTCAACCCCAATGACTTCGATGGAACAGATACAGAGCGGATTTTACAGGCCATTCAAAAAGCCAAAAACACTTCGAATTTAGTTCGTATACCTAAGATCAATAACAATGGTACCAATGTCTGGATGATCGATAGTGCCATTTTATTACCAAGCAATCTCACGCTAATTTTAGACAATTGTACCCTTCAACTATCAAATTCCAGCAGAGACAATATGTTTAGATCCGATAACGTGGGATTAGGAATAACTAACCCTGAATGGAATGAAAATATAAATATATATGGGATAGGGAAAGCCATTTTGAAGGGGGCAAGCAATCCTAGGTCTACTGGAGACGGAGCAAGAATACTGACACTGAATCCAAAGGAAGAGCAGGATAAAGGAAATTGGAGAGTTAGCTATGGCACAGATGCGGGTAACCCTGAGATGAAACAAAAAGGCGACTGGAGAAACATAATGATGTTAATCGGCTATGTAAAAAACTTTACTATTAAAAATATAAGGTTTGAAAACACCCATGGCTGGACCATAAGTTTTGAGCGCACTATAGGTGCCGAACTATCTGACCTAACCATTTTCAATGAGGAATTTGTCACTGTCAATGGACATAAAATGATGGTGGCCAATAAGGATGGGATAAACTTACGGCAAGGCTGTAAGAATTTCAGAATAAACAATATTTCTGGCATGACGGGAGATGATTTTATTGCCCTTTCTAACCTTGACACAGCCCCAGACAGAGACAAAAAAAGTGGGGACATTACCGACAGTATGGTCACAGCCAGTAGGTGGTATGGACCAGAAGATGATATAGAACAGGTAGTGATCACCAATATTTCCTGTGAAAACAGGTATCGCGCCATTGCTATTAGGGCTAGTGATCAGGCCGGAATTCACCATGTTTATATCAATGGAGTGGTTTTTAAAGCCAACGAGGGTCGTCATGATGCCATCCTCATTGGAGGTAGGGGATATGGTGAGGAATCTCTGCCAGGAAAAATTAATACTATCCATGCCATGAACATTATAGGAAATGGTCAATCCCTTGTTAGAATTCAAGCACAAGTAGCAGATTGCCATTTTATGAATGGAATGTACTCCGGTGAAAATGCTACTGCCACGCTTTACGAAATCGACTCTTTGGCTACTTCAAATGTCACCCAAAATAATTGGATCAAAGTGAAATAATAAATTAATGTGCTTTAATTCCTATACTAAAATTTCAATAAATAAAAATAACAACTTAGCTTTAGAAGCTAATGGTATTTTAGGAAGGGGTTTTTCAATAATCAAGTTTGGATTGTTGTTTATGCTTAAGTTTCTTGAAAGATTTTGGTAACGTAAACTATTTGGCTTTTAGCCAAAATTTTTATAATCCAATAGAAAAGGTTAATAGATAAATATCACAAAATAACATACAAAATGACTGTAATTAAAGATTCTAGATCTCTGGTAATGTTGATTTGCCTCGGTCTCATGCTCTTCACAGGTAAGGTTTTTTCTCAAAATGAGGCCAACCCTTCCTTATTGGAGATAAATCCACCTAATGGTCCTTCCAATGATAAGGTAAGCGCAATTGTGGGTGTTCGCCTGATTGATGGACTAGGTGGGCCTGCTATGGAGAATTCCACGGTTGTGATCAAGGGGAATAGGATCATTGAAGTAGGACCTAAGAGCCAAATAAAAATACCTGCTGGTGCAGAAGTTACAGATGGTAAAGGAATGAGTCTACTTCCGGGCCTAGTAGATTCACATTTTCATAGTGCCAATAACAATAAGTCTTTAAGTACACTTTTAAAAAATGGTGTAACTACCATGAGAGATCCCGGCCATCCCATCAGGTTTTATCAGGCACAGCATTTTTCTACTACCCAAATGCCCAGAGTTTATGTGACCGGTGCACACCTTGATGGTTACCCGGGAGTATATGTTCAACAGGCCACTTTAGTGAAAGATGCAGATCATATCAGGTCCCAAATTGGGGAGTATGTTGAGAATGGAGCATCCGGGATAAAAATTTATTTTAGACTTCCTTTAAAGTACATAGAAACAGTGGTTAAAACAGCTGATTTTCATAAGATACCTGTAGTGGCCCACTTGGAATTGGTAGATGCTGACGATGCAATTTTAGCAGGTTTAAAAGGAATTGAACATGTCACTTCTTTTGGTACTTCTATAGCTGATCCAAAAGATGCAGAAGAATTCAGGAATTCAGTTCAGGAAGACAGCAATAATCGGAGGGCCGGAAGGTATCAGTTGTGGTCAAAAATAGATTTGTCTTCTGACCGAGTGAAAGAGGTGCTTGCTTTGGCTGCGAATAACAATGTAGTATTGTCACCGACTCTTGCCACATTTGAAAAGCAATTTGGTGATGATGGAGTGAAAGACTATGAAGCAAAAGGATTTAAAAACATGCATGATTTTGTTGGCATGGCACATAAGGCAGGGGTGAAAATAGTTACTGGTTCTCACAATACCGGTAAATATGTAAAATCTGGCTTTGCTTATCAAAGAGAGATGGAATTGTTGGTTGCCGCTGGTCTAAGCCCTTTAGAAGTTATCTCTAGCAGTACGATTATCAATGCAGAATATTTTCGTACTCAGGATAGGTTGGGAAGTATAGAAGAAGGTAAATTGGCGGATTTGATTTTGGTAGATGGCAACCCTTTGGAAGACATAAAAGTTATGTATTCAATCAATAAAGTTATGCTTAACGGTGAATGGGTAGATAACAATTAAGCCTAATTTCCCTAAAAAGGATATAGGAATTAAGTCAAAAACCCTGCATAGTTTACTGTGTAGGGTTTTTTTTATGCCTTCATAGAAATTCTATGCGAATTAGAAGCCAATTGTTAATTTCCTTTTATTGGAATGTGGTTTCTGTGCTTTAAGTTGTGAATTGCCTGTTTTGAGTTATTGAGTACTATCATTGATCGTTTGTTCTGCTTTTCTTACTCCTCTTTCTATCCCACCACACATAGGCGATAAAACCTACTAAGCTTATTGCGCCTACCCAAATTAGCCCACTTTTCATTCTCTCGTTGTTCTCACCCAGAATAGCTATGATGACCGTCAATGGTAAAATCCCTAGCATAGTGGAGGCAATAAATCTCCAGTATCCCATACGAAGCATACCTGCAATGATACTGATTGCATCATTGGATAAAAAGGGGGATACTCTTGTTACAATGATTGCCCAGAAACCATAATCTTCTAAGAATCCAGTTATTTTTTTCTCAGTCTTTTCACCAAGTATACGTTGTATGACGGGCGTTCCAAAGTTCACTCCAACACCATAACCGATGCTTGAGGCCGTGAAAATAGCTACCAATATGATTCCGGAACCTAACCATGGACCATAAGCTATAATGGTGACGACCATTAAAAGAAATGAGGGTATGATAAACATAAACATTTGGAGAACCATGGCACCGACTATTATCAGTGGCCCCCAAACGTCAAACTGGCTTACCCAATCTGAAATCTTTTGTTCATCATTGCTACTAAGAACCTCCCAGGCTTCATTAAAGAACTGCTGTACTGATGAATTAAGAAAATACAAACTGAAAAGTGTCCCCAGGAATAAAAATGAAAAGACATAGGGCAACAGGTTTACTTTTTTATTCGACATTGAAGTTCTTAAATAATAAGATATAAAATAGTATTTTAAATACTGCACTAAAATTATGCCGAAAGCAAACTTGTAAAACCCATTGTTTCTAGAAAAATGCTGGAAGGTTTTTGCTATTAATATTCTACATCCAAATTGTATTTAGACAATAGCCCAGGAAGTCCAGTTACAGAGAATTTTGCTTTTTTGATGTTGTTATTTTCAGGGTCAAGGCTGTAATTATAAGATGTTCTGAAATCGGCCTTTTCCAAGATAGTATCAAAGAAAGAGGCCGCCAGTAAATCACAACTATCAAAAATTGCTAGCGTCAGATCTGCATTTGAAAAATCAACATCCTTTAAAGAACAATGATCGAATTTAAATTTTTTTAAGTTTTTACCATGAAAAATGGAATAGTCCAGGTTACAACCTAAAAAAGAGGCTATAAATAGAAAGTCATCACATTTCCCGAAATCGATGCCCATGATTTTACATTGGTTAAATCCAGTATTCTTAAAAGCGGCATCATCAATTTTGGTAAGCGAAAAGTTGCATTCGAAAAATTGGCAGTCAATAAATTCTATTCTACTTAAGTCGCTATTGGTAAAGTTGCAGCTTGTGAATTTACATTTTTCGTAAGCTTCACCAGGCATTCGGCTGTCTGAATAATTGATTTGATCAAAATGCTTTTTCTGAAATAATTCAACTTCCATAAACTTAATTTTATAATGGTATTTGGTTCGGTAGGTACTTGGGACATCTAGAATGAAGGTCGAAATTACGCCATAATTTTCATTAAAAAAATCAGCTTTAAACAGTGTTCCCTTTAGATAATGACATCGATTATGTAATTGCTTAATAGGAACAGTTTTAAGAAATATAGGTAATTCCAAAGAGTTAAACATTTTGGATATTTCTCTTACTCTGTGATGCTATAACGAGGAGGAAATCTTTATTGACCTTTTATTTTTAACCCGGATTAAGTAATAGGATTCGTGATAAGTGTTGCAATCGCAAGAAAATCAGGCTGTTTGGATATTTTAGCATAGCACCGCTATGGTGAAATTGAAAACAACAACGAAGTGGCTGATTTTGAAGTGATTTCAGCACGTAATAGATTGTTTATTGCATATTTCGGGTTTAATTGAAGTAGTATCAGATTACAAAAAAAAATCCCAATGGCTATTCTTGCCATTGGGATTTTTATAGATGGGTTATTCTATGTATGAAGAATGGAACATTTTATTCCCATCCACCACCTAAGGCTCTGTATAGGCTCACAATACTTTGTAATTGCTGAATTTTCAATTCAATATAATCAAGCTCAGAGGCAAGTGAATTGGATTGGCTATTGATCACATCCAAATAATCTGCATAACCTACTTTAAACATGGTGTTGGCATTATCTACAGATCTTCTTTGGACCAGTACCTCATCGGTTTTTAATGAAAGTTCCTCTTTCAAGGTTTGGTACTCATTCACCAGTCCCAAAACTTCCAAGTATCCACCCAAAACAGTTTGTTCATAATCATACAAAGCTACCTTCTGTCGGGCTTTGGCCGTTTCATAGGCAGCTTTGATCCTGCTTCTATTGAATACTGGAGCTACCAAGCCTCCGCCAAGTTGGTATATTGTAGATGCCGGATTTAAGAACAGTTTACTAAACTCAAAAGCATTGTATCCGGCCATTCCATAAAGGTTGAATGTCGGGAAAAATGCCGTTCGAGCAATACCTACCTCTAGGTTATTTGCCTGCAAAGTTTGCTCAGCCGCCCTTATATCTGGGCGCATGATTAGAAGGGTAGATGGTAGCCCTATCTCCAATGCTTGAGGCAATACATTGACCTCTGACAATGATTCCCTTTGAATATTTTCAGGGTAAGTACCAATAAGGTAAGAAAGGTTTAATTCTGCTTGTTTTAACTCCCTTCTTTTTCTTACTAGTATGCCCTTAGAATTCAACATCAATGCTTCAAATTGATCAATGGACAATTGACTTTCTTTACCAGCATTTTTCAGGCTTTTACCAAGTTCAAAAGCTTGTTCCTGGAAAGCAATATTGGACAATAAAGTTTCGATTTCTTCATCCAGCCCTATAATGTTGTAATAGTTTTTGGCTATTTCAGCAATTAGCCATGTACGCGCCAGGTTACCCATTTCTACAGAAGACATGTATTCAGATAAAGCTTGTTTTTTGCGCATATTTAATTTACCCCAGATGTCAAGCTCCCAATTGAACTCTGCACCTACCATAAAATCCTTATAAGGGGTAGGGATTTTTTTGTCCTCAGGTACACTAGGAGAGATGTTGGTGTCATCATTTCCAACTCCATCCATGGTGTAATCCCCAAACTTTCTGACACTTGCTCCTGCTGTCAAATTTAACTCAGGTAATTGGCCCATTTTTGCTCGAGTTAATGCTGCTCTTGCAATCCTGATATTCGCTAAAGTTTTCGCTACATCCTGGTTGTTATCTAATCCCTTTTGAATTAGATTATTTAAATGCTCATCGTCAAAAAAGGCTTGCCATTTTGCCATAGCCAAATTTGTGCTGTCCCCATTTAGTTGGGTACCTTGATAACTCGTTGGCGGTGCTTTTATATCCTCTAAGGAGGGTTTTTGAACCTTGCAAGCTGAAATGCTGCTTATCACCAAGACGATAAAAACGATATATTGGTATGAATTTTTGCTCATGATTTTGTTCAGTTTTAAAAGTGATAGCAGGAGGATTTTTCCTGCCATCACTTCTTCCTTAGGATGTTTTAAGATCAGTAGAATTGATCACCTTTTCGGTAACAGGGGCTTTATCAGGCTTCTTATTAAGATAAGCCGAAAGTGATTCAAAAGCCACATACAAACCTGGGATCAATATAATCCCTACAAAAGTACCAATGAACATACCTCCTGCTGCTGCCGTACCAATGGTTCGGTTACCAATCGCTCCAGCTCCACTGGCCAAGGCAAGTGGTATAAGACCACTAATGAAGGCAAAGGAGGTCATTAAAATTGGACGTAATCTTTCTACAGCAGCATGAACTCCTGATTCAAGAATTCCCATACCTTTTTCTCTGGATTGAACGGCAATCTCAATGATCAAGATGGCATTTTTACCGAGCAAGCCTATAAGCATTACTAGAGATACTTGAGCATATATATTGTTTTCTAATCCTGTAAGTTGCAATAGGAGAAAGGAACCAAATATACCTGCAGGCAATGACAATATTACCGGAAGGGGTAGGAGGTAACTTTCATACTGTGCAGCTAGCAACAAGTAAACGAATACCAAACAGATCAGGAAGATGTAAACCGCTTGATTTCCAGATGCTATTTGTTCCCTTGTAATTCCAGACCAGTCAATGTTAAAACCTCTAGGTAGTGTTGCGATGGCTGTTTCTTCCACTGCTTTAATGGCATCTCCACTTGAATAACCTGGAGCGGCATCCCCATTGATCATGGCAGAGATAAACATGTTATAACGCGTTAGTTGTTCTGGTCCATAAATCCTTTCCAAGTTTACAAAGTTGGAATAAGGGACCATCTCACCAGTGTTGTTTTTGGTGTACATTTTCAGCAAGGATTCCGGATTAGTTCTAAATTCCGGAGAAGCTTGAAGCATTACCTTATACATTTGGCCAAACTGGATGAAATTGGAACTGTAATAACTACCGATAAAACTTTGAAGCGTTTCCATGGACTCTCGAATATCCACACCTAGTTTTGCAGCTTTGTCGTGGTCTACTCTTAGAATATACTGAGGGAAGGATGGATCAAAGTTGGTAAATACCTCCTGAATCTCAGGCCGTGCCCTTACTTCGTTAAGGAAATCCTCTACTGTGGAGGCAGTAAATGCCAAATCCCCGCCGGTTCTGTCTTGCATCTGCAATTCAAAACCTGATGCATTACCAAATCCCGGAACTGGAGGTGGTGCAAAAAACTGAATGGATGCTCCAGTAATATGAGCTGTCCTTTCCTGGTATTTGACGATAAGGTCATTTACATTCTCTTCACGGTCATCCCACCCAACAAGGTTGATCATGCCCATACCATAGGAGGCACCGGCAGTTTCGGTAAGTAGACTGTAACCAGCAAGGGTCGATATGGTCTCCACTTCGTCAAAAGGAAGAATTGAAGCCTGTACATCGTCCATTATTTGCTGGGTTCTGTCCATAGTAGAACCTGGAGGTGTGGTCACATTTACGTAAATCATGCCTTGATCCTCATTTGGAATAAACCCTGAAGGAAGTATGAATGTCATACCATAAGTGAGAGCAAAAAACAAGATTAAAACACCAAAGGTTAATGACTTACGCCCAGCCGTTTTACCAATTAACTTGGCATATTTACCTGAGAAACCGTCATATTTTTCGTTGAATTTGACGAAAAACCTGCTCAATATATTCTTTTTGCCTTCATGATGAACTGGCTTCAAGAGTATACTACACAAGGCTGGAGATAATGTAAGGGCGTTAATACCTGAAATCACAATAGCGATGGCTAGTGTAAGTGAAAACTGCCTGTAGAATATACCTACCGGACCTGATAGAAAACTAACAGGAACGAATACAGCCGACATTACCAAGGTAATAGCGATAATAGCGCCTCCAATCTCCTTCATAGCAGCAAAGGTTGCATCTTGGGCATTTAGGCCTTCATCATGCATTTTCACGTGAACGGCTTCCACCACCACAATGGCATTATCCACCACAATACCTATAGCCAATACCATCGCAAACAGGGTGAGCATATTGATCGAAAAGCCAAATAAACTCATGAAAAAGAATGTTCCAACCAGTGAAACTGGTACGGCTATGGCAGGAATAAGTGTAGATCTCCAATCCTGAAGGAAGATGAAAACGACAAAGGATACCAATAAAAAGGCCTCAATTAATGTTTTTACCACCTCGGATATTGAAGCATCTAGGAATCGAGATACATCATAGGAGATATTATAGGACATGCCTGGAGGAAATGACGATACCTGCAATTCAGCCATTTTATCCTTAATATTCTGGATTACCTCTCTAGCATTGGAGCCTGGTCTTTGTTTGATCATGATGGAGGCAGAAGGCTGACCATCCGTCATGGATACCATATTGTAATCTTCTGAATCAAATTCTACCTCAGCAACATCTCGAATTTTCAATAACGAACCGTCAGGAAGTGCTTTAAGGGTGATATTTTCATAATCCTCTTTTTGGTTGAATTTACCAGTGTATTTCAATACATACTGAAGTGCTTGCGGGTCTCTGTCTGAGCTAATCCCTGATTTCCCTGGTGCGGCCTCTACGTTTTGACTTTGTATAGCTGCACTGATGTCTTGGGGAGTTAGGTTGTAAGCCACCATTCTGTCAGGATTTAACCATATTCGCATGGCATAATCCCTATTTCCCATAATTTCAGCTCTACCTACTCCATCAATCCTTTTTAATTCAGAAAGGATGTTTATATCAGCAAAATTGTATACAAATTTCTCGTCTTGTGAGGTGTCGGAGGTGATAAGGTTAAGGTAAAGCAACATGGAGTTGACTTCCTTTTCTGTCATTACACCTGCTCGAATAACCTCCTCAGGAAGTTCATCAACTACGGTTGCTACTCGGTTTTGAACGTTTACAGCGGCTTGGTCTGGATCTGTTCCTACATTGAAGAAAACAGTAATGACAGATACACCGTCATTGGTGTTTACAGAGGACATATAGGTCATTCCTGGTACACCATTGATGGCTCTTTCCAAGGGCGTGGTAACTGCTTTGGTAATAACTTCCGCATTCGCTCCACGGTATTGGGAAGTTACAGTAACAGAAGGGGGCACAATTTCCGGGAATTGTGTTACGGGTAATCCGAACAGCGCTAATAGTCCAAGCAAGGTGATCAAAATCGAGATCACCGTCGAAAGGATAGGCCTTTTTATAAATAAATCAAACATGCGTAAGTATTTTTAACCTTTAAAGGTTTAGGTCCAAGGATTTGTAAATTTCATCTTCCCCAACTGGGTTTGTTTTTACGGTAACATCATCTTTTAATAACTGAATACCTTCTAAAACAACTTTATCATTGGGTTTGAAATCCTGTGCTATATAAAATAGCCCATGTCTTCCCATAGGTCTGAAACTACGTACGTTTACTTTGTTTTCACTATCGACCAGGTATACGTAATTGTATTCCTGAATTTCGAATGTTGACTTTTGAGGAATTAAAAACACATCATGCAACATGCTTTTCATCTGAACTTTACCACTAGCACCATGCTTGATCAATTGATCAGGATTTGGGAATCTTACCCTTAGTGCAATAGAACCCGTTCCTTGTTCAAAATCCGCTTCCATGGTTTCTAATTTCCCTTTATAAGGATAAACCACACCATCTGACATGATAAGAGAGATTTCTTCTTGCTCTTTTTGTAGGGTTTCTTTGACTTGCTGGTTCATTTGCTCATTGTCTGAACCTTTGTCTAATTCACCCCTCATAAATTCCAGGTATTCATTTTCAGTAATCCTGTAATAAGCGAAAATTTCACTGATGTCAGTAATATTGGTTAGTAAATCACCACTTTTCACCAAACTTCCAGTTTTGTAAGGAATTCTATCTACAATTCCATCAAAAGGAGCTTTTACAGTGGTATAGGATAGGCCAACCTGTGCATTTTTTAACATTGATTCAGCCTCCAAAATGGATGACTGGGCCATGTCTTTTTTTGATTGTGCCAACTCTAACTCTGACTGAGAATAGATCTTTTTATCTACAAGAACTTTGAGTCTTTCAACCTCTAAAGTGGCTGATTTCTCTTCCGCTTTTGCCTGCATTAGCTTGGCTTTTGCAGAATTTACTAATTCATTGTATTCAGCAGATGACAATTGAAACAATGGTTGGCCCTTTTTTACACTTTGTCCCTCATCAACGTATATTTTTTCAACAAAACCTTCCACTTTAGACCTTACTTCAACAAATTGAATGGCCTGGAGGTCGCAAACATAAGTTTGTGGAACTTCAATACTTTTTGGCGAAAGGGTAAAGACTGGTACTTCCAGGATTTCCGCATTCTTTTTGTTTTTTCCATTACCCTCACTACAAGACACGGTAGTAAAAACAATACCAGCCAAATAAAGCATCGTGATGACTGTTCGGTATTCCAAAAAGGAAGACCTGAACCATTGGTTTTTGTTCAACATTTCTTTTGAATAAAGTTAAAATTTCAATAAAGTGATAGTATAGTTTTCGAGTAAAGATTTCTATGAGAAACTCTATAGGAGATCTTACTGGATTATTAAGGGATGTTCTTCTGACAATTGTTACGATAAATTAATTATACCGTAAAGTTTGGCTTCTTCTCAAGGTGCATTATTACAAATCACCAAACTGATGATTCGTCTAAGTTGCTCAAGAGAAACCGATGTGCAGATTCTTTTGGGGATATTTATGGTTGTTATTATAAGGGTTTTGAAACAATTTTCCCTCAAATAAAAAGTGGGTAATAAAGCGTTTTTTTGTGGTGAATAATTTGAAAAAGTTCTAGTAAGAGAAGTGGGGAAATCTAAATAATCATAATCCAGCATTCCAATTTCGAATTCTGGTGAAGGGAAATTGTACATGGCTTTTTCTCCTTCTGCAACAGAAAGACTAATTAAAAAGACAGCCAGTAAATTGGTTAAAACAATCCTGTTTAAAAACGCCCCTATGTTGTATTTCCCAATTTTCACAGCACAAAAATAGAGAAAAAATTTTAGAATGGCTGACCGCTTACAAAAGCAAATACTACCTTGATACAATTAAATCGTCAATTTTAATGGTTTTTCTTACTTTCTCCTCAGCTAAATTAAGGGCAAATTTGTTTTGGAAATAAATGTTTTTCGATTTTTTTTAGGGGAGTTTCCGGACCTTTCTGTAGGTAGAAAATGCTTGTTAATTCTTTCAGTTTTGATAAGAAAAAAAGTTAAGCATTGGTCAAGAAGGTGTATACAGGAAAAAGTATAAAGACCTATTGGCTTTGATAAAATTAAAGCTGGGTTCATATAAGAAGGAGCAAGGGTAGGGATAGTAATCGCCCTACTCTTGCTCCCGGTTTGGGATTAGCTTCCCAGCCATATATAAATCAAAATCGTAATAATGCATAATCCAAGGGAAACTGGTTTCGCGTATCGCCAAGGCTTCATTTCCAAAACAGGAGGCCTTTTGACAAAGGTATTTGGCTTTCCTGGAAAATAATGACTGACAGCAAGCATAACCAATATGTTAATCACAAACTCTATGGCCCAAATATGGATAAAGTGAATGCCGGATTCAAAAATAAAGGTAGTTAAGAGATAAAAGGACAATCCAGTGATCAAACCTACTTTAGCTCCATTTGCGGTGATCTTAGGAATGAAAAATCCGGCAATTAGAATGGATGCGATTGGGATAAAAAAGATGCCATTTAATTGTTGCATCAATTGGTACAATCCTTCTGGAGCGTTTCCAACAAGAGGAGCAATCATAATTGCAAATACAGCCAAAACCAGAGAGCTCAAACGACCTACACGCACCAGTTTTTTGTCATTGGATTTTTTGTCCAATAACTTTTTATATATGTCAAGACTGAAAATGGTAGCAGCAGAATTCAAAACACTATTGAATGTACTTAAAATTGCCCCAAGCACCACAGCTGCAAAAAAGCCTAATAAGCCTAGGGGCATTATTCTGGTTAACAAAACCGGATAAATAAAATCTTGATTGTCATAATACTGATCACTGTAATAATAATAAGCGATAATACCTGGTAGTACGATAATCAAGGGTATGAAAATCTTTATCACTCCTGTATATAGCAAACCTTTTTGGGCTTCAGCCATATTCTTGGCACCAAAAGCCCTTTGAATGATCGTCTGGTTCATACCCCAAAAATACAATTGGTTGATCATCAACCCTGTGAAGATCGTGCTAAATGGCAATACTGAATCTGCTTTGCCTATTACATTGAATTTCTCCGGTGCATACTCATACACTTTTTGGATACCCTCCAATACATTGCCATCTCCAATATCCCAAAGTGCGAGAATTGGTACCATTAAGCCTCCAATCAGTAAGCCTATGGCATTGATAGAGTCGGATAGCGCTACTGCTTTTAAACCTCCGAAAATGGCGTAAATGGATCCTATTACACCTATTGTGACTACCGTAATCCAAATCCCTTCTGACCTGCTGACATTTAATACTTCTGAGACATTAAAAATACTTTCCAAATTAATTGCACCTGTATAAAGTACAATAGGAAGCAAGGTGACGACAAATGAAATCATTAATAATAAGGCCACAATTGTTTTTGTGGTACTGTCATATCTCTGTTCCAGGTATTGCGGTATGGTCGTCAATCCCATTTTTAGGTAAATGGGTAGGAAGTAAAGCGCAGCAATGACCAATGCAATAGCACTGGTAACCTCCCAGGCGATAATGATCATCCCATTTTTATAGGCAGAGCCATTTAAACCTATAAGATGTTCAGTTGAAATATTGGTAAGGATCATCGATCCTGCAATTACTCCACCTGTTAAAGATCTGCCTCCAAGAAAATACCCGTCTCTGGAGCTGATGTCATCCTTTCGTAATTTATACCAAGAAAAAATTGCAACAAATAATGTAAATCCTACGAAGGTAATGGCTGTGAGCATAATATATAATTAGATTGCTGCCCAGCTTAAGTTGGGCAGCAATCAAGGTTTGGGTCTATTGTAAAAGGCAATTAAAATTTCAAGGTCGCTGGAAGGTATTTAGCAACCAAGTCTTCATAATAAGGTCTTAGGGCCTTGGCGTCTGGTGGAACGGGTACCTTTGAGTACAGGTCATAAGGATTAAACTTGTCTACCCACTTAAACATTTCCCTATCATGATCACTCATTAGGTGATCATAGGCATTTTCCCTATGCTGGGCATAAAAGGAGTGGTAGCGAACCATGTATAAAGCTGGTTCTGGCAGGTGGTCTTTGACTATATGATATAGGTATTCATCATGACCCCATGACATCATCACATTGTCCAATCCAGTGTTTTTCTCATAGATCCCATATTTGGTATTGTACCTCTGGTCTTTGCTATCAGGGTTTGCCTCGAAATACTCTGGGTATACAACCTTATCAGAATGCTTACAGCCTACAGGAAAGGTGTCACCAACTACTCCCCATTGTGGTTCATCAAATAGGCACAATACTTTGCCCAAATCATGTATAAAACCAGTAAGAACAAACCAATCTGGGTGTCCATCCGCTCTTATTGCTTCAGAGGTTTGTAGCAAGTGTTGAAGCTGATCGAGATTGGTGTCAGGGTCAGAATCATCTACGAGTGTATTAAGGTAATCGATAGCATCCCAAAAAGGCATTTCCTTTTTATCAAATTTGAGAAACTCATCTTGTTTTTTTGTGACAAAATCAACGGTCTGGTATTGGTGGTTTAAGCGATAAAATTCCTTGACCGTTGCTACTCGTTCAGAGTCGTGGTAATTACGGTAATCCGCTTTGCTTTTGGCCTCTTCAGACTTGGGCTTTGGGTACCTTACTTTCAAATCAGCCTCCCAATCCTCAATATTATCTAGTGGGGCATTTTCTTTATCTGTCAATTCCTGTCGCATGAATTATAGGTTTATTATCAGTGCGTTAAAGTTAGAAAAAACAAATCAATGTTTAATCCAAAATTATATTTTCGCTTTAAATTTAACGAAATTTTAGCTATACTGCTTTGATTCTAGCTTAAAGTTTCTCTGGGTTCAGTACCTGCTAAGCAATTTACGGGGAGTCGATGCGTTTTTTAGGAAATCTTGACGGTCTGATTCAGTCGCCACTCAAAGCTTCCTTTATCATTTTTAGGGCTTTTGTATTTGTTTCGCTATCCGTTTTAATTTCAAGAAGTTTTGCATTTATTGAGGTATGGAAAAAATCGCTTAGCGCGGTCTGAAGTTCTTCCATGTTTTGTGCTAAATGATATTGGAACCCAAATTCCCTTGCCAAATTAGACCCATCTAATTTCTGATGAGTTTCAAAATATTCAGCCATTTCTGGTAATGCTGCAGGGCCATCTATCATTCTAAATATGCCTCCCCCATGATTATTGAACAGGATAATTCTTAAATTGGGTAAGTTGTATTGATGCCAAAATGCATTCCTGTCATAAAAGAAGGCCATGTCTCCGGTTAATAACACAACAGGTTCCTTCGTAGTGAAAGTACAACCAACTGCAGTACTGTTTGATCCATCAATTCCACTGGTACCCCTATTGCAAATTATTTCAAGGTCATCTCCACTTAAGCCTAAAAAGTTCACATTCCTTATGGCCATACTGTTGGCAATGTGGATTTTCCCATAGTTGGGCAGTGATTTTAAAAGATTATCAAGCGCCTTCAACTCACCAAAAGGTGCTTTTTCAAGCGTTTTGGGTAAAATATTTTTAATGGACTTGTTTTTCTTTAGCCATTCGTTTTCAAAAACTGAATCCACTGCTTTTGTCTCTTTTTGAAAGAAATCTAAAAAGGTAGCGGGATGCAACCTGATAATTTGGTTCAAATGTTGAAAAGTATCTGGTACTTGACCCTGTGCTTGGATATGCCAGTGGGCTGTATCGCTTTTCCTTAAAAAGAGTTTTAAAGCTTTAGAGATAATGGATTTACCGAAGCTTATCATTAAGTCCGGAGCCATTTCATTACTAGGCTTGCCTAAAAAGAAATCATGATGCTCGATTGTACATTCCTGAGACATGTTACTGATCACATCTGTGACAACCACTGCTTGGTGATTTTCAGCTATTGTTTTTAATAAGGTCCTAATTTGTTTGTCAGGCCTTTGTTGTCCAACCAGGATAAGTATTTTTCTGTACTTTTTTAATTCTGTTATAACTTGAATTACACTTTCTTCCTTTAATGAAGTACTGGTCTGGTGCTGATCTAGGTCAGGTTCAAGGTCTGTGATTTCGAAAGGATACTGTTCTTCTTGGTTAGGGTAGAAAGGCTCCCTCAACGGGATGTTGATATGTACCGGTCCCATAGGTGCCTCATGGGTAAGGTTAATAGCTTCTTTGGTTATTCTTTTAGCATGCCAAAGTTTGTCAGGATGTAAAACCTCGTCAGGGAAGACATAGCTGGATTTGATAAAAGCACTGTATAGATTGTCTTGGCGAATGGTTTGTCCATCCCATTGTTCTATCCATTCCGGGGGCCTGTCGGCAGTTAAAACCAGTAGAGGAATTTGCTGGTAATAGGCTTCGGCTATTGCTGGCCCATAGTTCAAAGCCGCAGAACCACTTGTGCAAATTAACACTACAGGTTTATTGCGTTGCTGGGCAATTCCCATTGCTATAAATGCTGCTGACCTTTCATCAGGAATTATCCTACAATGGATGTCGGGATGTCGGATAAATGCCAGCGAAATAGGTGCACTTCGTGAACCTGGCGAAAGTATGGCTTCAGTGATGCCGCTATTGGCACATATAGAGGCTAGGTAAGTAAGCTGGGGAAGTATCAAAATTACTATTGGGTTTGAATGAACTGGCCTATAATATTACATTTCATTTCTGTCTCTTCCCATTCTTTTTCCGGTACTGAGTCTTCTGTAATCCCTGCACCAGCAAATAGCAAGGTTTTTTTATTGTTTAATTTTGCGCAACGGAGGTTTACAAAGAGCACGGTTTCCTCATTCATGTTAACAGGACCGATAAAACCTGAGAAATATTCTCTGTCAAAAGCTTCATGTCTTTGTAGAAATTCCATCGCTTTTTCCTTTGGCATACCACATACAGCAGAAGTAGGGTGGAGCAGGGCTAGCATTACACTTCCTAGTTGGGGGAAGTTTGTGTTTTTCATGTCCACCAAGAATTCAGACTTGAGGTGCAATAAGCCTCCAGCCACCGTAGTTTTAGGTCCGATCTCGCTGTATTCCCTAAGCCGGATCTTCTTGAAGCAGTCGACAATATAACGGCTTACCAAGGCCTGTTCTTCAATTTCTTTTTGGGTCCATGCTGCATTCTTAAGAGGATCTTCTCCTTTTGCTTTTTGGGTACCAGCCAAGGCCATAGTATAGAATTCGTCTCCTTTTGTTTTAATCAAAGTTTCTGGACTCGCACCAATCCAAAGGCCTGTTTTTTCACTATAGAAACAATTGATAAATGCCTTGGGATAAATTTCACATAATTTTAAAAATACGGAGGCAAGGTCGAAATCTTCGGGTAATTCAATGTGTTTTATTTTTGCAGGAACTACTTTGTACAAATCCCCCGAATTAATTGCTTCAATCGCTTTAGTAACAGTTGCGATAAAGCTGGATTTGGTTGTGGTTGAGGAAGAAGCAGTAGATTTCTTCTGGGATTTCAAGATGAATTCTCTGATTTCAGCGGCAAGTTCTTCCTCCTTGACATCACCTACCTCTGGTATTTCTGTGTTTTCGGATTCTTCAGCTGCCTCATTGTTAAGGTGGAAAGAATAGTAGCTGCTGGCTTTTATGTAAAGCGGTGGATGTTGTTGGCTGTTATTAAAGGGATGGATCATGAATCCCGGAGGGAGAAGATCTAGATCCTTAAGTGGGCCATCGTAGCCGTCTGGGTCTTTATCGGTGATGCTTTCTACCTTGGATGAACCAGGCTTGCGCCAAATGGCTATAGAAGCATTACTTCTAAAAGCATTGACAAAAAGGGAAGAAATAACAAGCTCTTTGGAGGCTTTTAACTGTGTGTTGGTGGCTTCCATAGTGTTACTTTTGTAAAATAGCCACAGTTAATCGACTGATGCATGAAAGTTTTCCTTTATCATCTGTAATTCTGATTTCCCAAACCTGGGTTTTTCTACCAATATGAATAGGTGAAGCTTTACCAATAACTTTGCCCTCCGTCACAGACCGAAGGTGATTGGCATTTATTTCCAAGCCCACAGGGGTTTGTTTTTCCGTATCCAGTGTCAACATTGCAGCAATAGAACCTAAGGTTTCAGCCAAAACTACATTGGCTCCACCATGTAACAATCCCATGGGCTGTTTGGTTTTATTGTTGACGGGCATTTCTGCTACTACAAAATCATCTCCTACATCTGTGAATTTGATTTCTAAAAAACCTGACATATTGTCCTCCCCTAGACTATTTATAAATTCCAGATCGGGTTTTTTCTTAAATACCATGTTATATGGGATAAAATTTTTTTCTTTGAACCTTGAACCAAAATTAAGGAAATCTTGAGGACTAAAAAAATATATGTTGTAAGGCATGGACAAACTGACTATAACCTCAAGGGGGTAGTGCAGGGAAGTGGTATTGATGCACCTATTAATTCCACGGGAAGATTACAGGCAGCGGCTTTCTATGAGGATTTCAAAGGCATTCCATTCGACCATATTTACTATTCAGGACTGATCAGGACCAAGCAGTCAATAGCTAAGTTTTTAAAACCGGAAATTCCACAAGAGCAATTGGTGGACTTGAATGAAATTTCTTGGGGGAACTATGAAGGTTTACCAATGGACCATAAAGAAAACCAGTATTATCTGGATATGCTTGGCAGGTGGTCTTCTGGTGAGTTAGGCCATAAGATAGATGGGGGTGAATCCCCTATAGAGGTAGCAAAAAGATTAAAGCGTGCTTTTCAGTATATCCTTGGGAAAGGGGGCGAGAACATTCTCGTTTGTATGCATGGCAGAGCCATAAGAATACTTATGACGGTTGTGTTGGGCTATGATTTAAGGTATATGGATGTATTTAGACATGAAAACTTATGTTGTTATGTCTTGGAAGAAAAAGAAGATGGAGGGATTTATTTGGATAGCTATCATCCGTCTCCAAGCATAATGAAGGAGGGTATTGAATAAAATTAATTGGTAGAATTTTTCCCTTGGTTGTTTTGACCTGAAGAGTCTGAGAGTAGTGATTTAAAATTTTTTCTACTAACATCCAGGTCTATAATTCTAAAGGCAACCTCTTCAAGTGCCAATTCTTTGCTTACAGATACTTTCACAATGGCTTTGCCCATTTCACAAACAGTCCAATCTGCAAATGGTACAGTTACCAGTAATGCAGTTTCAGAGTTGCCCGAATAAAGTTTGGTATGGAAGGTGCTTGAAAAATTCAGCTCCATGATGCTGGGATTTGCTTGGTGATAGGCAAGCTCATCCTTGTCAAAAATTATCAAAAAGGTCTTGTCAGTTCTCTCTTTTGCAAAAGAAAGAACTGTAAGGATACATGCGGTTAGAACCAAAATTACCTTTTTCATAGAATCGTAATATATACATTTATAATATACGAATCAATAAGGCAATCGGATTCAGTAAAAAAAAAATCCGGAAATTTAATTTCCGGATTTTTTAGATTTATGATTTGCTGCTTCTTTTTCTCTTTGGTGCTGGTTCTTCGACGATTTCGTCTTCAACACCGGCAAGAATTCTACCGCAATGTTCACAAACTATAATTTTTTTCCTTTCCCTGATCTCAGCTTGTCTTTGTGGGGGAACGATATTAAAGCAACCACCACATGCTCCACGCTTAACCAAAACTACTGCTAAACCATTTTTAGCATTCTTTCTGATTTTGTCGTAAGATTTGATCAACCGGTCATCTACTTTTTTAGCAGCTTTTTCCATGTCATTCTTAAGCTTTTTCTCTTCGTTTTCACTTTCAGAGACAATGGTATCAAGTTCACCTTTCTTTTGGTCCAGATCTTTTTGTCTGTCCTTCAAGATTTCATTAAGGTCTTCAATGTCCTTTTGCTTACTTTCAATTCTTACCTGCGTTTCGGTAATTTTCTTTTTCGATACTTGGATTTCCAGATCCTGCAATTCTAATTCTTTAGTAATTGCATCATACTCCCTGTTATTCCTTACATTCATTTGCTGATCCTGGTATTTTTTGATCAGCTTTTCGGAATCTTTTATGGCATCTTTGTACTTTTTAATTTCGTCCTCCATGGAGGATATATCAGCATTAAATTTGCTTAATCGGGTTTCGTATCCTATTATCTCATCTTCCAAATCCTGAACTTCCTCAGGAAGAGCCCCCCTTACCTTAAATATTGCATCAAGACGGGAATCGATATTTTGTAAGTTGAGAATTGCTTCTAATTTTTGTGCGACTGGACTTTCCATGTACTATAGGTAACTTATAGGATTTGTAATTACATTTGTCAAATAGGTTGCAATATTACTAAATTTTCGTGACAATATATCTTTTAAAAGTTCTTTTGTGTAAATTTCACTTTCATAGTGCCCTATGTCGGCCAATAGTATATCCTTTTCAGCATCAAAGAATTCATGGTATTTGATGTCTGCTGTGATAAAAACATCTGCCCCAGACCTCTTCGCATTATTCAGTAGGAAAATCCCTGCACCCCCGCAAATAGCTATTTTACTAACTTTTTTGTCAGAAATATGAGTGTGTTTCAGCACCTTTAAATCCATTGAAGCCTTTAAATGGAGTAGGAAATCTTTGCCTGACAAGGGATCTGGAAGAGTACCTATCATGCCTGAACCTACATCCTGATTTTTATTTTCTAGTACCTGAATATAATAGGCGACTTCTTCGTATGGATGTGAAGTTTTTAATGTATTGATGATTTTGTTTTCCAGATGACTTGGGAAAATTAACTCAACCTTGGTTTCCTCTACTGTTGATAATTCACCTTTTTTTCCAAGTGTTGGCTCCGCTCCATCCTGAGGTAAAAAACTCCCAGTTCCTTCAGATTTAAAACTGCAATTGGAGTAATTGCCAATTTCTCCAGCACCAGCGGCAAACAAGTCTTCTAACACTTTGTCAACGTTCATCTTTGGAATAAATGTGCTGAGCTTTGATATTATCCCCTTTTTAGGAGCCAGTATTTTTGGGTTAAGCAAGCCGATTTTTTCAGCGATTTTGCGATTGACTCCCTGGCTGACAGCGTCTAGGTTGGTGTGGATGGCGTAGATGGCAATGTCGTTTTTGATAGCGTTTATCACCGTACGCTCTATATAATTTTTACCAGTTAAACTCTTGAGTCCCCTAAATACAATGGGGTGGTGGGCAACGATAAGGTTACAATTCTTTTCTTTGGCTTCCTTTACAACATCTTCTGTTACATCAAGGGAACAAATGATGCCTTTTACTTCGGTCATCGGGTCGCCCACAATTAATCCTGCGTTGTCATAACTTTCCTGATAGGCAGTTGGTGCCAGGTTTTCCAGATAAGATATGATATCCTTAATCAAATAAACCATATATTTGCTTTCGTTTTACTCCCAAAACTACAAAAAAAACACCAATGGGTTTTGTTGATTTTTTACTATTTCCCCTTGCTCTAATCTATGATGGGATCACTTCGTTGAGAAACAGGATGTTTGAGGCAGGGCTTAAGAAAAGTCAGCCTTTCGAGGTGCCCACTATTGTGGTTGGGAATTTGGCAGTGGGTGGCACAGGAAAGACGCCTTTCGTGGAGTTTTTGATAAATCATCTTTCTTCTTCATTTAACCTGGCGATTTTAAGTAGAGGGTATGGAAGAAAAACCAGTGGCTACAAATTGGCAAATGAGCAAAGTACACCGAGTGAAATTGGGGATGAGCCTTTTCAGGTTTATTCAAAGTTTAAAGAAAAGGTGACTGTAGCGGTAGGTGAGGAAAGAATACTTGCCATTCCCATGATTATTGCAGAAAATCCTGAAGTGGAGTCGATTATACTGGATGATGCTTTTCAACACAGGTACCTGTTGGCTGATCTCAATATTTTATTAACGACCTACAAAAGACCATTTTTCACTGATTATCTTCTGCCTGTAGGGAGGCTACGAGAAGGAAGACGCAATGTGAATAGAGCCGACCTAATCGTGGTTACCAAATGCCCCGATAACTTAGACTTAAATGAGAAAAATAGGTTCAGAAAACAAATCTCAGATTATCTGGTAAGGGAGAAACCCATTTACTTTGCTGGTCTTAAATATGGTTCTCCTTATCCTTTGAATCTGGAATTTTCTGAACCGGGTGATAAATTTATTTTGGTAACTGGTATAGTAGATCCTGGACCTATACGTTTACATTTAGAAGGTAAGCAAAAGATCGTCATGGAAACCATTGCTTTTCCTGATCACCATTCTTACAAGGCAAAAGATATGCTGCGCATTAGTGAAGTATATAAAAAATATGCGACTAAAAATGTAAGTATTTTGACTACAGAAAAAGATGCTGTAAAATTGAAGGATAATAAATTATTGGAATTGGTTTGTAATATCCCTGTATTTGTATTGCCAGTGGAGATAGATATGGAGCAAAAGGAAGAAGAACAGCTTTTAAAAAGAATTAAAAGCATGATTATTAATAAAAATGCTAACAGTGAAATTTAATCTGAGAACTTTCTTTGCGCTTTTAGCAATAACCGTTGCCTTTATAGCTCCTTCCTTGGCGCAGCAGCAACAGAGACAGGGTGGTAATGCTAGTCGACCTACAGAGGAGGAAAGAGGGAACACTGCCATGAAAAAGGGGTTGCTCGATGATTCTACCAAAATGGTATATGGTCCCAAAACATCCCTTTACTATTACGAGCACTTTGTTAGGAATAACCGGTTTAAGCAAATGGAGTTGGATACTTCTCTTACCGGTTTTCACAATTACGAAGCGGTAGCTAATACTTGGTACAAATACCAGGACCTTGGAAATCTAGGGACAGCTGCAAGACCCGTTTTTTACGATGTTCCTAATCAAATCGGTAGAACATCTGGTTTTCATGCTTATGACCTTTATCACAATTCTCCTGACAGCATAAGGTATTACAATACGAAATCACCCTACACTAAAATTGAAGCTTTTTTCGGCGGGGGGAATAGGAATAAGTTGGACATAGGCTTTGCCAGGAATATCACTCCGAACTGGAATGTAGGAATTGGCTACCATACAATTAGGGCCAGAAAAACCCTTAACCCCACTACTCGAGATGATAATAATGTGGTGAATGATTCCTACGAGATACATTCGAATTACAAGTCTGACAATGGTAAATATTTCTTGCTAGGCACCATCACCAGAATGAAGCACAATGTGAATGAACAAGGAGGAATTATACCTCCGAGTGTGGATACTACTTCTTTGTATTTCACTTATGAGGACGCAAAGGTTTGGCTGAGTAACTCCAAAGCTGTGGATTTGAGGCAGAATTACCACCTTTACCACGAATACGAGATTTTAAAGGGCTGGCAAGCATATCATGTATTTGATAAATCCAAGCAAGCTGTTACCTTCTTTTCAAACTTAGGGACTTCAGATTCTACTTATTTTAATACCAACAGGTTTAATTCAATCAATGAAGACAATGCTTTTAGCAAAGAGGACACTACCAACAACCACAATCATTTTTCCGAATGGAAAAACGAGGTAGGGTTTAAAGGTGATTTTGGGCCTGTCTATTACAATGCCTTTTTAAAATTTAGAACTGGACGAATGGCGAGTCGGTTTTTCACTTCAAACAATTCCTTTACCGAATTGTCTTTGGGAGGAGCTTTAAGAGGAGAGATTAACGAAAATTGGATCTTTGAAGCAGAGGGAGAATACCTTATTCCGGATGGTTACAGGATAAAGGGCTTGTTTATTTCGCCCTTTTTGGATGTTAGTTATACCAAAGCACTCTACAAGCCCAATATGATGCAGCAGCAATATAGTGGCAACCATTATATGTGGAAGAATGATTTTTCTAGTACTGGGGTAGACCAAATTAAAGGGACAATCAAAGGAGACTTTAAGAATTATAAGATAAGGCCTAACCTGACCATCAATAGGGTTAACAATTACATTTTTTACAATGAAGAAATGGTTCCAGAGCAGATTTCATCCGAAGCTTTTATGGTGATTCCTGGATTGGAGTCTCATTTGGTTTTTGCAGGTAAATTCCACTGGCAATCTGAAGCTTACTATACATTGATTACAGGCGGTGCTGCAGATAAATTTAGAATACCTGAACTTTTTATAAATACCCGATTTTTCTTTGACGGGCCGATGTTTGATGATCATGTCTACGTGCAATTGGGTATAGAAGGCAGGTATAGAAGTGACAATTATGCTCCGGCCTATATGCCTGCGACTCAGCAATTCTATTTGCAAAATAATTTCAATGTTTATGCCTATCCTGTTGTGGATGCTTTTCTAAACTTTCGAATCAATAGAACAAGGGTATTGTTTAGGTACAACCATTTGAACTCTGGACAAATGCCCAATGATGGTTATTTTATTACACCAGATTACACAGGGTTAAAAGGCATGTTGGATTTAGGGATAAGTTGGTACTTCTTTGATTAAAAATATAAAATGAGCTGGCAGGAATCGACAAAAAACAAAATGTTGCGTTTGGAATTACCTACTGACCCAAGGTGGGTGGACATTGCAAGTATAAGCCTTGAATCCATATTAGTCGACCATGCTTATTGCGAACAAAAGGCAGCTTCCTCATGCATTTCTCTGATAATTAAGTTTCCTGAATTTGATCAAATGGTAGATGTGCTCACACCAGTGGTGGCAGAAGAGTGGGCGCACTTTGAGGCTGTAATGGGGCAAATAAGAAAACGAGGCTATAAGTTTGGTTTTCCAAGAAAAGACAATTATGTTATTCAACTTCAGTCATTCGTGAGGAAAGGGGGTAGCAGAAAAGACCAGCTTTCCGAGCTGTTATTGATGAATGCCCTAATAGAAGCCAGGTCTTGTGAACGTTTTAAACTGCTGTGGAAAAACCTTGATGACAAGGAGCTCTGTGATTTTTACCATGAGCTTATGATTTCTGAAGCAGGTCATTATGTTAACTTTATCCAACTTGCAAAAAAGTACCAGGACCCTGAAAAGGTTGAATTACGTTGGCAAGAGTGGTTGGCGCACGAAAAGGAGGTTTTGAAAGAACTAGAGATCAGGGGAGACCGAATGCATTAATACTCAACGGGAATAAGTTAATACCCAATCCAATACATGGTTAACATTGCTAGCCATTGCTGTAAGCCTGATAAAATCAATATTAGCTAATAGCTCTTTTATCACTTGAAAGAATCACTTCGCGGTGACGTAGGCAAACACTATTGCATTATCCGGGTTAAACCCGAAATATGCAATAGACAATCTATTACGTGCTGAAATCGCTTCAAAACACCCAATCGTTGCTGTTTTCAATTTCACCATAGCGGTGCTATGCTAAAATTTCCAAACAGCCTGATTTTCTTGCGATTGCAACACCCATCACGAATCCTATTACAAAATCCGGGTTAAAAACAATTAAAAAACCTTAGATTTCTTTTTATGAAGGGTATTTATAGTTAATATTAACGATAAAGACGTGAATAAAATTAATTATTGGCCACTTACGGACAATTTATGAATCTGCTCGAAAATATTAGAGAAGCCTTTAGATCGGTAAAATCAAATCTTCTCAGGACCATTTTAACCGGCTTGATTATAGCCATTGGCATCACCTCTTTGGTAGGTATGCTTACAGCAATAGACGCAATGAAGGCTCAAATCGAAGAAAGTTTATCTGGGTTTGGTGCCAATAATTTTGATGTTAGGAGTAAAGGATTTTCAGGTGGTAGGGCTACTTCTTCAGGAATTGCTCAAAAGAATTACCCTAATATTACCTTTAGAGAGGCTTCTGAATTTCAAGAGAAATACAATCAGAGAGGCGTTTCAACAGTGACTACCTTCGTGTCGGGTTCAGCAGAAGTCAAAAAAGAATCCAAAAAAACCAATCCCAATAGTCGAATTATAGGAGGAGATGAGAATTATTTTTTAATTAAAGGGGTGGCCATAGATAAAGGGAGAAGTTTCAGCAATGTGGAAATAGAGTATGGAAACAATGTTTGTGTCATAGGAACCGAGATTCAAAAAACTCTATTTGATGATAAGGAAAACCCTCTGAATCAATACATTTCTTTCTATGGTAAGCGATATACTATTGTTGGGATTATGGAAAAACAAGGTGGTGTTGGTGGAGATTCTGGTGCTGACCGCGCGATTATTATTCCTATACTTAATGCCAGAAACCTCGATAAGAGAGGGAGTTTCAGGTATACCATTACTATAGCAGGGCAAGACCCTTTAAGGTTGCAATACGAAATGGGTCAGGCAACAGGTATTATGCGGGCTATTCGGGAAGATGGGGTAGGCATGGAGGATTCTTTTGAAGTTGTAAAATCCCAAACCCTCGGAGAAAGTCTTGAAGAGATTGCAGGGTATCTTAGGATTGGTGGTTTTGGAATAGGCTTTATCACCTTACTTGGAGCCTCGATTGGATTGATGAACATAATGTTGGTATCTGTTACAGAAAGAACAAGAGAAATTGGGATTAGAAAAGCAATGGGAGCTACCCCACTTCGGATACGACAGCAATTTTTAATTGAAGCCATTGTTATTTGTGTTTTAGGCGGGATACTCGGAGTGATAATGGGGATTGGTATAGGGAATATTGTGGGCAATACAGTGGGTCCAGGCGGATTTTTGATTCCTTGGGTTTGGATTATTTTTTCATTTGTAGTCTGTATTTTGGTAGGATTGTTTTCCGGGCTTTTGCCTGCCTATAAAGCCAGTAAACTTGATCCTATAGAATCACTTCGGTACGAGTAAATAAAAAATAAATGAATAAGAATACATTTGATGCCATTGTAATCGGCTCCGGGATTAGCGGAGGATGGGCCGCAAAGGAATTGTGTGAGAAAGGATTAAAAACACTGGTATTAGAAAGGGGAAAAGATGTAAAGCACAAGGTGGATTACCCTACCATGCATACTCCCCCCTGGGAATTCCCTTTGCGTGGACAAATGCCACTAGAAGTAAAAAAGGAAAACCCCATTGTCTCTAGGTGTTATGCATTCAAAGATGATGCGGATCATTTTTTTGTCAAAGACAAAGAGCATCCATATATTCAAGATAAGCCATTTGATTGGATTCGGGGGTACCAAGTAGGAGGTAAATCCCTACTTTGGGCCAGACAGGTACAAAGATGGAGCAAGTATGATTTTGAGGGGCCGGGAAGGGATGGCTTCGCTGTAGATTGGCCAATTCGCTATGAGGATATAGCCCCATGGTACAGTTATGTGGAACGCTTTATTGGCGTCAGTGGAAATAAAGATGGCTTGGAAACTTTACCTGATGGTGAGTTTTTACCAGCATGGGAAATGAACAAGGTTGAAAAAACTATTCAACAAAGAGTAAACGCAGCCTATCCTGATAGAAATTTCGTGATTGGAAGGTGTGCCCATCTTACCAAACCTGCTGCGCATCATAAGGCGCAAGGAAGAGGGCAATGCATGGCGAGAAGTATGTGCCAGAGAGGTTGTCCTTTTGGGGCCTATTTTAGCTCAAATTCTTCTACTTTGCCAGCTGCAGAAGCTACTGGAAATCTTACAATAAGGCCTCATTCAGTGGTGCATTCTTTGATCTATGACGATGCTAAGGGTAAAGCAACAGGTGTGCAAGTGGTAGATTCGGAAACCTTAGAAACCACCGAGTATTTTGCCAAAGTGATTTTTGTAAATGCTTCTACACTAAACTCAAACCTTATACTGCTCAACTCTAAATCAAGTCGATTTCCTGAGGGCTTAGGCAATGACAATGGATTGCTAGGGACTCATATTGCTTTTCACAACTACCGAGGATCATTGTCAGCCAGAATGGATGGGTTTCTTGAAGACTACTATTATGGACGTAGGCCTACAGCCATCATGATGCCCAATTTTAGAAATGTGAAAAAACAGGAAATGGATTTTCTTAGAGGGTACATGACCTTTTATTCTGCTGGTAGAGGTGGATGGGGTAATGCGAGAAATACAGATTTTGGACCTGGTTTTAAAGAAGCCAACTCAGAAGCTGGTGCTTGGGGTGTGTACATGATGATGCAAGGGGAGACCATACCAAAGTTAGAAAACAGGGTATACCTGGATGATGAGGTTAAAGATAAATGGGGTATGCCTATATTAAGGGTGGATGTTGGATACGACGAAAACGATGAAAAATCTCTAAAGGACTTTTTGGACCAAGGGGCAGAAATGTTAGAAAAGGCAGGCTGTAAGGATATCCGGCAAAGAGATAGTGGGCAAGCACCCGGTTTAGATATTCATGAAATGGGAGGTGTAAGAATGGGTAAAGATCCTTCTACTTCCTTGTTGGGAAAACACCATCAACTACATGCTTGTCCAAATGTTTATGTAACTGATGGATCTTCCATGACTTCTACAGGGACTCAAAACCCTAGCCTTACTTTTATGGCTTTTACCGCAAGGGCTGTAGATCATGCTGTTAAAGCATTGAAAAGAAATGAGATATAGTTTATTATGCAACTGGGATTTTCAATTTGATCTCTGATTTAATGAAGGTAGAATTTATAATGATATGTAAAAATTTGAATTTAAATATTTAACTTACGGCTTAATTTTCTTTTAAAGTCGCCTGATTAATAAAAAAATATGAAAAGATTACTATTGTTTAGTCTCTACCTTGCCTTTGGCGCAGGTGTCATTAGTTGTAAACCCGAAGAAATAAAGGAGAAAACCCGGCCTAATATTATCTTCATTATGAGTGATGATCATGCTTATCAGGCGATAAGTGCTTACGGTCATGGGCTTAATGAAACCCCAAATATTGATCGAATAGCCAATGAAGGGGCTATTTTTCATCGTGCTACCGTTACCAATTCAATTTGCGCACCCAGTAGGGCCGTAATGTTGACTGGAAAGCATAGTTTTATCAATGGCAAGGTTGATAATATCCAGCCATTTGATTGGGATCAGGATAATTTTCCTAAGTTACTTCAAGCCAATGGTTACCAAACAGCCATGATTGGAAAAATACATATGGATGGTCTTCCACAAGGGTTTGACTTTTCCATGGTTCTTCCTGGTCAGGGACATTATTACAATCCAGATTTCTTAATTAATGGAGAAAAGAAACAGATAGAGGGATATTGCACAGACATTATCACAGATGCTGCATTGAACTGGTTGAAAAATGACAGAAAGGAAGACGAGCCTTTTCTTTTGCTATATCACCAAAAAGCACCTCATAGGAATTGGAAACCTGCTCAGAAATATTTGACTTTATATGACGATGTGACCTTTGACCCTCCTGCGAATTTCTTTGATGATTATGAAGGAAGAGGAACTGCTGCTAAAACGCAGGAGATGGAGATTGATGGACATGCACGTTGGGGACATGATTTCAAATTTCAATTTGACCCAACCAATGGAGATACCACTTGGTTGGTAAATCAGTTGAAGCGATTGAATCCTGAACAATTGGAAGACTGGCTGGCAGCTTATGAACCTAAAAATAAGGCCATGCGTGAGGCGAATCTAAGCGGTAAGGAATTGGCTTTGTGGAAATTTAACCGCTACATCAAGGATTACCTGAGGACAATTAAGTCGGTTGACGATGGAGTCGGTGAATTGTTGGACTATCTAAAGGAAACAGGATTGGATGAGAATACCATTGTGGTATATACTTCTGATCAAGGATTCTACTTGGGAGAGCACGGATGGTTTGACAAAAGGTTTATGTACGAGGAATCTTTTAGAACACCTTTGTTAATGAAATATCCTAAGGAGATAAAAGCAGGAAGTAGTTTTGATCAATTGGTCCAAAATCTTGATTTTGCTCCTACCTTTTTAGATTATGCAGGGGTGGACATTCCTGAAGAAATTCAAGGAGAGTCATTTAGAGATGTGGTTTCAGGTAAAACTGAGGAGTTTAGAGACGCTGTTTATTATACTTATTATGAGTACCCTGCTGAACATCAGGTTAAAAGGCATTATGGAGTGTCTACAAAACGTTATAAACTTATTCACTTTTACTATGATATTGATGAATGGGAATTGTATGATTTGGAAAAAGATCCTATGGAAATGCAGAGTGTGTATGATGACCCTTCATATGCTGAAGTTCAAAGAATGATGCATGAAAAACTAGAAGAGGTTAGAAAGAAATATGGAGATAGTGATGAATTAAACAAGCATTATTTGGACGCCTATTTGGAGCATCGTGCTAAAAGAAACAGGTAAAATTCGGATCAATTTCTCCATGTAAAGAATTTTAAGTAAATCCTGTGAAATCCGGAATTGTAAAGGTATGGGACATTCGTTTCATACCTTTTTTCGTAACAAAAGGCTGGAGTTTATCTTTCAAAAAGGTAAAATTTGCAATTTTTTTTTCGAACCAGGATTATGTAACAGGATTTCTCCGCCCTGACATGGTCAGGGGTGAAGCCTGTCCCCTGTTTACGGGAAGTGTGGCAATCGCAAGAAAATCGGTCGTGGAGATTTTAGCATAGCGTCGCCATGGTGAAATTGAAAACAGCAACGATTGGGTGTTTAATGTCGATTTCAGTACGTAATAGATTGTCTATTGCATGTTTTGGGTTGAACCCTGTGGTAAATTGAAAATATATCGGATACCTTCCGGAAAATAAGGTTCGGAATTATAGCACCGAACGAAAGGACTATTTTACTTTTTCATTTTTGGGGTATTAATTATTAATCCAATAGTCCAATGAAAAAGTTTAAGATAATTCTTGTCGGCATTTTTATAGCCATCCTTTTCCTGTCAGATTTGCTAATTACTCAGGCCAATTGGGATCCAGAGAACAAAAGCCAATCCTCAGAGGTATTAAAGTTTAAAGAGCATACAACCTTTAATTTCAATAGGATCGGTTTGCCAAAACTTTTATACTAGTTGATTAGCTTTGCTATCACCGTTCATTTCTTTATCCACGTGTAAAAATGCTGTAATGAGCCTTTAAATGAATTTTTTAGTGCCAAATTTTTATGGTAAAGCATTGAAAAACATTTTTTATTATAAAAATTTATTATGCATATTTAGCTTTAGAAAAAATATTGTTTGTAAAATAATCTTTTTGTAAAGCTATTAAGCTATGGCTGAAATTCCTGAAAGAACAATCATAGAAGACAAATCTATTGTAGTGTTGCCATTTGTTAACATGAGCAACGATCAAGAAAATGAGTATTTTAGTGATGGTATTACAGAAGAAATAATCAATGCACTAACAAAGGTAGAAGGACTTAAAGTGATCGCCAGAACATCTTCTTTTGCATTTAAAGGAAAGAATCTGGATGTAAGAGAAATTGGCCAACAACTTGGTGTAGCCAATATTCTAGAAGGAAGTGTCAGAAAGGTATCAGATCGCGTTCGTATTACCGCACAGTTGATCAATGCTAAAAATGGAGTCCATTATTGGTCCAAAAATTTTGACCGGCAAATGCAGGATATTTTTGCTTTGCAGGATGAAATCAGCCTGCTAATTGCGGACCAAATACGAGAGAATTTTGGGCATTTGGTGATCAAGGATCATTTGATTCAAGCTTCAACACGTAGTGTTTCTGCCTATGAACACTATTTAAAAGGGCGTTATCACCAACTTCAATGGACCCCCGACTCTTTTAAACAAGCCATCGAGCAATACGATGCAGCCATTGCAAAAGACCCTGAATTTGCCAAGGCTTATTATGGGAATTTGCAATGTTATGGTTTATTGGCCATTTGGGGCTTTATGCCTGTCGAAGAAGCAATGGGCAAAGCCATAGACAATTTTATTATTGCCAAGGAATTGGATACTGAACTCCCCGAATACCCCATGTCATTTGTAGGACGAACCTTGTGGAAGGAATGGGATTATAAGGGGGGGTATGAGTACATTAATCAAACCCTGGCCATGAATCCCAAACATACGGATGCATTAGAGGCCATGGCAGAACTGCTTATTGCCTTGGGCTATTTTGATCAAGCCGAATTATTTGTGAAGAAAGCCTTAGAAGTGGATCCATTGTCTCCGAATCATCACTTTACCATGGCCAATGTTTTTTATTTAAAGCAAGCTTATGATATTGCTTTGCATTATATTGAAAAAGCCTTGCGGATCAACCCTCAATTTGACCATGCCTTAAGGTTAAAGGTGAATGTACTTGTTCTACTGGGCAAAGAGGAAGAGGTTAAAGAATTGGCTGAAAAATTTGAGGAAAAAGAATCGATCAACCTGCTTTTTGCAATTGTCAATAAGAAAATAGCACAGATTCCTAAAGAATTTTTGGATCAATGGGAAAGCTTGGAAAATGAGAAAGGGGAAATAATGCCCTATAAATTATTTATTCTGGCCAACGGCAATTGCCCGGAAGCAGCCTTTAAGTTGTTAAAAAGTGGAATTGAGTTGCGTAGAGCCCAATTAATGAATTATAGATACGAACCCTTTTTGCAAAGCTTGAAAGAAATTGAAGGATTTGAGAGCTTGCATCAGGCCAACTTTAGCTTGACTGGAAATGAAGAGTGGTTTGCCAAGGAGAAGCCATCCCAAATATTGGATGAAAAAGAAGCGGATTTGATGAAGGAAAAGTTAATTAGGTATTTTGACAAGGAGAAACCTTTCTTAGACCCCCAACTAAACTTAAACGCTCTTGGTAGTAAACTGGAACTTCATCCCAACAAATTGTCCTATTTAATTAATGATAAACTTCAAGCCAATTTCAATGAATATGTGAACAATTACCGATTAAATTATTTCAAAAAGATTGCGGTTAATCCTCGATTTAACCACCTAACCCTACTGGCACTGGCCTATGATAGTGGTTTTAATTCCAAGACAGTTTTTAATTCTTTCTTCAAAACAAAAGAAGGAGTTACTCCAAGTGTATGGTTAAAAAAAGCCAAAGCGGAATAATAACAAGCTGGGAAGCAATAGGTATTACATTATAATTCGGAACGCAACAGTAGATGTAATGGCTCACATTTGTTCATAAAAATTTATCTAACTATAAAATTATGAGAACGAATCCATTACCAGGTCCGGATAAAAATGAATCCTTTCCTTTATTGAATCATAACAAACTGTGTTTCTTAAAGAATATCATCACCAACCCTAATATAGAGGTAGGGGATTACACCTATTATGATGATTTAGAGGATGTTTACAATTTTGAAAAAAATGTCAAGTATCATTTCGATTTTATTGGGGACAAATTAATAATCGGTAAATTTTGTATGATCGCATCCGGGGTTTCATTTATCATGAATGGAGGGAATCACCTCAGTACTTCTATTTCAGCCTATCCCTTTGCAATTTTTGGTCATGGCTGGGAAAAAGCAATGAAAGGAAAAAGCTACCCATATAAAGGAGATACCATTGTTGGTAACGACGTTTGGTTAGGTCATAACGTAACGGTTATGCCTGGGGTAAAAATCGGTGATGGAGCCATTATTGCTAGTCATTCGGTGGTAACGGCTGACGTTTCCCCCTATGCTATTGTTGGAGGAAATCCTGCCAAATTAATTCGGAAAAGGTTTTCGGACAGCAATATAAACAGCCTACTTGATATAAAATGGTGGAATTGGCCCATTCAAAAAATCACTGACCATGCCCACCTTTTAACAGGTGACAATATAGAAGCATTCCTAAAACAGGTTTAGTTTAATGATTTATAAGCATTCGGCTAATTGACTACTTTGCACTTTAAGCTTCAGGTAAAAACTTGAAGCTTTTTTTGTGCGGTATAGAAGTGCTTTCAATAATCCCGGATTATGCAATAGGATTTGTTATGCCTGTCCTTAACTTTCTCAAAGAGTGTTGCAATCGCTAGAAAATCAGACTGTTTGGAGGTTCTAGCAGAGCACCGCTATGGTAAAATTGATAAAAGCAACGAAGTGGCCGATTTTGAGTCGATTACAGCACGGAATAGAAGGTCTATTGCATATTTCGGGCTTAACAGCCGCAAATAAGAAGGTTCCCACTTATTCGAAGTATTTTTTTTCTTACCAAAGAGGTTCACAATTATAAACCGGAACGATCTCTAGCCCCCTGCCTGCTACTTTTGAATCATCAATTTTATTCAATAGTAGTTTTCGTATCAACCTTTAACTCATTTAAAATGAAATCATTTGTATTAGGAGGTTTATTCTTCCTTTCCTTACTCCCCGGATTTGCTCAAAGCAACTCCTTTACCATAAGCGGTTATCTCACAGACAAGACCAATGGGGAAGTGCTTATAGGTTCTACTGTAAGGGTAGAACAAATCAAAAGCGGAACGGTATCCAATGTATATGGATTTTACTCTATCACTTTGGAAGAAGGGGTTTATGACCTGCATTTTAGCTATGTGGGTTATAGAGAGGCTCAGAAACAAGTAAAGCTAGACAAGGACCTTAGATTGGATATATCATTGATGCTGTCGGATACCGAATTGGAAACAGTGGTCATTCAAAGTGATAGGATGGACGAAAATGTATCATCCGTGGAAATGAGTACAGCGAAAATGGATATTAAAACAATTGAGAAGATGCCGGCCTTTGTAGGAGAGGTGGATGTTTTGAAAAGTATACAGCTCTTGCCGGGTGTGAGTTCCGTAGGAGAGGGTACTTCAGGTTTCAATGTACGTGGAGGTACAGTAGGACAAAATCTAGTTTTATTGGATGAAGCCCCCGTTTACCAGTCCTCTCATCTGTTTGGTTTTTTCTCTGTTTTTAATCCGGATGCGGTCAAGGATGTCAAACTTTATAAAGGAGGGATTCCAACCCGTTTTGGAGGAAGGTTAGCCTCAGTTCTTGACATAAGGATGAAAGAGGGTAATAACCAGAATTATGATGTAGCCGGTGGAATAGGAACAGTATTTAGCAGGCTGTCCGTAGAGGGGCCAATCAAAAAAGGTAAATCCTCATTTATTCTTGCCGGACGCCGCTCTTATGCAGATGTATTGGCAAGACCCTTTACAGACGCTTTGGACAATGGAGCAGGCATGTACTTTTATGATCTTACAGCGAAGACCAATTTTGAACTAAATAAAAAGAA
Source organism: Cyclobacterium sp. L-R (assembly GCF_056859355.1). Lineage (NCBI taxonomy): Bacteria > Pseudomonadati > Bacteroidota > Cytophagia > Cytophagales > Cyclobacteriaceae > Cyclobacterium > Cyclobacterium sp. L-R. The sequence goes on from NZ_JBSXOH010000087.1 coordinate 34,750, forward strand.
CAAACTATTTGTCTCCGGCTATTTGGGTAGAGATGTATTTAATTTTGATGAATCTCAAGGCTTTAACTGGGGAAATAAAACGGCTACAATTCGATGGAATCATCTTTATGGGAGCAAATTGTTTTCCAACTTCTCAGCTTTTTACAGCGACTATAATTATGGTTTTAGCTTTGGAACCAATGAAAGCGACAAGTTTGACTGGCAGGCGGCTATTTCTACTTGGAATTTCAAGCCTGAATTTACTTGGTTTGCCAACCCTTCTCATGAACTTACCTTTGGAGGAGAGTTAATTGCTTATCGATTTCGACCCGCAGATGCTACGATTATAAATAATGGAGAGCTGTCCAATATCAGTTTGGATCATCGGAAAGCAGTTGAGGGAGCTTTGTATGTCAGTAGTGAGCAAAAATTTGGAGATAAGTTAGTGGCCCAATACGGCCTTCGATTCAGTTATTTCAATCATTTTGGAGATAAGACTTATATGTATGGAGATACCTTGCCGGGCATAGAACGGCCTTTGATAGGGGTTACAGAAAATGGATCCTGGAATTCGGTGGCCCAATACAATAATCTGGAACCCAGGCTTTCAATCAAGTATTCACTGAATGAATCCAGTTCCTTGAAAGCCAGTTATAACCGAATGAGTCAATACTTGCACCAAATTTCAAATACTACTGCTTCCTTACCTATTGATATTTGGCAACCTTCCGATAACAATATATTGCCTCAAACAGGGAATCAGGGAGCTTTAGGTTTTTTCAAAAACTTTTTTGGCAACCGGTTTGAAACCAGTGCTGAGGTCTATTATAAATGGAACCAAAACCAAATGGATTACATCGATGGGGCCGAGTTATTTATCAATGAATTTATGGCTTCTCAATTACTTTCAGGTCAGGGAAGGGCGTATGGCTTAGAGTTATATGCCAAGAAAAATCAAGGCAGGTTTACCGGTTGGATCAGTTATACTATGGGTAAAACTGAATTGAAAGTAGATGGGATAAATTATGGGGATAATGAATCGACAAGGGAGGGGAATTGGTATCCTACAAGGTATGACCAACGCCATAATTTAAAACTGGCAGGATTTTATGAACTAAACAAGCGAGTGACCTTGTCGGCAAATTTCAGCTACTTGTCCGGTACGCCAACCACTTTTCCAACAGATCGAATTATTGTACAAGATAAAGTAATCCCTTATATCGATGGAAGTGATAGAAATAACTATAGGATTCCTAATTTTCATCGATTAGATATTGCATTAACCATTGACAATGTATGGAGAGGCAAGAAACAGAGGAAAGGCACGGATAACCTTGTAGTATCGGTTTATAATCTTTATGGTAGAAAAAATCCTTTCAGTATATATTTTTCTCAAGGGTCATCCTCCAGACCACAGGTGGGCGAACCATTAGCTACTTCTGCTCATCAAATGTCTCTCATTGGTACTTTAATACCTTCTGTAACCTATAATTTCAAATTTTAATCCTGACAAATCAATACCTATATCATGAAAAAATCAATCGTTTTCTTTTTGGCCTGTCTTAATTTCGCATGTGATACTGAAATCAACCCTACGCTTAATCCTGCGGCAGAGGTGATGGTTGTGGATGCTTGGTTAAATGATAAAAATGAAACTCAGAAAATTTTTCTGACCATATCGCAGCCTTATTTTGATCAATCCTCACCTGAGATGGTGGAAGGCGCAAGTGTAAGTGTCAAAGATCTTTCTTCAGGAGAAACAATTACATTTATTGAAACAGATGCCTATTATGGCTGGGAGCCGGGAGATGAAGAATTTTTGGTAGTCGGTCATCAGTATCAACTACTTCTAGAAGTGGATGGGAAGGCTTATACTGCCAATGCAGGCTTGGGTGAAGTACCTGAGGTTGATTCCGTGCAGTTTACCTATAATCCGAAAGACATTAATTTCAAGGAACCTTATTTTACTGCAGAGTTTTTGGCCAATGATATCCCCGGGCAGGGAGATGCCTACTGGATCAAGGCCTGGAAAAATGGTGTTTACTTAAGCAAGCCTTCTGAAATCAATATCGCCTATGATGCAGGTTTTTCTTCCAATCAAACTATGGATGGTGTGCTTTTTAATCAGATCATTCGTAAGGATTTCGTGAATCCATGGGATGAAAATCCGGGTAATGAAAATTCTTTATTGCCCCCTTACGTGGTGGGCGATTCCTTATACCTTGAGATTCATTCCATTGATCCTATAGCATTTGAGTTTTTGGCAGGCGTAATCTTACAGACCAATAGACCGGGTGGTTTTTCCGAATTATTTGCGACTCCATTGTCAAATGTTATCAGCAATATTTATCCGGTATCTGAAGAATCTTCTACTAAGGTCCAGGGATTCTTTAATGTTTCTGCTGTCACAAGTGGTGGTGGAAAGTTAACCGGCGCTATCGCAGGAGCTGCAATGAACGCAGAAGAAGACTAATATCTCTTGAGCGATGTAATTAATTCCGGGTAACAGCTTTTTTCAATAGGGAAATAGTTGTTACCCGGAGTTTTATTTTATGGAGTTTTCAGTATCGAAAATAAGAATTCGATAATGGCTAATTTTTGTAGCCTAATCTTGCATAAAGCAGTTTTTTGCTGTCACCATTCTTAGGAATGGGCAATTGAAAAAAACTTTCCTTGGTGTTCTCCATACTATTCGGGATTTTGGGAAGTAGGATGTGGTTGTTTTTTATCTTGTGCACCATATTTAAGTTGAAAACATGCTTTCTATTAAGGCGGTGAAAATCCTTTAGCATAAAAAGGTTTTTTTGATAAAAGTTCTTCAGACCTGGAGAAGTAAAATCAATACTTTGTTTGTTTTTGGTAGTAAAGGCTCTTATGATTTTATCATCGGCCTCTAATAGAATTAGATCACTAACAGGAATAGCTGTAATTTCATTGAATCCAGTGGTAACCATTAATTTGTTTTGGGCCCCTGGTATCGGATTTAAATCTGTATTACTGAGATTTTTTCTTTGCGATTGATAGATAATTGCCAATTCGATTTTTTCTGCCAGTATATCAGGATCAAATGGTTTGTGTATAAAGTCAAAAGGACATAAAAACTTAGCCTGATCAAATCCCAATTGTTTGGGTAATCCTGATAGAAAAATTATTGGAATACAAATGTGTTGATTGATAAAATGGGCTAGTCTTATTCCTGCATCTTTATCATCTCCTAAAGAAATATCTAACATAATTAAATCTGGAGATGAGGAGTGAATCAAAGAAACTGCATCTGCATAATTAAGCGCAGGGCCAATAATATCGGTTATCTCAGAAGGGAATCTGGTACTTATTTCAAACCGAAGGTCTTCTGCAATAAATGGATCATCTTCTACAATTAGTACTTTCATATGGCTTTGGTCGTATGGGGGATTAATCTATTGTCCAGTATTTTTTAGGCTTTTTTTATCTATTCTTATACTTATGATTCATTGTAAATAACCGCACACTTATGGATGGTGTAGTAAATATATTTATTTGAAAGACAATTTAAGGTAACTAAGAAGTAGTATTTTGTATTCAAAATCCATATTTAACAATTTAATGTAATCAAATTTTTTTTAATAAAATAAGTGTTTATATGTTTTTTATATGTGTGGTTTAAGTTTTTAGGTTTTTAAACAATAGTATAGTATTTCAATGCCTCTGTTAACGTACACGGTTTTATGTTAATATAAAATTTTAATTGATTAATTTTTAGATAATGTTAATTTTTTAAATTTAGGTTGTTTTTTCAAATACAATTTTAAGTGTATAAGTGGAGATCAATTGTGTTTGAAAATAATGTAATTCAATCTTCACGCTGAATTTTGGTACTCTCACGAAACTATTCCATAGGTTCACGATAATTATTTACAGTTATACAATAACTCAATTATTTTTAAGTAGAACCTAAATTATATCACTATGGAAAATAAGTTTTACTGTATTTGTTTGATGCTATATATCCTGGGAGGCATACCGAGTGTTTTTTCCCAAGTGATATTTGAAGATGATTTTGAAGATGGGAAATTCAAAGATGAATGGGTAGCGACCCCTGCTGCAGATTATGGAGTAGTGGAGGTTGCCAGTACCAATGGTGCAAGAAACATATATTATGACGGCACATATGGTGTTGCCATTGGTAAAAATTCTTCATCCGGAGGATTGTTAACCAATACGCTGGAGTTAAAACTTGATTTAAGTGGGCATGATGAGGTGGAGCTTTCATTTTACCTGTTCAATAATAATGACGCAACCCATCCTCAAGATGGTTTATACATCAGTGATAATGGTGGTGCCAATTACAAAAAGGTTATGGATTTTGACTTTAGCAATTGGAATAGTGGAGTATATGGTAAATTACCACCAATAGATATTGATAGGTTAGCAAAGCTGCATGGATTAAAAATGTCAGCTGAATTTGTTATTAAATTTCAACAGTACGGTTCCGGTATAATCGGGTCAAAATATTCCACAAATCGAGATGGGTACTTTTTAGATAATGTAACAGTGAAAGTACCAGATCAAACGTATATCTCAACTTTCCCCTATGAAACAAGCTTTGAAGGTAGCTTTGATCTTCCAGTTGGGTGGAAACATGTAAACCCTACCTTTCCTTATATTAATGCAGATTTGTCCACATCCACAGGCTTAGGTCCAAAGGAGTCATTGGTACGGCTTTCAGGATTGGTTCAAGTAGGGACCAATGTCCAAGATTTAGATCTATTTAGAACTGGACAAAACGGTCTGGTAATGGGTAGAAATTATACTGGGGAAAAAAGTGTCAATGCAGTTGATTTGCATTTGGACTTAAGTAGTCTAACTGAGGTTGAATTGGTTTTTTGGATGAAATCAATCTATAATAATAACTCTAACTATGATGGGATTTTTTTTAGTGATGATGGAGGAGAAACCTTTGAAAAGGTTTTTGAATTTAATGGAGATAATTGGGCTGGTTTAGAGTGGGGACAACTACCTCCATTAGATATTGATCGTTTGGCTAAACATTATGGTTTGTCTTTAACTTCTTCATTTGTAATACGTTTTCAGCAATATGGGGATCAAAATTTAGCATCAAAATATTATCAAAGTAGAGATGGTCTTCTGATTGATGATGTTATAGTGAGGGTTCCCGATAAGACTTTTATTTCTAAGTTTCCTTATAAAACCGGTTTTGAAGGGAGTACTGAGTTACCTGAAGGTTGGTTGCAAGGCAATCCTGCTTTTCCGTATATAAATCCAGAACCCAATAATTCAACGGCTCTAGATGAGGGGAAATCTGCGGTTCGGTTAGAAAATACAGTGAGAGTTACCTCTTCTATTAATGATGTGCAGGCTTTTTTTACTGGTGAAAATGGACTTGCTCTAGGTAAGACCAAAGGAGGAAGAATTGGGGTTGCCGCTGCGGATCTACATTTAGATTTAAGTAATACTCCGGATGTGGAATTGTCTTTCTGGATAAAGGATTATTATGATGAGAATCATCCTGATGATGGGATTTTTTTTAGTGATGACGCAGGTATTACTTTTACCAAAGTAATGAATTTTGAAGGTACTGATTGGTCCGATAATACTTGGGGAAAATTACCCCCCATTGATATTGATAGGTTGGCAGCCAAATATGGTCTCACGCTTTCTTCCACATTTGTAATTCGTTTTCAACAATCTGATGATAATTTTTTTACAACAGAAAGCTTAGCAAGTAATAAAGATGGCTTTTTTATCGACGAAGTGGAGGTAAAAGTTCCTGAAAAAACATATATATCCACCTTTCCATATAGTACTAGTTTTGAAGGCAGTCTTGATTTGCCACAGGGTTGGAGACAAGGAGAAATTTCATTTCCCTATATTGATCCCGATCCTGAATTTTCAACTGCCATCATTAATAGTAAATCAGCTATGAAGGTAGAAGGGATTGTTGAAGTGACATCTAAAGTCAATGCTATAGAAGCCTTTTATTCAGGTGAGAATGGATTAGTGTTGAGTAAAAGTGTAAGGGGTGAAGAGGGAGCCGTTGCTGCAGATTTATTCTTGAACCTTAGTAATACGCCAGATGTAGAATTGACATTTTGGATGAAAAATAATTATGATGAGTTTAGTCCTAATGACGGGATATACTTTAGTGACGATGGTGGTAAGAAATTTACTAAAGTTATGGATTTTGACGGGAGCAATTGGGCCAATAATATCTGGGGGAAGTTACCACCAGTAGATATAGACCGATTGGCCAAGCATTATGGTTTGTCATTGACTTCCACTTTTGTGATTAGATTTCAACAAAATGGTGTTTATTCTACTTATAACTCTTCTACCAGTAAGCGTGACGGGTTGTTTATTGACGACTTGGAAATTAAAGTCCCTGATCAAAATTATATTGCAGATTTCCCCTATCAGGAAGGTTTTGAGGCTGGTTCTAGGTTACCTTTGGGTTGGAACATTAGTAACCCCAGTTTCCCATATATTGACCCAGACCCTGATCTTTCTACCGACATTATTGTTGAAGACCCTTCCGGTAATAAATCAAATATTCAGTTAGAAGGAGCTATAGGTGTAGCGGATAAAATTCAAGGAAAGACAGTGAAAATGTCAGGTGATTATGGACTCTATCTTGGTAAATATTCCTCGGGAAATTTTTCTACCCAGGCAGCAGACCTCAAGCTAAACCTCCACCAAGCTCAAAATGTGGTTCTATCTTTTTGGGCTTATAGCAACGATGAAGAATTGGAATCTGCCGATGGAGTGTATTTAAGCACTGATGGAGGAGGGAAATTTGAAAAAATCCATGAGTATGTTCTTATTGAGAATAAATGGTCAGAAAATGAATTAAATATTTCTGCCTTGGCAGAAGATAAGAATCTCACACTCTCTGAGAAAACAGTTATTCGATTTCAGCAATATGGGAGACGATCATTTTCTATCTATGGTTTTACTCCACAAGACGGCATCTTCCTCGATGATATTCAGGTTACCACCAAAGGCAAGGCCAGTCAAAGCTTAACTTTCCCACCTTTGCCTGATATGCAATTTGGAGATGCTCCATTGGAATTAATGGCATCGGCGGATTCTGAGCTTCCGGTTCAATTTACTGTAGTTAGTGGTCCTGCTACAATTACAGGAAAGCAGCTGACCATTACAGGCGCAGGGACTGTAACAGTAAAAGCTGAACAGCCCGGTGACAATGAATATGAAGCAGCAGAGGCCATTAAGCATTCTTTTGAAGTCGAGAAAGCCAATCAGGAAATCACTTTTGGCTCCATATCCAAGAAAACTTATGGTGATGCACCCTTTACTGTAACCGCCACGTCTGACTCTAAGCTACCGGTTACCATTTCGTTAGTAGGTGGTCCCGGAACCATTAGCGGAAGTAAAGTTACCATTACAGGTGCCGGAACAATTACCTTGAAAGCTACTCAGGCAGGAAATGACAATTACAATGCTACTTCTGAAGAGAAGGAGATTACCGTAGAAAAGGCAGGGCAGACCATTACTTTTGCAACCTTGCCGGATAAAATATATGGAGATGCTCCGGTTAATGTTTCTGCCTCTTCAAGTTCCGGTTTACCGGTAACCCTAAAAGTGAAAAGTGGTCCCGGAAAAATCTCCGGAACAAAGCTGACTATTGAGGGAGCGGGAGCTATAGTCATTACGGCCAGTCAGCCGGGGAATGACAATTTTAAGGCAGCAGCCGATGTAAATCGCACACAGACAGTAAAGAAAAAATCCCAAACTTTGGACTTTACTGCGATTGAAGACAAAGCCTTTGGCGCAGCCTCCTTTGAGCTAATTGCAAGCAGTAGCGCTAATCTGGAGCCTAGCTTTACCGTGCTCAGTGGGCCGGCAACTATAAGTGGTAAGTCGGTTAGTCTAACGGGCGCAGGGAAAGTAGTTATTGAAGCCAGTCAAAGCGGGAATGACAATTATGCTGCAGCCGAAAAGAAAACCAATAGTTTTTGTGTTGCTCCACCTGTTCCTGAAATAGAAATCATCGGTTCTGAATTTTCTCCTGAATTGGTGCTTAAAGTAAAAAATGCACCTACAGGGAGTACTTTCCAATGGAAGCTGGACGGATCGGATATTTCAGGAGCTGATCAAGATGAAATCAACCTTTCAGCCAGCGGAGCTTATTCGGTAATGGTAACAGTAGATGATTGTAGTAGTATTTCTGAGCCCCAAACCTTGACAGATTTAGAAGAAAGACCAGGTGCTAAGGGGTTGGTGAAACTGTTCCCTAACCCGGCCAAAAATAGCTTCTCCATCGAAGGGCTTACGTTAGGAGAGACTTATGAGCTCACTATCAATGATCTCAATGGAAGGAGTAGAGTGGTTGTAGACTATGTGCATACGCAGAATAGCTTTATAGATATTTCTGACTTCAATGCAGGTGTCTACCTTATAGAGGTCCAAGGCTATAGACTATTTGCAGTCCGGAAACTAATAATCAAAGATTAAAACAATACGGAGGGCGACTTATTTATCGCTCTCCCATATCTCCTTTTAACATTAAATTTACTTCGCCATGAAATTGATTAATAAGCTATTGTATTTTACTTGTTTACTATTATTGGTTAGCCTTTTTTCCTGTAAGGATGATGAAGAGCCAAAGCCAGAACCTCCAAAGGAAAAAACCAAGACAGAACAACTAACCCAAAATTGGAAATTAATTAAACTTACTGCCAATGGTTCTGACCAGCCCACTGATGGCTACACGATTAGGTTTACGGCTTCCAACAGCTATACAGCAAGAGGTGCTTTACTTTCCGTACAAGAGTCCGGCACATGGGCTTTTAATACTGCAGAAACGGAAGTGTTGCTCAACGGAGGGCCTGATAAATTCCTGATCAACAGCCTTACGGACACCCAAATGATCCTAACCATCAATCAGACCAATTATAAAGCTGGAGCTGTGGCATTAAAAATGGAGTTTGGGTTGTAGAAAAAAATAAATGCTGATAGCAAAGATAATAGGGTTTGTTACGATTTGAATAGGTCTAATATTCTTATTGTCTTTGTTATACTTTTAAGGTAGATCGAAAACTTTTAACAGATCTTTTTGCTTATTTTTTTTACCATTTTAATTACCAATTACTTGGCTAAGCATTATAATATTTAACAATTTTATTTGTAAAGAGATAGGATTTCAGCAGAATGCTTGCTTCTTTTATTTATTTCTTTTTTTATTCCACTATATAATTTATGTTTTTGAAAAAATATTTTACAAGTATTGTGAATGCGTTTTTCATCTGAATGTAAAACTGCAATATAATAAAGATCATAAACATCTTCAGGTCCAATATTTGTATTGTTATTTAGCTTTTTTTCCTCAATAATACCCATTTCGAAGTATATGCTAGCAAATACTTTCGAATATTCTGATTTAACGTCTATTTTGTGGGTATTGTCAATAAGGTTTTTAAGCATTTTTTCATATTGTTCAGGAGAAAAAAGGTTCTTATAGGTTAATAATATTGTTGCTCCAATGTATTCGAAAAGTATAAATCGTCTAGGTTTTATTTTTTCAATATCATTATTTTCCATTTTTCTCTCTATAGATATATTCCATTTTTTTATTAATTGACGAATAATTGACCCTTTTTTCAGATTAATCGACTCTTCTGAATTCATCAATTCCTTAGTTTTTTCTAATGTTTTATTTGTAGCAAGGGCAATTGTAACCGCTACATGATGATTAACATAAGTGTCGAGTTTTTTGAAGTTGTATAAAATTGATAAGCACAGGTTAACCTCCATTAGTTGAAAATTATTATGAAGTAATTTTCTGAAAATCTTTATTGAGGTCCTATTGTCTTTACGGAGTGAGAGCCCAATGCTATTAAGTTAAGGAAAAAATGGCCTCTTGAGACAAAATAAGCCGATTTTCCTTATGAAAACCGGCCTACTTTAGTTAAATTATGTTGTCTTAAACATATAGCTATGAAGGTACAAAATACCAACCAAAACACGA
>NZ_JBSXOH010000088.1:0-45848 GCF_056859355.1 Cyclobacterium sp. L-R
TTTGGAAATCAATGCTGAAATTGGAAGAGGAAGGGTGCTTATCCACAACATGAACGGTCAGTTGGTTAGCCATTTTGACTTGGCCAGCATCAAAACTGAAAACAACCAGTTCAATATCCCACTAAACAACCTTACTCAAGGAATGTACCTGGTAAGCATCAGCAACGAACAAACTGTGATCAACAAACAAAGGTTGATCGTCAATCCATAAGCAAAGGATTTATCAATCATAAAAGGCTCCCTGATACTATTTCAGGGAGCCTTTTGCTATTTAAGAACTTACTAAGTGAGAAGGAAATTCCAAATACCCCTCACAATTCAATTTTCAATATCAACTTAGCGATCATCATGCATCAATTCAGGCAGGAGCTGCTCCATAGGAAAGATTTACTTACGGTTTAAAACAGTCTTGAAAACTTCAGCCAATTGATTAGCGAAATTTTGAACATTGTATTTCTCAACATGAAGAATTTTGGCTCTTTCTCCCATTTCATCAAGATTTAATTCGCCGCCTATCATTTTCTTCAATTTTTTATTCCATCCCTCTGGATTATTTTCATTAACCCAGAGCCCTATTTTTTCTTCTTCTATATCGATATCCAAAAATGAATGCTGTGTCATTAAAATTGGTTTACCTACCGCCATGGCATCCAACAAAACTGTAAGTCCATAGGTATTTCCTTTTTCTCTAATTTCTTCTTTTAGTGGGATAATAATAAACGAAGAATTAACGTATGACTCCAAAAGTTGATCATATGGCACCCAGGTAGTGTCAACTGTTACATTTGCTGGAAGATTTACTGAAGAGGGGATGGTATTTGGGGTACAATATATCTTTAAGTTATAGGGTAAATTTTCAAAAGCTTTAATGAGCATGTCATAATCTCTATCAGCTGTACCGGCACAAACTGCATAAGGAGCTTGATCACTTTCCTTCTTCGCTTTCAAATTTTTATAAAAGCCCACATCTGCCCCCCAACTTACAGGGAAACATTTACTCTCTTTTTCTTCCTCGTTATAATGAAGATCTCTTTGTGTTTTTACCATCAAATTTTTTGAAAAAAACGCAAACGCATCAAACTGCCGCAGATGTTTAACTCCCAACTTATTCAAAATAGAATTCTTGTTCTTATAATAAATAAAATTTTGATGAGCTAAACCTACCAAAGGAATCTTGAGCAACCCTAAAAACCTCAAGAATGTTAACAATTTATTGATAGAAACTGGATAAGGCATATAAACAAGATCATAATTTTTAATTATAAATAATGCTCTCACCTGTTGATCTAGGAATGGTATTTTTAGGTACTTACCTATTTTGTCAAGCCACTTGTATTTTTGATGTTTGTGGATATCTACTATAAAATCTCCTGATTTCTCTAATTCAATCTTCCCCATTAGGTAATGGCTTGGATTGGTCCCCTTTTTCCAATTTTCGTAGATATTTTCAAAGGAATAGGAGTTGATTAAAAGTACTTTTATCTTTTTCTCCATAATTTGCAGCCAAATTAGATTCGTTCCAATTCTTCTATCTTTGCGACGATGTACTGGGCAGTAGCATGTTCTGAACACTTTTCCTCCCACCATGCGAGTGTTTTTCGATGAATTTCCTCAAGCTTAGCCTCATCCTTTAATAACTCTTGTGCAATATCACATCCTTTTTCCCAATTGTTCACTTGAATTAAGGGAGAATTGGCATAAAAAGGAGTATCTGGCAAAGGTTCAGAAATGATTACACAGCCTGCTCTCATCGCTTCAAAATGCCTAAAGCATTCTGTCATAAAATACCCCTTTGGGCACAGTACAATTTTAGAATCTGCCAATACTTCCCCATACTTCTCTGGAGAAAAGCCAGCTTTAAATCCATTATTAAAAATGACAATAGAATTAGAAAAAAACGAACTAAAATCACTGCCAAGCTTCAACAAAAACTTTCGGTAGTAATCATGTGTTAAAATTTTCTCTGAAGGTAAAATAAAACCCCATTTGGAAAAAATTCGGTAAAAATCTATTCTGTTCATATTAAGGTTTCCCCTAAAAAAAACATTGTATTTCCTTTTATTTATAGGTTTATTTGGAAATTCAGGAACAGCATTCACATAGCCTAAGGCAAGAGGGAAAACATTTTTAGCCTTAGCTTTCATTCCTATATAGGATTTAAAAACTGCAAAATACTTATCAGAAAAACAACTAGGATCTAAACCCCTCTCATCTGAAAAATAAAGTAATATTTTCTTTTTACTGGATTTATAATCGCCACTAGGTGGCATAATATCAGTTCCTGAATCAGGGTTTCTTTTATTTACGCGGTGATTGGAATAAATAAAAAACTCAAAATCATCAAACTTCCCTTGTAGAATCCCCCTTAACTCATCAATTACATTCTTTATAAACTTTGATTCATTCAATTCCTCAAATCTATAATCTGATTTGTCTTCTATTGAAACATTGGTAAGACCAAACAATTTCATACCTTAAATATGTGTTTATTAGTTAAAAATGGAAAACAAATTCTAAAGAATCGAAATATTATCCTAATATAGCTATCTTAAACGAATTTTTAGAACAGCTTTCTCTAATTTTTCTGCAAATAATTCGGAATTGAACTTTTGCAAATATACACGATTTGCTTGATCACTCATTTTCCGAAACATCCGTTTGTCTTTTGCTAATAGCTCAACGGCTTCCACCCATCCATTTACATCTCCTTTACCTACAGTAATTCCAAAACCCTCTTTAGCAGCATCTATATTAATCATTGGATTCTCTGTGATAACAGTGGGTTTTCCTAAAGCTACTACATCTTGTAAGCTTGTCATACCTTGACAACCTTCTTGACTATCAGGGTATTTAAGAGGTATTAATATAGCAATAGACTCTTTATAAAACTTAAGCAGTTCTTCATAAGGAATAAAGGAAGCATTAATGGTCACATTACTAGGTAAATCTTTTACCACAGGTTTTGAACTTGGTGTGCAAAAAATCCTAAGTTGGTGATCCATTTTTCTAAATGCCTCAATTAATGTGACATAATCCCTGGCTGTATGACCAGCGCTTATAAAGTAAGTCAAAGCATCTTCTTCATTGCTAACTACCTTATCGTAAAACTTAGTATCTGGCCCCCATTGCGCTGTATCAATTTTAGCCAAATCACTCTTTTTAGTAATATTTAGTGCCCTAATTGTATGTTCCTTCAGCTTTTCACTAAGAAAAACAATACCGTCATATTGAAACAAAAATTGCTTACTGACCCACCTTAAAAATGAATTTGAAGAATTCATTTTCATAAAAGGTTGGTGTATGGTCACTAAAATTGGTTTTCTGTACAAACCCAATAATTTTAACACTATTAGTAGCCTGGTGTTCGACCAAGAATAAGGCGCGTACAATATATCAAAATGCTTACCATAATTCAACAATCTCAACTGTTGGTCCAGGTGTTTGACTTTTAACAAACTACCTATTCGATTAAGAAAAGAATATTTTTCATGCTGAAAAATTTTAACTTCAACATTTCCTCTTCTCTCCAACTCAACTTTTCCCCAAACATGGTGACTTCCACTTTTACCCTGTTGCCAAAGCGCATAGGCATTCTCCATGCTATAATTGTTAACCAGTAGTAACCTTGGTTTTTCCCTTTCTTCCAATATCTTAATCGTTTATTTAAATTAGGTTTTCCTTCTGTTACTAGGGCTAAGCCTCTCTGTCAGAAGAAGCTTCACAAATGCTACATTAGTAGTAAGGTACCGTTTCCACATTCTACCAGGTTCTTGCATTGTCCTGTAGAACCATTCAAGACAAATGTTCTGCATCCACACAGGTGCTCTTTTCACTTTTCCAGATACCACATCGAAGCTACCCCCTACTCCCATTATAAAGGGCACATCCATGACCTCTTTGTATTTATTTAAGAAAATCTCCTTCTTTGGGGAGCTCATTGCTACGAATAAAATATCGGCATTAGAGGCTTTTATTTGCTTGGCGATTTCAAGTTCTTCATCCTTTCCAAAATACCCATTCCTGTAGCCTGCAATTATATCTTTATTGTATTTATTTGAATAAATATCAACAACCTTATTAACTACATCTTCTTTGGCTCCGAGAAAAAATATTTTATAATTTTCCTTAGCAGCTAAACCTACTAAATTATCCATAAGATCAATTCCTGCTACTCGCTCAGGAAGATATTCTTTTAAAAAACGGGCTGCCCAAACGATAGATTGCCCATCTGCATTAATAATATCACATTCAACTATTGATGCTTTTAGCTCAGGATCTTTTTGAGCATTAACAAGCTTTGCAGCATTCACTACTACGTGGTGCAAATTTTCTTTCTTCTTGATACTTTGGTTTATCAATGCCACAGTTTCATCCATGGTTAAGGAATCTACAGGTACATTACAAATACTAATTCTTTTTACCTCTTTCATAAGATTGCTCTTTATGTAAACTTAATGTTTTATATTTTTCATTTTTATCAGTAGAACTTATCCTTGCTAGTACCTCTCTTTAAGCTATCCAAGCACCCTATCAGGAGTGTTTTTTGTTGTAAAAAGAACTTTCTTTTTTAAATAATACTGTAAAAGATAAAAACATCCACGCTTGCGCCCACCGCATATAAGGGATTCTAGACGTAAAATGTTTGTTAATCTGATAATAAAAATAACCTTTTGGAGATTGCATGTTAGCTATAGTCCATTGCATCACTTTAACAGCCATTTCTTTGTGTTTATCAAATTGCCCTAACTTATCTAATGTAATCAACAATTGGGTAGGTGCATGAATATCCACTGGGAAAGTACTGTTATTATAATATTTTGAAATACCTTCATCAGTAAAAAAGGTATTGATATAATAGTCAAATCCCTTTTCCATATAACTATCAAAGGAATGGTCACCAGAATATCGCGCATAATCAGACAAGCACTCAAGGTTATAACCAGTGTGGAAATTATCGATCCAATGATGAAAAGGCAATGTCCCATAACTCCAAGCACCGTTTTCTTTCTGATATCCACAAGCGAAATTCACAGCTTTCTTGGCTTCCTCAATTAATTCCTTCTCACCAGAAATAGAGTAAACCCTACTTAGTAATCGTGCTCCTAAAAGTGAAGCATTGAAAACAACACTCTTATCTAATGGAGAATAAGAAAAAGAGAAGTCTCCTTTGTCATCGTAAGTACGATAAAGATCCTTTAAAACAAAATCACAGGCACTTCTTGCTGCAGCATAAAACTCCTTTCTCTCAGTAATGGCAAAAGCATCAAGTAACCCACAAGCTATAAATGTAGTGGCCACTACTGTAGGAGTATATTTAGGTTGGAAAAATGCCCTGGCTTGCCAGTCAAAATTGTATCCCCAACAACTTCCACTCCACCCCTTTGTTTGTAGATCCAAAATTTTATCTCCAAAAAAATTAATCTTCTCCAAATAATGGGTTTGTGGATCAATTTCGTAAAGGTTACAATAACTTGTTAGAAATAAACCCAATGCTTTTGGGTTAAATTCTTTAGGCACACCTACAAGAGGCCTTAGGTTCATAGGTGCGCGCTTAAAAAACTGCGTCCAAGCTAGCTTAGCAATACGAGATTTCGAAAGCAAAGGAATGGACTGAAACAGTTTACTATTTAAACTATCATACGGATCATACCCTTTATATTCCTCCTTGGAACAAAAGTCGGCCAATTGTTCAAAGGAGTAGAAAAAATCGTTTACTTGACTCATTGTTTCTTTGTTTGATGGCATTTTAATATTGTTTCAATCAGTATTTTCCGAAAATCAATGTATCTATTTTGAGAGAATTAAACCAGCTTATCGTATAAGTAAAACTCAAAGTATTGAATTAAAAACACCAAGTTCTCTTTAAAGACAAATAAAATAAGTCTTTAAACCAGTGCGCTTTCCTTCCTTTCGCATAGGATTTCCGACTCCCGAGAATGTTTGAGATATATGATTGTAGCTTACATCCAATATACCTACCAATTCTATTAATAATACTTTTCTATATAAGCTAATAGTTGGTCTACCCTTTTGCTCCAAGAATTGTTTGCCGCAATAGTGATTCTTTCTTTGATCAATACTTCAGTATTTTCGTCGAATGCCTGCTTTACAAAAGATACAAATTCATTATCGTTATTCGCTTTATAGACTGTTCCTTCTGGAAACTCCCAATGCCTCACATTCGGAAGATTGGTTATTACTGCAGGTCTACCAGTGGCCAGATATTGCCACATTTTATTTGGTGTTCTACCTGTATTTGGATCATCCATATAGTATGGAGCGATAGCGACATCCATCTCCAACAATTTCAAACTCAATGGATCACCTGTCATTACACCATGAGCAACCACTTTTTTAGGCATAGATAAGTGGTCCAGAAAATCATCTTTAATAGGCCCAATCAAATGTAATTCTACATTTTCTATTTCCAAAATTTTATTAATGAGTGCCAGTGGTGTTTTTTTCTTGTCGATATAGCCAAGTAAAACCACTCTTATCTTTTCTTCTATTCGATTTATGGTTAATCGGGATTCCTCTACTTTGGGAAATTCAGGTGCTCCTAATGCTAACTCATAGGATTTTGGATTTATCTTACTAAAATCATCAACTAACTTTTTTGCAGTCCCCAAGGAAAAGGTCGAAGTTTTTATCAACCTAGTCTGTGTGAAAATGGCGTAAGCTTTCATCCAACCAGGAACTTTGACATTGTTAATAAAGTCATCATTGGCCATATAAATAAATTTCTCAAAATATTTACCAACCAAATGCCCACCAAATTCAGTACAAATAAAAATAACATCTTTACCCTTAAACCGCTTTTTTAGCTTGCTAAATAGCCACACTTGGTAAGCTTCATTTAAGACCGGCATTCTGTACCTAAGTCTAAAACTAGATGGAAAAGATGGGCATAGTAATTCGAAGTTATCGTTTACCAACGTGCTTTCCAATTTGGGGATACCGATGGTATTTGACGACACAAAAGTAACCTTAAATCTTTTCGCTAATGCATGGGCCAATTGATGCCTGGATCGAGGTGGTCCGTCCCATTCTGTATTGGTATAAACAATAAATTCCATTGATCTAATAAATTTTATTTTCTTTCAAAAAATAATCAATCGTTTAACGATTTCGATATTTATAATAGATTGGTTTGAGAAGTGGTAGTGACGCCAAACCCATACCTGAACCTCAATTAGCTAAGGGAGTGCTCCTATTATTAGGGCACGTCCCAAAAGCATTTGGTTTTAACAACCTAAGTTAATATAAGAACGAACTGCCCAGCTAAAAAACAGCCACACTCTATAACCACTTAGAATATTAAATTATGAAAACAGTTCGTCTAGGCTTACCTCCTGAGGCATACCTGTAGAAAGACTGTCTAGTATTTTAAATGTAGTCAAAGTAGTCAAGCAAATGGATTCAAAAGATATTGGACTTTGCTTACCTTCTTTCACATTATCAAGAAAGCTATGCACTTCTTCTAAATGGCCTTTACCTGAAGACTTAAGCTTGGTCAGTTTGTTCTCCTTATGTAGGCTTCCTGCTCTAAAATCCTGAATGATTCCAACTTTCCCTCCAGAGAAAACCTCAATATTCTCCTTAGGAAGTGATTTATCACCATTAGCTAAATAAGTAAGGTTGCCTACCGAACCATCACTGAACTTAACCGTTACGGCCATATTATCGGCAGAAGTAATTTGTTCATTAGAAGTATTTATGGATTCAGCATAAACCTTAATTGGATCGGCATCAGTAAAATACTGCATTAAATCAATGAAGTGACAAACTTCACCAACAATGCGACCCCCTCCAATTTCAGGAATTTGAGACCAATGGTCTTTAGGAATAAAACCTGCATTCACCCTTATATTTACTACAAGAGGTTCTCCAGTGTTTTTAAATTCTTTTTTCAATTCCTCTGAAATCGGTGCAAATCGCCTATTAAATCCAACCATTAAGGATTTATCAGCACTTTTCTTGGCATGGATCACTTCTTTCAATTGCTCCATGTTCATAGCTAAAGGTTTTTCAACAAAAACATTTTTCCCAGCTTTAAGGCTATCAATCACATAGGAAGCATGTGACACATGAGGAGTGGCAATAAACACTGTATTGATTTCATTTTTATCAAAAACATCTTTTGCATCTGATGAGCAAAAATTGAATTTAAACTTATCTGAAACGCTTTTTGCAGTTATACCTTTTGAAGTAACTACTCCATCTAAAGATCCTCCCCAAGACTTTACATTCGGTATCAAATAGCTTTGCGCGAAACTACCTGCACCAATAAAGCCAGCATTTATTTCCTTAATGGGCTCATTGTTTACCTTAGTAACCGATTGAAGTTTGGCCGCTGATTCTTGGTATTTTAGTAAAATACCAATATGAGGTTCCTGAACTTTCCCCATCACAATATCATATGCTTTTACTGCTTCATCGATATCAAACAAGTGGGTTATCAAAGGTTTGATATTAATGGCCTTGGCCGCTATCAAATCCAAGAATGCTTCCATATTCCTCTGCTCAGTCCATCGGACATAAGCAAATGGGTAATCCTTGCCTAACTCTTCATAATCTACATCATATCTACCTGGACCATAAGAACAAGAGATTTTTAGCTCCAATTCATTTTTGTAAAAATAAGGTTCACGAGGGATATCCATTTTCACTGCACCTACAACTATAATTTTACCTTTTTTACGAGCTATTTCAGTAGAAAGGACTATTGGGTCATTGGTAGGTGTTGCCGCTGTAATGATGATAGAATCAAAGCCTCTTCCATTCGTGAAATTCTGACAAGCAGCGATCAAATTAGAATCGTTTCTATGCATGGATTGTCCTGCCCCTGACTCTTTTGCTAATTCGATCAACTTCTCTGACATGTCTATTCCGAAAACGGAGCAGCCATTTGCTTTCAAGAGTTGAACAGTTATTTGCCCAAGTAAACCTAGACCTATTACACAAACCTTTTCTCCTAATTTAGGGTCTGCTTGTCTTACTCCTTGCAGTGCAATGGCACCTAAAGTGGTAAAGGCTGCTTCATCGGAGCTAACATTATCTGGGATTTTTGTAACTAGGTTCTGAGGCACAGAAATCACCTCAGAATGAGAAGCATAATCAGCTCCTGCACAAGCTACCCTGTCACCAGGCTTAAAAGCTCCGTTACTATCCATGGAGGCGATAACTTTTCCAGAAGTACTGTATCCTAAAGCCTTTAATGAATCAAGTTTGGTTTTAACCTTATCCATAGTGGCCTTAAAACCCTCTTTACGAATATTCTGGATCACCTGTGCTACCAGGTCAGGTCTTTGTTTGGCTTTGCCTATAAGACTTGCCTGTGCTACCTTTACTGTACTTCTTTCCGTACCAGCACTAATTAGTGAATATTCATTTTCAACCAATACCATACCTTCAGAAATAGCCGGTACAGGAACCTCGTCTACATAAAGCTCTCCAGTCTTAAAATTTTGAATTACTTGTTTCATTGCTATAAAGAATAAATTAAATAATGTTTAGATACCTGTAATTTTTTCAATTTTTTGCACAAAATTATGCCAGGTGTTTTGCTTCATAAAAGTATTTCTATCCGCTTCTATTCGCTCATCAGCTGGGTCAAATTCCTCGATTATCTTGGGTATATCATCGAAATCTTTAAAAGTTCGCATAAAAGCCAAATTGCCCATATCTTTAAATGCACCATGATCCGGACCTAAAACGATTGCCCCCATGCGTATACTGTCCACCAATGAGCCAGAGCTAATTACGGTTTGGGATTTATAGGTAAACAAAGTAAAACGGGCCTGATTAGAATAATTTGCTATTTCTTCTAAACTTAGCAATTCATCCTTATAATCAGCACTTTCAGGCAATATAGAAAGAATTTTACTTTTATAATCCTGGTCACTACATCTTCCTATAATCAATACTCTCGCCTTATTTAATGCAGGTGATGTTTGTAGATAATTTAGAAAAATATCTATCCCTTTGTATGGGAAAATACTTCCCCAAATAAGGAAATCATATTTTTTCTCATCCGCCTGATAATTCCCCAATTTTTGAGTAAATGGGTGTGGAATCACATGAACTTTAGATAAAGCATCAGGATAATCCACAGCTACAAAATCTTTACCTGCATTCGAATGGGTGATAATAAAGTCAGAAGAACGCATCAGCCTATTAAACATATCACGAGTCACTTCATTCTCACCTTTATGGTGTGATCCTTTATTGTGTAAAACCCACACAATCCTTTTCGAGAATTTTTTAGCCATCCATAAAAACAGGCTAAAAAGTCTTTTTTGAACCCCTCCAAACTTTTTTTCTGGGATAGTTTCCGGCCAATTAAGAATGAATAGTTCTGCGTTATTGAAATGGATGAAGAAACTAAGAATTCCACGATTAGGTGCATTTGCATTCACCACCCTATGATTTTCAGCCAGGGCTTTCTGAAAATTAAAGATATAGGGATTTGGTGACCCTATTATCTTATCTATCTTTGGATACAAAAAAATGGCTGCCATTTTAAGCTTGATTTACCTTGTTTTCTAATGCTCCCAATTCAGACAATTCCTCTTTGAATTGCTTTCTAACCTTACTTGCATCATGCCTTTCCTCTGCAAGTTTTATAGCTGCTTCAGAGATCCTTTGTCGCAACTCTTTGTTATTAATCAATTCCATCAATCCATCCCGAAGTGCTTGGACTTCATTTTTTGTCACTACCTGAGCCCATTGATGATCCTGTGCATAAGTAACCAATGCTGTATCTTCAGGTGCAAAAACCAATACAGGCGTTCCACAGATCATGTATTCAGATGCTTTAGTCGGCATGGAGTATTTTATAAAAGCATTTGCCGAAGGGGTAAAATCATAGGGCAAAAACAGAAAATCTGCCTCTGAAAAACGGTCAGGTAATTCCTCATAAGGGACAAACCCTCTATGGACAATACAATGGTATTTATCAACCCATTCAGGCCTTTTACCTACCTGCAGCACCAATTCAACAGGTGTTTTTAGTTCTTTATTTAGTTCATCCAAGCATTTGGCCATGGTCTCCAAGGAACTCTGAATACCTAAACCCATTCTACCGGCATATAAAATTTGAATTTTATCCCCAAAATCATAAGAATTCCGCTGGCTCTTGCTCCAGAATTCAAGCTCTATGGGATTATGATAGGTAGAAAATGTATATCCATACCGTTCCCTATAAGCTAGTGCCATTGGTTCACTTATACTAAAATGTCTATCACAAGTAGACAACATTTCTCTAAACTCTTTATCTACAACTTTATGCCAATACCCACCCATTAAACCATAGCCAGGCAGCACTTCGATCCAATCATCCATCATATGGAAAACCATTGGTTTTTTTAAGTAACGCTGAACTAGAGTGCAAAAGACAACTGCTTCCCGCCTTTGTGCCTGGGCATAGATAACATCTGGCTTAAACTCATCAAGCCATTCCTTTAATTCAGGGGAAAGCTGAATACTGGAAGCCCAATTCAAGACTCCAAGCCAATTCAGTGCCGGATTAATGTACTCATTAAGCAAGGTTACCCTTAGCGGAGACTTCTTTATGGTTTCTACATTCTTCTTCTTCCTGTCAATTTTCAATGGGCCTGAAGGATATTTTCTCTTCATTAAATTTAAAGGGAAATTCCAAACATGCTCCTTATGACCCAATTGATAATACTTATCACAAATATCCAATTGTGTTTTTTCATTAAAAAGGTTACCTAAGCACACAGCAGCTAGGTGATCTTTCTTCCAGCCTTTAAAAAGATTAGATAAGGTGATTCCTCCTCCGGAAACATTGTTAAAGGGCTGGTTAAGAATCAATACTTTAGGATAATTCATATAGTAATCAACTTATAGTAAATGAATACACAATATTTAGAGCGTTCCGCTTTTCAACTTTTCAAGAAAATAATTCAGCTCAGCTTTGTTTCCATTATAATAATCTGAATAATTTTCCATAAAAATCTCAAATACCTTTTGCGGCGTTTTCTCTAGGTCATACTCCAATTTATACTGTCTCAATTTTTCTTGCAAACCTTCTTGCCCATCATAAACCACAAAGCAATCTGCTAACTTCCCTGGGCCGTGTATTTCCACTTCATCATCCAACCTCCAAGCCATACCCCATGATGTGTCGGGCGTAAAAACATAGGCGCCGCAACTCATGCATTCTGCAATCGGCAGACCAAAAGATTCAGGAAATTGAAGGAAATAAAATGTAGCTTTTTTATAAATCTCTCTGATTTCATCAAAAGTATATGATCCAGATAATTCAATATAAGGAATTCCTACTGCTTCTAATGCTTTTATCTGCTCATTCCGTTCTTTCTCGTAGCCCTCCCTATAAAAATCTATAATTGCCAAGTGTTCTTTTTTGGAAACTGGGGCTAGTCCTGTACTCTTCAAATACAAGCCTACCTGACTCCATGGTGCCTTTGGCTTACTCCTAATTTCGGTTACTTCAGAAACGGACAAATGCCAATCAAAAATATCTTCTTGGTGGTGTCCTCCATCATTTAGGTAGGAAACCATAGTTGGAGCATTACCTAAATAATAAACTTCATGAAAGATAAGTGGTATGCCTTCTAATTTCTTCCTTAACTTCACAAAGTCAAACGAATCACTCAAAAACGCCTTGGGACTACATTCTACGATTATTACTGCATCATATTTCTTTAACTTACGTAAGAACAATTGATCCTGAATATAATGGATCAACTGATATCCTTTCCAGGTAATATAATTGTAGTTTTTGGCTACTTTAGCATAACTCAACAACCGCTTAAACACGAATAATTCATAGAACACTTCAGACTTAACACCCTCTGCTTGAGATAAAAAACTGTGCAGGCAGTTGGCTAAAATTCTGGGGCTTGAATAATTTGGTTTGGTAACTATTGCTATATTTTTCATTGTCAAAACGTAACTTTTATCTAAAAACCTTAAAATCACTCAACCGGTTTAAAAAGAGATTTCATTTTCTCCTCTGGAATGCTTCGAATAAATGGGGAGTAACAAACCCCTACTCCAAACCAAACCAAAAAATAATTCATCGTAAACACCTGTACTGTAGAAGGATGAGTATTAATAAGCCAAAATAAAATCCATAGAGCAAATGCTTTAGTTAAATAATTTTTAGAGCTGAAAAGACCTAAAAATATAGCAGGAATCAAAATCACTAATAAAAGTACAAGGTTTATGATTCCTCCCTTCAATATCATGTTAAGGTAATCTGTTTCCACAGTTCCTCTATAGTTTCCGGATTCCATGGTTGGACAATAATATTCTCCCCTCATTCCCCGACCTATAATCCAATCTAAGCCTTGCATATCTTTATAGAAGTAGATTTCTATACCAGACCGGGTGTCTGTAACACCTCGATCTTGGAGGTAGTACAGGGCTTCCATTTCTACATTTAAAAAGACATAAACCCCTCCAATTACTGCAAAAAATAGCAGCGCTAACAGGATGGTGCCAGACAATAATTTTGATTTTGCACTAATAAAATAAATATAACCAGCCATTAGCAAGCCTAGACCTGCCATAAACAATAGTCCACGTCTTGCTCGAATAACTCCTAAAATTAGAACCACAACTATCACTACAAAAGCAAAAAAGTTTTTGGTTTTGGAATGGTACATGTGGGTGAATAAAATGAATAAGGCTGTAATTCCTAAAGATTTGGTAAAATATTCAACAACACTCCTATTTAGATCGTCAGGTATTACTTCTGTTAATATACCTCGAAACATTAAACTGAATAGAAGAAAAATAACACTGAGCAGAATTATTGCTGAAAAGAGTTTTTTATAGAGCAAAAAGCTCTTTCTAAACAATACTACGAGCGGAACCAAATAAAACATCCCTCCAAACCACGGGTTTAGAAAGATCAATTTTAAAACATTTTTATTGAAGGAAAATCCTCTAAATAAAATCACAAGTGCCCATAAAGCGAATAAAAAGAAGAAAATTTTAAAGTATTCGGACTCAAAATTAGGCTTTAGCAAATAGGCTGATGAGGCAAATATAGCTGCCAGTCCCAATAATTGCAGGGGCTGAAATAACATAAACGGCATCTCTTTGGTAGAAAGGATCGTAGAACTAGCTATGTAGGCAATGAATCCCAGCCAAAACACATTAATGGCTATCAGCTCATACCTATCATAGTGTAAAAACTCCTTTAAGGATGCGTTATATTTATTTACTTTTTCCACAAATCACTCCTTGATGGCGTCTTGCATTAAGGCCAGGTGCTGGTTAACAATTACACTTTTATAAAAATCAGGTAGCAAGTACCCTCCCAGATTATTGGACAGACAATAATTTAATCCATGTGAAAGATCAATTGCGTCCTTATACTTTGCCAAATATCCATTTTTAAGATGATCAATCATGTCCGGAATTCCTCCAACATCAAACCCAACAACAGGTGTTCCACAGGCAAGACTTTCCAAAATTGTTGTTGGAAGATTGTCTGCAAGGGAAGGTGCTACAAAAACATCTGAAGCATTGTAAACCAAATTAGTGGTATAATCATCGGTTATAAAGCCCATAAACTTACATGGGAAAGGTATCGAATCCTGTATTTCTTTATTTGGACCACTTCCAAAAATTAAAAGACAAATATTTAAATTTGGCTGCCTTTGTTTTAAGTCCTTCAACGCATCCATTAAATAGGTCCAACCTTTATAAGGGCTTGTGATTTTATTGGCCCCAAAAGAAATGACATATTGGTACTGGTCAATATTTAATATCTTCTTGGCAACTTTTTTCTCAAATGGCTTAAACAAATCCGTGTCAAGTGGGTTTGGAATCCTAAAAACAGGCTTATCCTTTAGTAGTGTTCCTTTTTTTGCTAGATTAAACAACCATTTACTTGGAGCAACAAAAGAAAGATTATCGTAATTGTGGTAAAATTTAAACTTTTCTTCAAACTGAGTATAGGAGAGGTCTTTTTCCTTGTCTCCCGGAAACATCGGGCAATTTTGACAATGACTTAAGAATTTTTGACAATCAAAACTATGAAAGCATCCCCCCGTAATGGTCCACATGTCATGCATGACCATAATCATAGGTTTGCCAAGTTTGGCAATTTTTTCTAATCCGTCAATGCTTAAAAAACCACCTAAAATCCAGTGAACATAGATGACGTCTGCATTTTTAACCCAATCATGGGAAGTTACATCACTACCAAAAAGTGATAATGCAAAACCACCTGCATCTTTATCAATGTTTCTTGTATAAAAATCCTGAATTCTTTGGTTTACCTTTCGAATAAGAACACCTTTTTTACCAATACGCTGGATTTTGGGATCACCTATAACATTGGAGTGCAATGAAAGTACACATGAATCGAGCCCACGTTCCAAAAAGGCTTCATGGTATCTCAACACATAATTTCCAGAAGGACTTGAGCCATATTGCAAATGAACTACTCGCTTCTTATTTTTACTTTCAAACCCTTGGTCCGAATTTACAATAAGCTTTTTACTGTCTACCTGATCCATAGTCCTTTCTTTTTCTTGTATATAATGAAATAATACTGAAGTGGGGCAATAATTATTCCATTGAAACTCGCAATTAGGGATGAGATAAAAAGTGCATGAACCCCCATACCATAATAATCTATTAGTAAATAAGCTGATCCTACAAAAATCAAAGGGCTAATAAGACTTGCCCAAAATTGAATCTTCAGTGCACTTATCCCATTTAAAAAGTTAACAAATATACTTGCAAACATAAAGGATGTGAAAAATATTAATCCCCAAAGAGATAAGGTAAAGTCTATATCTACCTGCCCTTTTAGCCATACCCTATAAACGGTGTCTGAAACAAACAACATAACAACACCTGCTAATACAAAAAGTAAGCCTATTTGCAAGTATTTAATGGTAGCCTTTTTAATCCAATTAATGTCATTTTTAAAAAATGCATCTGTTGATGCTGACCAAAATGGTGTTAAGAATATTCCAAATCCCATTCCCAAAACATTAAAGTATTTGTAAACCACATTGTAGGTAGTTACTTCATATGGTCCAAAACTTTGTGCAATTATTATATTAGAAGTTTGGTATTGAACTAGGCTAGCAATTTGAATTATGAAAAACACCAGGCCTAAACTAAATAGATTTTTGGATTGGGAAAAATTAACACTAGAAATAGATGGCTTTAAGTTTTTATAACTAGTGCCGAAGAAGTAAAAATTAGCAGCTACCAATACGGCTACTGGAGCAATGCAAAGCGCCAAACCCAGATTGATAAGTGATCCTTCAGTGGTTTTTACCAATACAACTATGACCAACAAAGAAATAATCTGTCCTAAAAAATTAATTAGAGAAGCCTTTGCCGGTTGTTGATCAGCTGTGATTAAGGTATTAATGATTTTTAATACAAATTGAAGACAAAAATAAGTAAAAATGATAATGGCAAGGATCGAAAGTTCCAACCTCATTTCTGAAGATGCATTTAATATATTGACCCAGTCTAGAAATGGGTTAACAATTAAGAATACTAACCAAACCGCCGAAAACACAATGGTCAGCACGGCATAGGTAGTACTTATGTACATTTTTGCGGCTGCATTGTCACCTTTAGTCCTTGCTTCTGCAAATTTATTTCTTAACCCGTGAGTCATGCCCACATTAAAGAAACTAAACCAGCCTACGATTGAACTTAGAGCCAACCATATCCCATAACGTGTGGGATTTATGTAGTCAATAGTTAATGGAACCATTATCAAACTGACAGCTATGCTACCACCTTTGATAAAAATTGAACCAACAATATTTTTTTTAGCAAGAACCGTTCTTGCATTTCCTTTTACAAGGTGTTTTTTAAAATATTGATAAATAGATGAAAATAATCTTTTCATTGGTTATATAAAAACATAAAATATAGGCTAAAAAAATTAAGTAGATGATTTGGAAGATTTTTTATCTTCCTCATAATAGCCATAAGAATAACCATAATACCCATTTGTCTGTTTTGCATCATTCATCACCAGCGAAGTGTTTTTAAGCTTGCTCTTGATGTCAATGTCTTCCATAAAAATAAGGTTTTCTTTCTTGGTGTAATTGTACCTGATCAAAAACAAGGTTCGGTCGCAATAAGGAGCTAGATTGAATGCATCTGTAACTGTGCCCACAGGCGCAGTGTCTAAAATAATATAATCAAATCTCTCTTTAAGCTTTTCTATTAGCTCCTTCACCTTGTCACCCAAGGTTAACTCAGCTGGATCTTCTGGAATATTGCCACAACCTATTAGAGACAATCCATCCACTTTTTTGAAGTCAAGAAGAATATCTTCTATTTTAACGTCATCGTTAGATAGAAAATCTGCTATACCAAGCTTGGTTTTCATTTTCACACTTCTGAGAAGCGCCGGCTTACGAAGATCAAATTCCAATACAACCACTTTCTTTTTAGCGATACTTAAGCTTGCACCAAGGTTTAAGCTAAAGAATGTTTTGCCCTCACCACTAATGCTTGATGTTACCATAAGCACTCTATCATCCTTTCCTTCAGCAACAAATTTCAAATTGGTTCTTAACAACCTAAATTGCTCTGCAATAGGCGTTCTTCTCCTCTCAGAGATAGCCAAAAGCTCGCCACTATTGGGATAATTGCTAATTTCCGATAAAATAGGGATATCGGTAATATCTTGAACTTGAGACTTATGAATAATTTTACTATTCAGTGTATTCTTAATATAGATAAAACCAAATGGACAAATAAAACCTACAATTAAAGCCATCCCCAAAATCACCATTTTATTGGGTTTCACTGGGGAACCACTTGAGGCTGCTTTGTCAATGACTCGAGCATTGGATACAGTAGTAGTTGCCAGAGATAAATTGGCTTCTTCCTTTTTAGATTGCAAATAATTGTATTGTTCTTGCTTTCTGACTTGCTCTCTAGAAAGTTCTAGTAGTCCTCTTTCAATTTCGGGAACATTAGATATTCTAGTATTTATCTGTGCCAGATCACTTTTAAGATTCTGACTTTCAATTCTCAACCCATTTTTAATATTCGCTATATTGGTACTTATATTGTCTTTTAAAGACTCCAACTGTCCAATTATAGTTGCCACCACAGGATTGTTAGGCTGAACTGTCCTTAATAAACGTTGCCTTTCATTCTGAAGACGATTAAATTCATCAACCAAACCTGTTAACGTTTCATCAATGATTGATAGATTAGATGCCACTTCAATACCTGTACTTTCGGGATCTTGTAAGTATTCTTCAAGATAATTCAGAACTTCAGTCTGTGTCTTAATTTCTGAAAGTTGGGCTTCAATTTCCTTACTGCTTTGAACCATCAGGGAATTTTCTGTCCCCATATCTGAGATATTATTCAACCTCCTGTACTCTTCTATTCGTCTCTCAGTATTATTTAATTCCCTCATTAAGGTGTCTAATTGGGAATTAATGAAATCTATGGTATTACTGGCCGTTACGTTTTTCTCCTTTACAGCCTGAAGGTTGTACTGCTCAATTAATTTATTAAGAATATCTTCGCCCTTTTTTGGCACAGCGTCTACCAAAGAAATATTAAAGACAGAAGCAAATCTTTGTGAAAGGTTTACCTGAATTCTTCCTTTATACATGCCAGCCACCTGATCTTTATTCTGAAAATAAACATGAAGAACATTAGGCATTTCCCCTAAAAACCACTCAGATTTATTGATTTTGATCTCTCCATACCAATTATCGATAAGCTCACCATATTTGTAAACCTTTTCTTTTTCATCTTTTTGAACCAAGATGAAATAATCATCAAATGGTTTGATGGTAACCCTTACCTCTTCAGGGTATTGACCTACATCAGGTTTTTTTAGTAAAGTTTTAACCTCAACAGGAATTTCTTCCCCATACAATTCTCTTTTCCTTGAATACTTGTCCTCCGTATAAAAGAAATAATCTAAAGGTAATTCCTCCACTGCATCTCTCATCAAACTATAAGAGGCTAAGATTTCCATCTCGTTTTCAACAAGCTTATTGGACTCATAGGCCTCTAACTCACTATAAACGGTGTTCTGAGCGAAGTCAGAACCTCCATCAACTTTGATAAGTATAGAACTGGAAACACTGTAGAGCGGTGTAGAGAAAAAGAGGTATGCGAAAGCCAAACCCACAAATAAAATTGTGGATAGCACGAATAGCCACCAAAATTTCACATAGCTTAATATTATCAATTTAAAATCCATAGGTCTTGCGTCTTGGTCGATAAATCCATCCAGTAATAGGTCAGATAAAATATCAGATTTCTTCATAAGGTTCACTATTCGAACCAATGGTTTATAACCAGGTTAACTATTATATTGCTCTATTTAAAAAATTTACTTTTTAAATCTGTTCAATTCTTTCTACTCGTTAAAAATATAACGAAGGTTGAACATCAATGAAACACCAAATGAAACCAAAATACTTAAAATTGTAAGCGATCGCTGATTGGTGCTTGCTTGTACAGACTTGATTTTATCAGGTTCTACATACAAAACATCGTTTTGTTGTAGCATAAAATAAGGTGAATTTAAAATAGCCTTGTCATTTAAGTTTAACCTTACGGCTTTTCTTGTGCCATTTTGGTCACGAATTAAAAGCACATTTTCTCTTTTACCATATTGAGTCATATCCCCCGCTAGACCTAATGCCTCCAAAATACTAATTCTATCCGTCGATAGGGTGAAGGTATTTGGATTAGCAACCTCTCCTATGACTGTAATTTTAAAATTCAAATATTGAATATTAACTATCGGATCTTTTACATATTCCTCAAGAATCTCAGTCATTTTGAGCGTAGCTTCAGCTCTGGTCAATCCAGCAATATCAATTTTCCCAACTACAGGAAAATTGATTTGGCCATTTTTATCAACAAGATACCCTTCATTTGCGGGCAATTGTTGGGTCATCATTCTATTTTGAGAATCATTAGAAATCACACCCGAATTAAATAATAAATTTGATTCAGGACTTTGCGTACTTACAACGATCTTTATTAGATCTGCAGTTTGGATTATCGGTTCTTCAACTTGACTGATATTTGTAGTATAACTGCTACCTGATTCGATATCACTAAAATAGACCAGATTTCTTTTCGCACATCCAAACAACCCAGAAAAGAGAATAATAAAAGCCAAACTATAAATTAGGTTATTGTTTTTCATTTGTAAATAAAACTGTTTAATCGGTTTAACCTGCTGAGTGATTAATTTGGGAAAAAAGTTAAAAATTTATAATGTCTAATAATTCCTTAAACACCTCGCAAGTTACTTAATTATCAGAACAATAAGAACTGAGATGAATAATTTTAATTGAATTAAGCTATGCCTTACTCACCTAGACAACATTTTAAAACACTTAGCCTCCTTGAATTCCGTTCCCAAAGAGGGTGTATTATGATATTTAATTAACTTTTGAATAGGTAAAAAGCATTTATCTGTCAAAGTTTTAAACCCATTGTCATTTAAACTAAGGCTGATTTATTTGCGAAAAAATTCAAATTAAATCTTTATTCGCCTTAAAAATTACTAACTCAACTGATAAACAATGGTATAGGATCTAAGCTGTTTAATCCTTTTGCTGTTTATTTATCCTTCTTAATACGCTTTCTCACTTTTACTCATTAAAGAAATAGCGGTATCAATTATTATCTTAATATCAAAGATAAGACACCATTTCCTAACGTAAAAGGAATCCAACCTAAACCTTGAATACAATTCATGGTAGCTATTTATTTCTCCTCTAAAGCCCTTGCTTTGAGAAAGACCTGTAATACCTGGTTTAACCTGGTGACGAGACATGAAATTATCAATCTCTTTAGCAAACTCGATATTCATTGGCACTGCCTGAGGCCTAGGACCTACTATAGACATATCCCCCAAAATTACATTTATTACTTGTGGTAACTCATCCAAACTGGATTTTCTTAAGAACTTACCAATCCGAGTAATCCTTGAATCATTAACAGTAGCTTGCTTGGTATCTGCGTCCTTGTTTTTGACCATCGTTCTAAATTTATAACAATAGAACAATTCATTGTCTCTTCCATGTCTCAACTGCTTAAAAAACACACTGCCTTTTGAGTCCAGTTTAATCAAAATTGCAATAATTGGAAATAACCACGAAACAACAAAAATCAATGTAAAAAAAGACACAAACAGATCAAAAGCTCTTTTCAATACTCTTTTGCTGTTATCATCATTTTGACCATATAGAATTTTGATTTCTCTTTGAGTTTGGTCATTAACAAAATTTTCCTCTTCTAAGGTTCGACCAAATTTTTGGTCTACTAAAACATTTTCCATCTCTAACAATCTTTACGAATCCTCTCCTAAACCTAATTACCTATCTAAAAAACATTTATGTATATCTGAAATACATTTTTACAAATATATAAAGCATTTTTCACAATGCAAGGATTTGGAGAAAAAAATAATCTTAAAAGTCTTTTTTTTGTATTTAAAATTCATTTTTATGGTATTAAAAATAATTTAGGTGGTTTTTACTCCTATATCACTTGAATAAAGTTGATTCAATGCACAAGCAATCGGATTAATGCAGACATGACGACCTCTACCAAAAAGCGTTCCTGAATTTTATTGAAAGTAAATAGCTGATAAAATCAAATTTAAAGAGGCTGCAATTTAATAAGCAGCGCCATTCTTGTTAAAAAAAACACCCAAGGTCCAGAACAAAATTTTAAAATCTAAAACCAATGACCAATTCCTGATATAAAAATGATCTAATTTAATCCTACCATAAATATCATAAAAGCCTAATATCTCACCTCTAAAGCCTTTTATTTGAGCCAATCCCGAAATACCTGGCTTTACAGAATGCCTAAACATATAATTACTTATGTCTGTAGAAAACATGTAATTCATAGGCACAGCATGTGGCCTAGGGCCAATGACGGACATCTCCCCCATCAATACATTAAAAAACTGAGGGATTTCATCTAAACTGGACTTTCTTAAAAATCGCCCTATCCTTGTTACGCGGGCATCATTTCTAGAAGCTTGCCTAGTGTCAGATTCCTGATTCTTTATCATGGTCCTGAATTTATAACACCTAAATGTCTTATTCCCTCTACCATGTCTCAATTGCTTATAGATAATCGGCCCCTTAGAGTCAATCCTAATCAATAATGCAATAATCGGAAACAACCATGGCATGATGAATAATATAAACAAGGAAGAGAAGATCAAATCAAAGGCTCTTTTCACCTTCAAATTGAACTGATCACTAAGGAAAATTTTTCCCTCGGGAGTAATATAACCACTGAGCTTGTTCGTTAAAAATTCTGGCTCATCCCTCTTTCTTAAAAATTTTTCCATGTTAATGATCTGTGAATCACCGGACTTAAACTATAAATCGTTTTACTGTATTTGAAATACAATAAAGCAAATATATTCAGCAATTCCGGTATAAACAAATTTTTGATGAATTTAAAATCAGGCAGTTAGGGCTAAAAATCAAAAAAAGGTTCGCCAGAAGTACAAATACCGGCGAACCTTAATGAATAGCAAATTTCACTTTGTCACATTATCAAACCATAAAAATTTTAAGTAACTCTAGTGTAATCTTTTACAGTTTGAATAAATAGCTTTACTTTTTCTGGAGATATATCAGGATATACTCCATGGCCCAAATTGGCTATGTGCTTATCGCCTTTAAACTGATCAAGCATTTTCTTAGTCTGAGCAACCAATACATCATCTTCCGCATACAATGCTGCTGGATCAAGATTACCTTGCAGCACCTTGGCCCCATTCATTTGCTTACTAACGGTGGCTATATCCATATTCCAATCCAAACCCACAACTTCACAAGGAAGGTCTTTAATGTCTTCCATTGCGAAATAGGCCCCTTTGGCAAAAACTGTTACTGGTGCTTCCGTTATGGCCTCACATATACGTTTAATGTATTTCATGGAAAACTCCCTGTATTGGTAAGGAGGTAAAATACCTGCCCAACTGTCAAATACCTGAATTAAATTTGCCCCTGCCTCTATTTGAGCTTTCAAGTACTTTATGGTGGTTTTGGTAATCATTTCCAAAAGCTGATGAGCCAATTCAGGGTTTTGGTATAACATTGCCCTAGCTTTAGAAAAGGTTTTACTTCCAGACCCTTCCACCATATAGGCAAAAATTGTCCAAGGAGCACCAGCAAAGCCTATCAATGGCACTCTGCCGTTCAATCCTTTTTTGGTTAACCGGATGGCTTCCAAAACATAATTTAAGGATTCGCCTGGATCTGCTATCTGCAAACGTTTTAAATCCTTGGCAGACCCAATGGTCTCCGGAAACCAAGGTCCTTTCTTTTCAATCATTCTATATGGCAAGCCCATGGCTTCAGGAACTACCAATATATCAGAAAATATAATTGCTGCGTCTACTCCTAATAAATCCACAGGCTGTATGGTGACCTCTGCAGCTAATTCAGGCGTCTGAGCCAACTCAATAAATCCACTTACACTTTCTCTAACTGCTCTGTATTCGGGCAGTATTCGTCCGGCCTGACGCATAAGCCATACCGGAGTTCTTTCCACTTTCTCCCCCCTAATGACTCTTAGAAGTAAATCATTCTTTATTTGCATGCCACAAATATAATCCAACTTACCACAAAAAAGAACAAGAAAGTACAAACAATAAGAGCCATTCCTGAAAATACAGGAATGGCTCTGGTAACTTAATAGTACAATTAGTTAATTTTTTTAGTCCAATTTTACAACATCGGCTTCACTTACACCCAGCGCTTTTGTAACCGCTTCATAGTCATTAAGATCTATTTTAGCATTGGTTTGGAGAAAATCCCCTGGTAGATAGACAATTCTAAAATAATGATTGAGCTTCCAATCTTCGGAAATTTCAGACAAATTAGTATTCGCAGTCATAAAGACCATGAAAAAATCCGCTGTAAATTGATAGTTGTAAATCAAAGTCTTTTCTTCATCTAAAAAAACCGTATTAGGTAATGGTGCCCAAAGAGGTTTTTCATCGATAACATTCCAAAGCATATACACCAAGAGATTATCTCCCTCCCCTATTTCAAAAGTAAATGCACTCGAATAATTATTTTCTGCAGTAAAGTCCACCTCTGCTTCCACAACCAAATTAAGTAATGAAATTCCATCTTCACCGTCTTCACCATCCTGACCATCAACTCCTGCAACACCAGGAGGGCCTTGGGGTCCTTCTGGGCCCTCACATGCTGGCAACACGAATAGAGCCACCATTGCAATTAGATATACAATTTTTCTCATAAAACTATAATTTTCTTCAAGTTTTCACCAAGCTATTTATGAAAGATAATGTGTAAAATCTCCAATTACAACAAAACATAAAAAAAACAGCTTACCAATAGGTAAACTGTTTTAAGTAAGTTATAGAAGGTTTTAACCTTGATTAATTCAAAACCTTCCTTTGAATATCATTTTCATCTACACCTAGCATTTCCAAGACTGCACTATGATTTGAATAATCCATCCTCAGATCTATACGATCAGCAGGAATGATCAACACTCTGAATATCTGATTGTCTGTATATCCAGACTCTAATGTATTTAAGTTAAAGTCCCCGTTCAAAAATATGGAATAATCGTAGTAAGTAAAATCAAAATCATAAGTGAAAATCCCATTGGGATGAAATTCAACCTGTGGCAATAACCTCCAAATATCAATACCATCTTGGTCCAATCCACCCAGCCTATAAATCAATACCTTATCAGATTCCAAAATATCAAACCCGTATTCACCCCTAATACCGAAATTTCCAGCTTGGGTAAAATCACCTTCTACTTCAAAGACTTCGGCAACAATATTGACTCCGTCTGCTCCAGCAGGTCCTACCGGTCCTACTGGACCTTCACAGCTCCACATAACAAAAGCTGCCAAAAGTACAAAAAGTGACCTCATGCCTAATAATCGATTACTTCTATTCATATGTATAAAATTTATTTGTATCTATTTTAAGAGAATCCAAAATCATACCAAATCATTTATTCAAGAGCAAAACATTTGATTTCTGCAACTCTCCCTCTTTTAAAACTATTTGCCTTCTTTAATAATAAGCATATTCAAAATTTAGACTTGGTTTGCACCTTCTGTTATGAACCTACTGGAGCCCACACCTCTACATGATCACTGGATATTATTTTATCGATGTAAATCCCTTTTAAAGTAAGCCCTTTTTCTTTCGCGAAATCCTGAATTGCCCTTTTCGTTTTATCAGGTCCGGGCATAACAAAACGATTCATTTCAAGTTTTGCCACAATTGCACTTTGACACTCTACCGATTGGGAGACCCAAGGTGTTGAAAGGCCTTCATTTATCCGATCGGATTCATAGCCAATAAAAACATGTAGAGTATCTCTTTTACCTTCAGGTTCTATATAGTAAATGGTCTGCAAAGGTTTGTCTTTTCGTGCAGTTTCTACCTCCCGAAAATATTCCCCAATCTTTTCATCCTGCGGAATACCTATATAATTCAACCCTACCAAATTCAAATCAGAACATTCTGTCTGCCTAAGTTCAATGGCAATAAATCCTCCCAAATAAACATAAAGTGAACTAAGAAGGAGTAAGAATACACCTATAGACAGTAATATTATTTTTCTTTTCACCATTAATTTTAAAATAAATACCTAGCTCCAATAGCTCCTTGGCCTTTTAGATGTAGCCTATCTACAATCTCAGTCAGAAACCCTACCTCAATAAAAAAACCAATAGGCAAATCCTCTAAATAATAGGCAGAACCTAAAAACACCTCAGGACCGAAATCAATATTTGTACGGCTTTCTCTTACTTCAGCTGTATTTGGAGTAGCATTAGGTGTGGTATAAAAATAATCGATATTGACTGATCGAAACTGCAATCCTAAACCTGCATATACGGTAAGGTCTCCCTCAGATATATTAAAATCATCACTGAATGATTCTTCATAAATACCTCGGGCATGTAACGAAAAAGCACCAGAAACCTGATGTCCAAAATACCTGGCAGAGCTTACAGGTCTATTATTTTCAAATGTCCGTCTATAATACTGACTACTATTCTGGCTCCCTCTCCCCAAAATACCTTCAACGGAAAACTTACCATTTACAGGCGTTTTATAAGTAATCCCATAGGGGTCTCCAATTCTCAACCCCAATTGATGTTGCTGAGCAAATGAGGTAGACGCAACTAAAATTAAAAGAAATGACAATAGGTATTTCATGTTCAATAACTAAATTTAAATTCCTTGAATAATGCCTTACAAACGCTTACATAACGGAATAAGTTACAGTTTAGCTTACTTTATCGAAAAGGATTTACACCTATTTAAATAAGGCCAAAACAATCAATGAAATAGATTGAGCACCTAAAAAACTTAAAACGATAAACTCATCTCTTTAATACATTGATTTCAACTACTTAGTAATAAAAAGCTTAAATGGCTTTCTTTCTTCTGACATTTCTAATCAAAGAATAGAGCCCCCTAGTGCATGCCTCCGGCTCCTAAACTCAATCCACCACGACAGAATTCAACTGCATTTCATGCAATTGAGAATAATAACCGTCCTGCTTTAATAAAACTTCGTGTTTACCTTCCTCAACAATTTCTCCTTTATTCAAAACTATAATCTTGTCTGCCTTTTGTATAGTAGACAACCTATGGGCAATGATTATGGAGGTTCTACCATGCATCATTTTCTCAATCGCCCCTTGAATCAATTCTTCTGTTTCTGTATCTACAGATGAAGTAGCTTCATCCAAGATTATTATTTCCGGATCATAAACCATTGCTCTAACAAAAGATATCAATTGTCGCTGTCCTACAGACAAGGTCCCTCCCCTTTCTTTCACATCATATTCCAAACCTCCAGGTAATCTTTCAATGAACCTCCTTGCTCCTACCAATTCAGCCGCATAAAGCACCTGCTCCTTGGTAATATCTGGGTTTCCAAGAGTAATATTTTGAAATATAGTATCAGAAAACAAAAATACATCCTGCAAGACAACACCTACATGTTGGCGAAGTGTGGCCAAATCAAACTCCTTAATTGGACTTCCATCTATTGCTATTGACCCTTTATTGATATCGTAAAAGCGACTTATAAGATTGATCACTGAGGACTTTCCTGCTCCTGTAGCTCCCACTAAAGCTATGGTTTCTCCTTGCTTTACATTAAAGCTTAAGTCTTTCAATACCCACTCTTCATCATTATAGGCAAACCAAACATTTTTAAATTCTATCTCTCCTTTAACGCTCTCTGGAGAATTCGCTCCCTCATCTGGGATTTGTTCATCATTTTCTAAAATGCTGAAAATTCTTGAGGAACTAACCACTCCCATTTGAAGGGTATTAAACCTATCCGCAATCATCCTTATAGGTCTAAAAAACAACTGCAGGTACATTATAAATGAAATAAGCACACCGACTTTGATTTCCATATCAAAAACACCTGTAGCACCGTACCAAACTACCAAACCAATCCCCATTGCTTGAATAATTTCAGAAACCGGATAATAAACAGAGTAATACATTACGGATTTAAGATGCGCCTTCCGATGCTCCTTATTTATAGATTGAAACTTTTCATACTCCCTTTCTTCTCTATTGAATACTTGAATTATATTCATGCCCGTGATATGCTCTTGTAAAAAAGAGTTTAGGTTAGAAACAGCATTTCTAACATCATTGAAGGACACCTTTACTTTTTCTTTGAAGATATAAGTAGAGATAATAAGCAATGGCAAGGTGCATAAACTTACCAATGTAAGTTGCCAATCTACATAAAACATTACGCCTAAAATCGCTACCAATTGCAATAAATCGCCTATAATCTCTGCCAACCCTTGACTAAACACATCCGAAAGGGTCTCCACATCTGAAATATTTCTGGTAACCAGTCTGCCTATTGGGGTATTGTCAAAGTATTTTAAGCGCATTTTCAATAAATGCTTGAATAGTCTGACCCGTATATCCCTGATTATAACCTGACCTATCCAGCCAGAGAGGTAGGTATGACCAAATTGCACCAATGCATGTACAACCAATAAACCTATTAAAAGATAGGTCATTCTCATTAGGCCAGCTGCATCCCCTAATGTGACATAATCATCAATAGCCTTCTGAATCAACAAAGGCCTTGTGGGAGCCAATACAGCCAATAGTAAAGTAAGGGCAACCAAGATATAAAACCGTTGCTTATAAGGAGTCACAAACTCGTAGAGTTTCCTTAAAACTTTGGTGTCAATTATATCACCACTTTTTACATTTTCTTTTTCAAGTCCCAATACGGTAATATTTTACTTATAAATTCGGTCTGTATAATTCACTTTGCTCAGAAACAATCCCTGAGGAGGCGCAGAAGTTCCTGCTAGGTTCCTGTCTTTATTGGCTATTATTTCTGTGACTCCTGCACTATCGAGTTGTCCTCTACCAACTTTGACCAAAGTCCCTACTATAGCCCTTACCATTCCTCTTAAGAATCGGTTGGCCTGTATATGAAAGACCAAACCGTTACTAGTTTGTTCCCAATAAGCATTATTAATTTCACATTCGAAGGTTTTTACATTGGTTTTCCTTCTGCTAAAGCATTCAAAATCCTGCCTTCCCAACAATAAAGAAGCAGCTGAAGCCATGGCCTCAAGGTCCAGGTCGTAATAACAGTGCCAGGCTTTCCCCATAATAAATGGGTCTTTTCTAAATGTAATATGGTATTCATACCTCCGAAAGGTCGCATCAAACCTAGCATGTGCTTTTTTATTGACAGGGAAAATATCAAAAACAGCTATATCCGGAGGAAGCAAGCCATTGATTCTTTTGATAAAATATTCTCTTGTTAATTCCAGTTCATAATCAAAGTGGGCGAATTGTTGCAAGGCATGCACACCGGCATCCGTACGTCCACTACCCATAATGCTAATGGGCTGACGAAAAAGTATAGACAAAGCTTTTTCCAATTCTTCCTGAACGGATATGGCATTGGTTTGCTTTTGCCAGCCATGGTAGTTTTTGCCGTCGTAGGAAAGTTCTATAAAATAGCGGGGAGATTCATTCATTTCAACTGCAAAGATAAAAATATACCCTAATTTCAAGTTGGATTTTGAATATTCCTTGCGAAAATTCAAATAACCCAGTTTCTTTGTCAAAAGATTTAAAGATGATTCAAAGAATTCAAAGTGTATTTCTACTTTTGGTAGCCGTTGCGATGGTTACCTCCACCTTGTCACCCATCTGGTTACAAGTAAATCCATTGCAGACACAGTCTATGGAAATGACAGCATGGTATACCACTGTTATGGAAATCCCACAAGAAAATGTTATCTCTCAAGAAGGAAACATTTATATAGGGATATTAGCGCTTCTGGCAGCTTCCTTGGCCATTTTCAGCCTGTTTCAGTACAAAAACAGAAAAAAGCAATTGCTTTTAAATATGGTCAACGCCATCTTGATGGGTGTTACACTAGGTTTAGCCGTCTACACAAGTTTTAAAGCCAACGAAAACTTTAACCCCACCGTTGGAGGAGCCTTTTTAATTGGGTTTTACAGCATTGTCCTTGGGTTAATTTTAAACTTGGTAGCCAACAGGTTTATCAAAAAAGATGAGATGCTTGTTCGCTCTGTAGATCGAATCCGATAATACAATACACCTACTCCTTAAAGGAGAGTTGAAAGGTAAAACGCAATAAAAAGGTCTAACATGAAAATTGAAACTATTGCTGTTCATGGTGGGAACATAGTAAGCGACCCACTAAAACCTGTAATCCAGCCTATTACCCTTTCAACGACCTTTGAGCATCAGGAGGGGACCATGATGTACACCCGACTGCAAAATCCCAATAGAAAATCATTGGAAGCCGTTTTGGCTTCTCTTGAAGGAGGAGCCGATGCTGCTGCATTTTCCTCAGGAAACGCAGCAGGTAATGCCGTTTTCCAAGCACTTCCTGCAGGATCTCACATCATCGCTCCCGATGACATGTATCATGGAATGAAAATGCTCCTCAAGACTGTGTATTCGGGAAAAATAGAAGTGGATTTTATTGACCTAACCAAACCAAACCAACTTACAGATGCAATAAAACCCAATACAAGATTGCTCTGGATCGAGACGCCTTCAAATCCACTTCTTAAGATCTCTGACATTAAATCTCTTTCCGAAATTGGCAAAAAGCACCAACTCATCATCGCCTGTGACAGCACCTTTGCCACACCTGTTTATCAACAGGCCCTGTCACTGGGAGCGGATATTGTTATGCACAGCAGCACCAAATACATTAGTGGTCACAGTGATATCCTAGGTGGAATTTTGGTCACTAAAGAGCAAGACTCATTTTGGGAAAGCATTAAAAATATCCAGCGATTGGCGGGGGCCGTACCGTCTCCCATGGACTGCTACTTATTGACCAGAAGTATAAAAACTTTGCCTTACCGTATGAGGGCCCATACCCACAATGCAGGTAAAATTGCGGACTTCCTTAATAGCAGAGTGGAAGTTGAAAAGGTATTTTACCCAGGACTAAGCGACCACGAAGGTTTTGAAACGGCAAAAAAACAGATGTCTGGTTTTGGAGCAATGTTATCCTTTCTCATCAAGGGAAATGCCAATGACGCCGATCTTCTGATAGGTAAATTAAAATACTTTACTGACGCAACCAGTTTGGGAGGGGTAGAAAGCTTAATTGAACGAAGATCTAAAGTTCAGGCGGACGACGCTGGCATTCCTGATCAACTCATTAGAATGTCTGTAGGTATTGAGAACTGTGATGATTTGATAGAAGACTTAACTCAGGCTTTTGACAGCATCTATAAAGATTAACTTATTCCTCCATTTTCACTATAGACTTATCAAATAGTCTCTGGGAGATTATGGGGTTTGCTGCGTGAATTGATGCTTGCTTTTCCTTAATTTGACTCAAATACTTTTTATATTTAGATAGGAGCACTTCCATATCAGCACCAGATTCAATTTCGATTTTTTCGGAGTAAACTTTTCCACGCATTTTTGCTTCAGAAGTAAACCTTGCTAGACCTTCAATAAAGATATCGCCCAAAACTTCGCCCATCACACAAATTTCGGAAGCTTTTATATCTCCCTCTACCTTACCTGAAATCCCGATAATAATTTTTTTGGGAGTAGTTACATCACCAAACACATCTCCCTCTATTCTAATATCACTTACAGCCTCAATATCTCCCTTGATCGTTAATCCAGGTGCAAATACCGAAGTAGAATTAGCCATTTCCATCTCTGCTTGAATTTTGGTTTCTTTAGTCCACATAAAATCAATTCAATTATTTTGATATTTATCAAAATCATCTTTTCCAATTATCACTCAGATGATCAGGCAAATATAAGCAAACCTACTTGATTCTTCTATGAAAAATTAAGTAGGACTATTCATTCGGAATCATCCTGCCCATCCATCCCTATCAAGACTGCGGTATTGAATGGCTTCTGCCAGGTGCTCCACTTTTATATCCTCTGATAGCGAAAGGTCAGCAATCGTTCTGGAAACTTTCAATATTCGATCATATGCCCTTGCCGAAAGTCCAAGCCTGTCCATTGCCGTTTTAAGTAAAGTTTTCCCTGCTTGGTTAATTTTCACCACTTCTTTCACTGTATGTGAAGGCATCATCGCATTGCAATGTACCTCCGTGCTATTGGCAAACCTTATTTGCTGAAGCTCTCTAGCCTTGGTCACCCTCTCCCTGATAGACCTGCTATCTTCAGATTTTCTATCTGAAGTCATCTCATCAAAATTCACTGGAGTCACTTCTACGTGAAGGTCAATTCTATCCAGTAAGGGTCCACTCACTTTATTGAGGTATTTCTGCACTACTCCAGGACCACAAACACATTCTTTGTCAGGGTGATTATAAAATCCACATGGGCAGGGATTCATACTTGCAATTAACATGAAGTTGGCTGGAAAATCCACCGTAACTCTCGCCCTAGAGATCGTCACTCTTCGTTCCTCTAGCGGCTGGCGCATCACTTCAAGAACAGTTCTTTTAAACTCAGGGAGCTCATCTAAAAACAAAACCCCATTGTGAGATAGCGATATCTCCCCTGGTTGAGGATTCCCTCCACCTCCTACTAAGGCAACATCACTAATGGTATGGTGTGGGGAACGAAAGGGCCTTTGGGCAATCAAGGATGAACTTGCACCTAATTTTCCCGCAACAGAATGGATTTTGGTGGTTTCTAATGCCTCCTGAAGGCTCATAGGAGGCAATATTGAAGGCAACCTTTTGGCCAACATCGTTTTTCCAGCACCAGGAGGACCTATCATAATGACATTGTGTCCACCCGCTGCTGCTATTTCCATAGCCCTTTTAATATTTTCCTGACCTTGCACATCTGCAAAATCAAAATCACTCTCCTCTATGGATTCATAGAAGATATTTCTAGTATCTGTAACCAATGGTTCAATTGACCTTGTACCCTCAAGAAAATGAATTGCTTCTTGGAGCGTTTCCACTGGTATTACATCAAGGTTATTTACAATGGAAGCTTCTTTCGCATTTTCCTTGGGTAAAATAAAACCTTTAAAACCCTTTTTTCTTGCTTCAATAGCTATGGGCAGTACACCTTTGATTCTTCTTAACTTACCATCCAAAGCCAGTTCTCCCATGATCACGTATTTCTCCATCTCAGGGAAAACGACTTGCTCAGAAGCCTGCATAATTCCAATAGCTATTGGAAGGTCATAAGACGATCCTTCCTTTTTAATGTCAGCGGGTGCCAAGTTTATAACTACCTTTTGTCTTGGCATCCTGTAACCATAATATTTAAGGGCTGACTCTACTCTTTGCTGACTTTCTTTCACTGCACTATCAGGAAGACCTACCATAAAAAAACTTGTCCCCTGACCTACATTTACTTCAATGGTGATCAACTTGGCATCTACACCTGAGACTGCACTACCAAAAGTTTTCGCTACCATTCTTAAAAGCTTTTTATGAAAATGAAAAATCCATACCCACTCATCGAACAAATTGACTATTTAAAATTCTCTCTTGGTTTGATGGAAGATGGCTCAACGTCATCCTGTGATACTTCTGGTTTCTTAACTATCTGATCTGCTTTCATTCCTCTCTCAAGATCAAACACCATGGCTTTAAGGTCCTTTTTTTCTAATTCGACTTTCTTAATCCGGCTGTTTAGACTACTGGTATATCCCCAACTCGTCCCCCAAGTAATCAGGTAGATAACCAAGCCTGCCAATAACCAGGAAACAACTTCACTGGTCATTGGAATACTACTCCACATTTTCTCATAGGTGAGAAAATAAACCAGTCCTATACCGAAAAACAAAGCTGTTAAAAGCTGAAATATGCTGTTAATTTTTTTCATAACATGTTTTATAAGGGTT
The DNA here is from genome assembly GCF_056859355.1 of Cyclobacterium sp. L-R. Taxonomy (NCBI): domain Bacteria; kingdom Pseudomonadati; phylum Bacteroidota; class Cytophagia; order Cytophagales; family Cyclobacteriaceae; genus Cyclobacterium; species Cyclobacterium sp. L-R. Next base: position 33,383 of record NZ_JBSXOH010000088.1, read on the forward strand.
TCTTTACACAATATACTAAACAGACTGCATTTGAGAAAGTTTATTATACAATCCTCCTTTTTGGATCAATTCCTCATGACTACCCCTTTCTACAATACTTCCGCCCTCTATTACCAAGATCTCATCTGCATGTTGAATTGTACTCAATCTATGGGCAATGACCAAAGAAGTTCTGTTTTGCATTAAGTTAGACAATGCCTCTTGTACCAACCTCTCTGATGCTGAATCAAGTGCGGATGTTGCTTCATCTAAAATTAAAATTTCCGGATTTTTTAACACTGCCCGGGCTATGCTAACCCTTTGCCTTTGTCCTCCAGACAACTTGCCTCCCCTTTCGCCTATATTTGTCTCATAGCCCTGCTCGAGATCCATAATAAAATCGTGAGCATTGGCGATTTTAGCAGCTTCCTGAACTTTCTCCAAGGACACACCTTCCATACCAAAGGCAATATTATTGAAAACGCTGTCATTAAAAAGAATCGACTCTTGCGTTACTATCCCCATTAATTTCCTAACATCTCCGATTTTATAAGTACTCAATCCAACACCATCAATTTTAATTTCCCCTTTGGTAGGATCATAAAACCTAGGTAACAAATCCGCTAAAGTGGACTTCCCCCCTCCCGATGGACCCACCAAGGCAATGGTACGGCCTTTCTTTAATTCAAAATTTATATTATTCAATACAGCTGCCTCCTGATAGGCAAAAGCCACATTTTCAAAAACTACCGAATCCGTAAATGCATTCAAAGACTTGGCATCTGAGCCATCTTCGATCATAGGTTTGGTATCCACTACTGCAAAAATTCTACGGGCCGACGCCAAACCTCGCTGTATACTACTGAGTGCCCTAGAGATTTCTTTGGCCGGGTTCAATACTTGGGTAAATAGAATAATGTAGGCAATAAATTCACTCGCACTTAATGAGGAAGTATTGTTAAGGACTAGATTCCCTCCATAAAGCAAGATCCCAGCGACCACTGAAACCCCTAAAAACTGGCTTATGGGTGAAGCTAGTTCATTTTTTCTAGCCATTGACACATTTACCCTTGCATAGTAATTCGTCTCAGATTCAAATTTATCCTGAACAAATTTTCTCGCTCCAAATGCCTTGACCACACGCATGCCTCCGATTGTTTCATCAAGGATATTGACTATCCTTCCTAATGACTCCTGACTTTGCTCTGCTTTTTTCCTAAGTTTCTTCGTAATATAACCGATGATCGCTCCAGACACAGGGATCAACAAGATCGTAAATAAGGTAAGTTGGTAGGACATGAAAAACAATACCCCGAAGTAAAGAATAATGGTCACCGGTTCTTTGAAAATCACCCTCAGAGACTGTACAATACTGTTTTCAACCTCTTGAATATCATTGGTCATTTTACTAATCAAATCTCCTTTCCTCTCATCGGAAAAATAACCGAGATGCATATTACTTACTGCATCAAAAATATGCACCCGCATACCTTGGATAATATCCGCCCGTACTTTGGCTAAGACCACACCGGAGAGGTAAGCAAATAAATTGCTTAGAAACACAGAGATTACAATGATAATACAAACATAAGCTAAAGTGCCAAATCTCCCATAAGTATCGGCAACCTGAAGAAAGTAGTGGTTAAATAAATGCATGAAGTAATTCACGCTAAAAGAAAAATCCGGCTTATTGGCGTAAACCTGCAATTCATCCTTTCCCACCTGCTCAAAAATCACATCAAAAAGTGGTTTTAACAGCGTAAAATTCAATAGACCAAAAACAATAGCCAATAACGCATAGGAAATATAAGTAGGAAAATACCTCCTGTATGGACGCGCATAAGCCAATATTCTCAAATATGTATTCATAAATTAATCTAATTATCACGATGAAAACAGCATGCCCATTAGGCCCTAATAGTATCAACCTAAATCATGCTAATTCTAAGCTTTATAAAACCTGAATCTAAACTGGTTAAAGACCTTCTTAGATCTGGCGAGACGATAAAAATCACCTGGCCTACCCAATTAGGAAACCTCAACATATTTCAGCTAAATTATAGTTTCCAAATAGGCAGATTAAGCGTGCAATTTACCACTTTTTAATAGGAGGAGTCGCTAAAAATTGAATTGGTCTTAAAAATGTTGATCAAATCTTCCCATATTTAATCTTAGTGCCAATTGTCCATAAGAAGTCTTAGAGCTTATACCACCATCCGACTGGTCTTGCCTGAAGGTTTGAGAAAGATCTATATATAAGTTGTGACGCAACATAAAGTGCGCTTGAAGGGTGGCCATGCTCACTTTGTTTTTGTTACCCTGCCCAATAAAATTACCATATAGACCAGTACTTGTCTGCCTTCTGTTTTTTAATATATCTCCACCAAAATTATCCTCTTCGGTAGGATCTGCACCATACATTTGATACATCAAAGTCCCAACAAGAGTCAATCTAGGTAAAGGCTGAAACCTCAAAACAGACAAAACCTCTCTGAAATTCGCACCTCTTGGATGGGTTAAAGGTATACGGTAATTGGTATAAGACTGATAGTCAAATTTCTCCTGAAAAGTAAAAGGTCTAGCCTGATTGTATTCCATTTGCAAGTCCAGGTTGTTAATACCTGCAATGTCTATGTATTTGTATCCTAATTGCACACCGTGTTTATTTCGACTAGACCCATCTCCAGAAATGCTGAAAAACTCATTAAAGACAAATTCATCGAGAACAAACTGACCATAAACCTGCATCCCACTAACAGGGTGCCATTTCACATCTGTTCCAAGCATTACTTTGTCGGGAGTCCCTAGTTGGTGCTCTACCCAACGGTAAAAAATTACTGGATTAAAATAATTCCAATCGGCCTGACTTGCCATCACCGATTCAAAAACACCAACATTGATCTTTTTACCTAAGTTAATGCCAAGTCGGTGTAATGAGAACCATTTTTGAGGATACCTTCCATCAGTAGGAACACCTCTAGAAGTAAGAATATCTGCTATCATCTGCCCCCATAAATTGGTGAAGTCGACTTTACCAATTTTCGTATTGATCCTCAAGAACATAAAGGGATTGGAGAAATCAGAAAGAACCAAAGACCGCAAACCTTCGCCAATAAAATGACTATCATGTCCCATTTGAACCTGAATGTGTTTGGTGGCGGCAAAGGAAATATGTCCTCTAGCCGAAAAAAAGTTGTACCCATCATCCCCATACCGCTTCCAAAAACCCTGACCGGGAATCGCTCCATGCCCCTTCACATAAGCATCCACCCAGGAAGGAAAGGCCAGGTCAGTAGTTGCCAACATGGTGTAGAAGCCAACTTTTTTATCAATGCTGCCATGAATGGCTATTCCTCTGGTATTTCTAAATGGAATTCTATCAATGGAAGATTCTACTCCACCCTGTACGTATAAGACAGGATTGACATGCACATCAAAAACTTCATCATTGTAATAATAAAAATCTGAAGGCCTTTTATAAAGGTGTTTTCCCAAACTGCGTTTAGAAGCAGCCAAAGAATCGGAGACATACTCCCAATTGTCTTGTAGCAGATAGTTGATGTTAAATTCATCTTTGCTGCTTATATTGTTGCCTTCTTTATTTAGTTTTTGCAGAAATTGAGCAACCTCTTTTCTTTGGTATGGCTTGGTTCCAGTATGAAATGAATCATCAAAATTTCCATTTTTTATTTCATACCTTTCCACAAGACTATAGAGGTCCCGATTGAATGGTAAAAGTGGACTTTGTGCAAATACACTTGAATTGTAGGAAACAAAAAACGACAAAAAGTGAAAAAAGTACTTCATAAATACTATAATTTATATCAAGGAACCCGTATTTCGAAAATTTGAGCCTCTAAACATCCGTCTGAAAATTAGCCTACTGGTTGATTTGGCCCTTTATGACATAAAATTAACGAAGTATTTTATATTTGAAAGGGAATGTTTTGGAGAAAATTATAAAAAGGGGTAAATTTGTGCCTCAATTTGAAGAGGAAAAAATTAATAGGCTATACAATGAAAAAAGAAATCCATCCAAATTACAGAGAAGTAGTTTTCTTAGACACTTCCAGTGATTATAAATTTATCACCAAGTCTACCATTGAAACCAATGACACCATCACTTGGGAAAATGGCGAAGACTACCCATTGGTAAAGGTAGAGGTTAGCTCTGCATCTCACCCGTTCTATACTGGTAAGAAAATGCTTTTGGATACTGCTGGTAGAGTAGAGAAATTTAATAGAAGATATAAGAAAAATTAAGTTTTTCATATTATTCTTTGAGATAAAGTCTATCAGAAGCATAATTCTGATAGACTTTTTTATTTTTGTAATATGGACGATATTGTTTTATTTGATGACCCGAAAAGTAGAGGTAATCTATTACCTTTTACATTCACCCGCCCTATAGCAGAAATAAGGGTTGGAATTTTTAAAATTAGTGAAAAATGGCAATCCTTACTCCACGCCAAAAACCTAGGATTCCTGACTCAGCAATACCTGCAACCTAAATTCCAAGCACTGAATGTCAAGGCCTTGTATATAAACGGGGCCTTATGCCCTGATGAAGATCTGGTAATCGCTATCAATTCACTTAAAGAAAATGAGGCCCTATGGCACCAAGACACTTTATTGGCTTCCTTTTTTGAAAGTCCGGAGCAATTTCATAGTGATCATTTGCCTGACAAAAAACGCATTGACTTTGAAGGTGAAATCAGACTTCTTAGCAGGACATGGCAGATTTTTCAGTGGAATGGAGATGAAATCAGAAAAGACTTTAACATTATCACAAAGCGAAGGGTATCATGGGGGACTGATGACCCTCATACCCATATGTACAATGAGCCAGCCATTTTCATAGAAAATGGAGCCAAAGTACGAGCTGCTATTTTGAATGCTACCAACGGCCCTATCTATATAGGGAAAAACACAGAGGTTTCAGAAGGAGCGATGATCAGAGGGCCTTTCGCCTTATGCGAAGGAGCGACCATAAGTATGGGAGCCAAAATCCGAGAAAACACAACAGTTGGACCTGCCTGTAAAGTAGGCGGTGAGGTATCCAATTCGGTTTTTTTCGGATACAGTAATAAATCCCATGATGGCTACATCGGCAATAGCGTAGTCGGTGAGTGGTGTAATCTAGGAGCCAACACCGTGGTTTCAAATATGAAAAACAACCTAATGCCCGTGAAAATCTGGGATTACACCAAAGGTGGATATGGAGACACAGGGCTACAGTTTTGTGGTTCTATGGTGGCGGACCATACCAAATTAGGGATAGGCACTACGCTGAATACCGGCACTGTAGTAGGTGTTGGATCAAATGTATTTGGAGAAGGGTTTCCCCGAAAATTTGTCTCTTCTTTTGCCTGGGGTGGCGGAGCTTCAGGTTTTAGCACATTTAAACTCATGAAATTCGAAGAAACAGCCCAAAAAGTAATGGCTTTGAAAGGAATGGAGTTTGACGAAAAGGAAAGAGCAATACTTCAAAAGGTATTTGAAGTTACCAGACCTTATAGGATATGGGACAAAGAATTTTAAATTAACGAACCATGCTTTTTTCATCCATCCCCGGACTTGGGGAAACGAAAGTCAAATTAATAAAGGCAATCCAAAACGACCATCTGGCCCATGCTTTACTCTTCCATGGAAAAGAGGGGAGTCCAAACCTCCCATTGGTTTTGGCATTGGCCACCTACATCAACTGTGCTGATCCTGGAGAGGATGATGCATGTGGAAAATGTCCCTCATGCCTTAAAATGGAAAAGTTAGTACATCCAGACCTTAATTTTGCCATGCCTCTGCCTGCGGCAAAGAAAAGCAAGAGTGATGAGGATGAAGTAATGGATCTGCTTTCCTCTTGGCGTTCATTTGTTCTAAAAAACCCTTATGGAAATCTTCAAGATTGGAATTACCATCTGGCTATCAATAAACCATTGAGCATTTCAAAAGCGGCAGCCAAGCAGATCGTTAAAACACTGTCTTTAAAATCTTTTGAAGGTGGCTATAAGATGATGCTCATTTGGGCTCCTGAGACTATGAATGCCTCCGCAGCCAATGCCCTGCTCAAAATATTGGAAGAGCCTCCTGCCAAAACACTCTTCCTTATGGTTTGTCAACAGCCGGAAAGCCTTCTGACCACCATTCTCTCAAGGACACAGAAGATACATGTAAGGAATTTTACAGACGAAGAAATTCAGGATTTCTTGGTTGATAAAGGCTTATCTACTACAGTGGCTGCACAGCAAATTGCTCCCTTGGCTGACGGGAATTTAAGGGAAGCGATTTTACTTTCTCAAAATATCGAGGATAAAAACACATTAATATTTAGAGATTGGCTTAGGAACTGCTATTCAGTTAAAATTCAAGAATTGGTAAATTTCGCAGAACAAATCACCTCTTTCTCAAAGGAAGGACAAAGGTCCCTGCTTTTGACAGGCATTAATGTGATACGGGAGTCTTTACTAAACAGATCTCAGCTTAGTGAGTTAATGCGGACAAGTGATGAAGACCGAGATTTTATACAGAAATTCAGCAGTGCTGTATTGAATGATGACAAGCTTACTAAAATGTATACGGCATTAAATGATGCACATTACCATATTGAGAGAAATGCAAATCCTAAAATCCTCTTTTTAGATCTGGCTTTCAATTTAGCACGGATTATCAAAGCTGCATAAATTAATAAAACCTCAACAGGCATCACTATTGTTCAAGTAAAGCTTAACTTTATGCCATGGAAAAAATAATTATTGGGAGAAAAGAAACAATAGATCTTCCAGAATGGGGAATTAAAGCGATCAATGCCAAAGTAGACACAGGAGCTTATAATTGTTCTATTCATGTTTCTTCTGTAGAAGAGGTGGAAGTTGACAATAAAAAAACACTGGAAATCATCCTATTGGCCCCTGGAGACAAGGGCTATACGGGAGAGAAAATAAATATTAGTAATTATAAAGTAAAAAAAGTAAAAAACTCCTTTGGTCACATTGAAAAGCGATTTTTAATCCATACTACCTTAACCCTCGGGAACCACAATTGCCAAGCGGCTTTTACACTTTCTGATCGTGCCAAAATGAAAAATGCTGTATTAATAGGGAGAAAAGTCCTTAAAGGCAGATTTTTGGTAGATGTTGAGAAGGTAAATCGTACTGGCCAGGCAAAAAAATAAACGTTGATGAAAATAGCCGTATTATCTAGAAATCCACAACTATATTCCACGAGGCGGCTTATGAAAGCCATCCAAGAGGCTGGGCATGAAGCCTTAGTTATAGACCATTCAGCTTGTGATTTGGTCATAGAACAAACCGGTCCTTACATTATATATAAAGGTGAGAAGCTGAAAGGAATTGATGCCATTATCCCTAGAATAGGCGCTTCAGTCACTTTTTACGGCACAGCTGTGGTCAGGCAATTTGAACTGATGGGTGTGTTTTCTGTGATTGAATCTCAGGCAATTGTTCGGAGTCGTGATAAATTACGCTCCCTTCAAATCCTTTCCCGTGAAGGCTTAGGCATGCCCAAAACTGCATTCACCAACTTTTCTAAAGGTGGTGAAAAACAAATTGTAGAAATGGTGGGAGGCGCTCCTCTGATTATAAAATTACTTGAAGGCACGCAAGGCCTGGGTGTTGTTTTAGCTGAAACAAAAAAGGCTGGACAATCGGTAATAGAAGCCTTTCATGGACTGAAAGCACGCATCATTGTTCAGGAGTTTATAAAAGAAGCAAAAGGAGCTGACATTAGGGCTTTTGTAGTGAACAATAAGGTGGTTGGAGCAATGAAAAGACAAGGAGCTGAAGGAGAATTTCGTTCCAACCTACACAGAGGAGGGAAAGCAGAGGTAATCAAGCTTTCTCGTGCTGAAAAATCCGCAGCTCTCAATGCCGCCAAGGCTCTTGGGCTTTCTGTTGCAGGGGTAGACCTATTGCAATCAGACCGTGGCCCCTTGATTCTGGAAGTGAATAGCTCACCAGGTTTGGAAGGGATAGAAAAGGCGACAGGAATTGACATTGCAGGAAACATCGTTTCGTTTATTGAAAATTCTGTTCAGAAAAAAAACGCAAAAAGGAAATCGGACTCATAATGAAATCAATAAGAATAGGAACAAGAGGAAGCAAACTCGCTTTGTTTCAGGCCAATTATGTGGCAGATTTATTAAACAAAAATGGTTTATCTACTACCATAATACCTATAGAGACAAAAGGAGACAAGGTACTAGATGTCTCCATTTCAAAAATAGGAAGCAAAGGAGTTTTCACAGAAGAATTAGAAGCCAAACTAGCAATTGGAGAAATAGATATTGCCGTTCACAGCGCCAAAGATTTACCATCGCGCCTTCCTGATGGTTTTGAAACCATCGCCTTTACTGAAAGGGAAAAAGTCAACGATATTATTATCAGCCATAAAGACGATTTTCCAGATTTAGCAGACACTAGTAAGCCTATAGTACTCGGAACATCAGCTACTAGAAGGGTGGCTACCTTAAAGTACTTTTACCCTCATGTCAAAACCGTTGATGTTAGAGGCAACCTGCAAACGCGAGTAGGCAAAATGGAAAGTGGGATTTGCGACGGCTTACTCTTGGCTTACGCAGGAGTGCATCGCATGGGATACGACAACCTAATCAGGAAAGAGTTACCTATCACTGAATTTATCCCTGCCGTAGGACAGGGAAGTATTGGTGTAGAAATTCATGAAGGACTAGATCCAAGCCTGAAGACCATAATAGAATCTGCAGTCAATCATCCAAGGTCTGCAGCCTGCTTAAAGGCCGAAAGAAGCTTTTTAAGAATACTAGAAGGGGGTTGCAGCATTCCTGCTTTTGCCCTAGCTCAATGGGAAGGCGACACTTTAACCCTTGAAGGTGGATTAATGCAGATTGATGGCAAAGAGCGACTTTTCGCCTCTTTTAGTGGCAAAGAAGAAGACGCCGTATTCCTAGGTGAAAAATTAGCAGAAAACATTAAATCCCAGGGTGGGGACCAGTTATTAAAGGAAATTAAGCAGAGATTAAATGGCTAAATATTCATTAATAAGAATAATCACGGGTGCAATATTAATTCTATTTGCAGGCTCATGCGCTACAGAAAAGGACTATCTTATTACCATTGACACTAACTATGGTAAGATGTATGCCATTCTCTACGATGAAACACCAGCGCATAAGGAGAACTTTATCGATCTAGCAAGCTCAGGAAGGTACGATTCAACCTCTTTTTATAGAATCATTGAGGATTTTATGATTCAAGGAGGAGATGTATTCAATAAGGAAGGCTTGGACCAGGAAGACTGGTACACTCTCCCTGCTGAATTCAATGAAAACCTGATCCATGAAAAAGGCAGTATCGCAGCGGCAAGACAAGGTGACAACATTAACCCAGAAATGAGATCAAGTGGTTGTCAGTTTTATATAGTAGAAGGTAAAGTTTATGATGATACTAGCCTAACAACGGATATTAGGAAACTTCAGAAAGCATTCTCAAAATACCTCCAACTGGACAGCAATACTGAATTAAGAAATAAATACAGTGAACTTTATCAAAAAGGCGAATATGATAGCATAAATTCCTTAATGCTTTCCAATAAAATAGTGTTGGAAAAATTTTTTAACTTAAATTTGGGATTAGACAAAAGAAAAAATCAGATTCAAGCTTATACTACTGTAGGAGGAACCCCCCACTTGGATGACACCTATACTGTTTTTGGAAAGGTAATAAAAGGACTGGATGTTCTAGACGATATTTCATCGTTGGAAACAAGGGGCAATGATTTGCCTGTAGAACCAGTATACATGAAAGTAAATGTAGAATTAGTATCTAAAAAGAAAATCGCAAAAGAATATGGATATCAATATCCTCAAGAGTAAAAAACCGAAAATACTGATTACCGGAGCGAATGGTCTATTGGGACAGAAAATCATAAAAGAAATACTTATTGAAGGAAAATATGATGCCATAGCCACCGGTAGAGGGGATTGTCGTTTGCCTACAGAATGGGATGGGTACATTTACGAAGAAATGGACATCACCAATCTTAAAGATGTGATAGACGTTTTTAGGGTTTATTCGCCTGATTACGTCATTCATGCCGCTTCCATGACGGATGTCGACAGATGCGAAGTCAATAGACATGACTGCTTTGAGCAAAATGTTACTGCCACATTAAACATCATGAAAGGCAGCGAATTGGCAAAATCTCATTTGATATTTATTTCTACAGATTTTATTTTTGACGGTAAAAATGGTCCATACGATGAATTGGCAAAGCCTAATCCATTGAATTACTACGGTAAAACAAAAATAGAAACTGAAATTGCCCTTCAGGATTACAAATACAATTGGGCCATAGTCAGGACAAATTTAGTTTATGGAATTGCCCATGACATGAGTCGTTCAAACATCATCCTATGGGTCAAAAAAGGCCTGGAACAAAACAAGGAACTAAGTCTTGTTGATGATCAGTTCAGAACCCCCACCCTTGCGGAGGATTTAGCGAATGGTTGTTTACTTATTGTAGAAAAAAATGCTACTGGGGTATTCAATATTTCAGGAGATGAATTACTAACACCTTATGATATGGCCATGATGACGGCCAATTTTTTTGATTTAAGTATTGAAGGAATAAAGAAAACAGATTCCAGCATTTTTGCTCAAGTTGCTGCCCGACCTTTAAAAACCGGGCTGGATATTTCAAAAGCAAAAAACATTTTGGGTTTCAAACCCAAAACTTTCAAAGAAGGGATTGCAATTTTAGCAAAACAAATTAAATTAGCTAATTATAAATTGTAACCATTTTTTTGTGAACGCCTATCAACCACCCCAAAAATATGCAAAAATCTAGTAAAACCCCATCTCGAGGACAATGGGGATCATCATTTGGTTTTATCATGGCTGCCGGCGGATCTGCCGTTGGATTAGGTAACATTTGGAGATTCCCCTATATAACTGGCCAAAATGGTGGCGGTGCATTCGTCTTTGTCTACTTGGTTTGCGTCCTCCTAATAGGACTTCCTTTACTTCTAAATGAAATTGCCTTAGGTAGAAAGTCAGGAAAAAACCCTGTAGGTGCTATCAAAGAAACTGGAGGAAATAGGTTCTGGCAATCCTCAGGGGTATTGTGTGTGGTAGTTTGTTTTGCCGTACTTAGCTATTATTCAGTAATTGCAGGTTGGACTATTGGGTACATATTTACTGAACTAATAAACATCCCCATTGATTTTGAGGTTTTTATTCAGACACCTCATTATGTGATTCCTCTTTGCATGATTTTCATACTATTAACCATTAGTGTGGTTCTAGGTGGGATTTCAGGTGGGATTGAAAAAGCGGCTAAATTTCTAATGCCCGTATTGTTTCTAATTATCATCCTTATCGCTGCAAGGTCAATTACACTACCTGGAGCATCAAAAGGCCTAGAATATTACCTTTCTCCAGACTTTAGCAAAATAAATGGCAAAGTGGTTTTATCTGCTCTTGGACAAGCTTTCTTTAGTTTGTCTGTAGGTTGGGGACTGATGATAACTTTTGGATCGTACCTACCGAAAAGCAATAACATCATCAAGTCTTCTGCCTGGATAGCCGGAATGGACAGCACCGTGGCACTTATGGGAGGTTTAATGATTTTCCCTGCACTATTTGCTTTATTACCAGGTGTGAGCCCAGATGAAGGACCTGCTTTGGTTTTCAATGTTTTACCAAGAGTTTTTGATCAAATTGAACCATTCGGAAATATTATTGGAGGTTTGTTTTTCTTACTCTTATTGGTCGCTGCACTCACCTCTAGTATTTCCATGCTTGAGGTTCCTGTTGCCTATTTTATAGATGAAAGAAAATGGTCAAGAAAAAGGGCAGCTTGGACAATCGGTATAGCCGCAATGTTTTTAAGTATTCCTTCTTCCCTGGCATCTGTTAAAGGAAACTTCTTTAACGTTATGCACATCAACTTCTTTGGTAATGATATCATAGGCTTCTTTAATCTTATGGATTTCTTCTTTGGAACTTTAGCCATTGTAGTGATTTGCTTAATGCTAAGCCTTTACTCCGGCTGGATTAAAAAAGTCAGCGTTTTTGCTTCAGAACTTTCCATGGGCGCTCCTTCATTTGAAGGCTTTCCAGCAAAGGCTTGGATGTTTTTTATCAAATGGATCTGTCCCATCGTGATAATATTTGTATTACTCAATATGGTAGGTGTATTCGGAGAACCTGGAGAAGGCGGATGATTCAACACTGAACCTTAAACCCTTATTACCTACAACAAAACGACATTATTAGAAATCAAAAAAGGCAACCTCAATGGTTGCCTTTTTTGATTTCTATCTATAAGTATTAAACCCGGATTATGTAACAGGATTTCTCCGTCCTGACAATAGTCAGGGGTGAAGCCTGTCCCGTGTTTACGGGAAGTGTTGCAATCGCAAGAAAATCAGGCTGTTTGGAAATTTTAGCATAGCACCGCTATGGTGAAATTGAAAACAGCAACGAAGTGG